>CABSEJ010000011.1 GCA_902476765.1 uncultured Blautia sp.
CCGTTTTTAAAATCTCCTGCTGATATCATAATGATATTCCTCCTTATTTCGTCCATTGGGAAAACCTGTAATTTTTCCGCTGTACCCTATTCTATAATACATCCGGCCAATTTTCAACTGTTTTTTGGGTTTCTTTGCGCTTTCCTGTAAAAATACAGCACAATCTTTTCCAGCTTTCGCTTCAGCACAATCTGTATTTCTTCCTTGGGATGAATGGGTTTTACCAAAATATTCCTCATTCCCGTGCGCTTGGCTCCGTACACATCGGTAAAAAGCTGATCCCCGATAAAAATCGTGTTTTCCAGATTGGTTCCCATCAGTTTCATGGCTTTCAGATAGTTTTTTCTGGCCGGCTTATGGGCGTTTTCTATAAAGTGTACCTGGATATTTTTATTAAAGGAGCTGACTCTGTTCAGCTGGTTGTTGGACAGCAGGCAGCACTGAAAGCCTAACTCCTTCAGTTGGGAAAACAGAGCCTCCGCCCTGTCGTCCGCCGGAGCCCCATGGGGCACCAGAGTATTGTCAATATCAAAAATGAGCCCTCTGTATCCCTGCTCATAGAGGGCTCTGAAATTTATTTCGTAAGTGGAATTTAAGTATTCATCCGGGAAAAACTTTTCAAGCATTATCGATTTCCTCTCCTGCTTTCTCTTTTTCCTCTATGATAACAGCTTCCGCCCTTGTAGTCAAAGGGGACGTTCCTCCAAAGAACAATAAGGCTGCTCATCCAGTACATTTTTGTATGCAGGACGGATAATCTTGTCCGTATTGATAAGCTCTTCCATGCGGTGAGCGCTCCAGCCAACGATACGGGCAATAGCAAACATTGGTGTATACAGCTCCAGGGGCAGCCCCAGCATACTATAAACAAATCCACTGTAAAAGTCCACGTTTGCGCTGACGCCTTTGTAGATTCTTCTCTCCTGGGCAATTACTTCCGGTGCAAGGCGTTCAATCTTGGAATACAGCTCATAATCCTTCTTTCTTCCCTTTTCCTCAGCCAGTCTTTTTACAAATTTCTTGAATATCTGGGCTCTTGGGTCAGAGATAGAATACACCGCATGGCCCATACCATAGATAAGGCCTCTCTTGTCAAAAGCTTCCTTATGCAGCAGCTTTATCAGGTAAGCCCGGATTTCATCCTCATCGTTAATGTCCTTGATATGCTTCTTCATATCGTGGAACATGCTCACAACCTTAATATTAGCGCCGCCGTGCTTCGGTCCCTTTAAGGAGCCCAGAGCTGCCGCAATGGCTGAATAGGTATCTGTACCAGAGGAGGATACCACATGGGTAGTGAAGGTAGAGTTATTTCCTCCGCCATGCTCCATATGAAGCACCAGAGCCAAATCCAGTATAGTAGCCTCAAAAGGTGTATACTTTTTATCCGGTCTCAGCATGAGCAGAATATTTTCCGCTGTGGATAAATGCTTATCCGGATGATGGATATACAGACTTTTCCCCAGGTTGTAATGTCTGTGGGCCTGGTAGCCATATACAGATAACATTGGGAAGACACTGATAAGATTAATACATTGACGAAGGACATTGGGAAGTTCAATATTCTCCGGGTCTGAATCATAAGAATAGAGTGTGAGAACGCTTCTTGATAAAGTATTCATCATATCTCTGCTGGGAGCCTTCATAATCACATCTCTTACAAAATTCCGGGGAAGGCTTCTCTGGGCCGCCAGAATTCCTGTGAACTCTTCCAGCTCCTTTTTATTGGGGAGCTTTCCAAACAAAAGAAGATATGTAGTTTCCTCAAAACCAAACCTTTTATCTGTTAAAAACCCTTTTGTCAAATCTTCTACATTGATTCCTCTATAATATAACTCTCCTTCACAGGGAACCGTCTTGCCGTCCACCACCTTATTGGAAACGATGTTGGAAATCTGCGTCAGTCCTGCAAGGACGCCCTTTCCATTTACATCCCTAAGGCCTCTCTTTACGTCATATTTTCCATACAGGTCTATATCTATTTTACTGTGTTCCTTACATACTTCCGTAAGTCTTTCAAGCTGAGGTGTAACTTTTGTATTGAATCCTGCCATATAAGATTCCCCCTTTTCACGTTTTTTCACTTTAGTCTGGTAATATCTTAACATACCACAAGATACCGTGACAAGGAAATTTTTTCTAAAGAATTTATGAACAAAGGGGAGGGAACTCTTTATTCTTTTAAATTCAACTTTGCAAGAGCCTGGGCAAAGCTGTTGTTGATAGGTTCCCGGGCCTCTTTTTTCTGCTTATTCAGGTAATTCTGCACATCTCTTTTGCTGACTCCGGCCCCTTCCTTCTCCCTCCTGGCCTGGAAGCTGGACAGCTTTTCCTTATATCCACAGGTTGCACATACAAAGGTATCTTCCTTACCCTTTACATACAGCTCCATTTTCCTGTGGCAGTTGGGGCATCTGGCGTTGGTGGTTCTGGAAATTGTTTCCCTGTGTCCGCAGGCTCTGTCCTGGCATACCAAAAGTTTGGCATTTTTCCCGTTTACTGCCAACATTCTTTTACCGCATACCGGGCACTTGGTGTTCGTAAGATTGTCGTGACGGAAGCTTCCCTCTCCGGTTTTAATTTCCTCTGTTATCTCCTGGGTGTAATCCCGGATCTCGGACAAAAAGGTGTTTTTCTTCAATTTTCCCTGAGCAATCCTGGATAATTTCATCTCCCAGTCTGCCGTCAGCTCCGGCTTTTTTAAGTCCTCCGGAACCAGCTTTAAAAGCTGCCTGGCCTTGGAGGTAATGTAAATATCGTTTCCTCTCTTTTCCATCAGGAAGGTGTGGAACAGCTTATCTATAATATCTGCCCTGGTGGCCACAGTTCCCAGGCCTCCTGTCTCTCCAAGGGTTTTCACTGCCTTAGCGTCTCTTGTTTCCATATATTTTACAGGATTTTCCATAGCAGATAAAAGGGTAGCCTCATTAAAAGGTGCAGGAGGCTTGGTCTTTCCTGCAGTCAGCCGGACACTCTGTATTTTCAGCCGTTGGCCCTGTTTCAAATCCAGAAGGTTCTGGAACTCCTCTTCCTCCTCTTCCTGGGCAGACTCTCCTTCATATGCAGCTTTCCAGCCAATACTTTTCACGATTTTTCCCTTAGCCGTAAAAATCTCTCCTGCCGCCTCTCCTTTCATGGTGGTCTGTTCATACTCAAAGGGCGGATAGAGAACACTTAAAAACCGTCGGATGACCAAGTCATATATTTTCCTCTCTTCGCTGCTCATATGCTCCAGCTGGACAAACTGCTCTGTGGGGATAATAGCGTGATGGTCGCTTACCTTTTTGTCATCCACAAAGGATTTATCTGCCTTTACCGGCTTCACAGACAGAGGCGCAGCCAGCTTTCGGTAAGGACCTACGGCACAGGCCTTTAATCTTTCCGGAATAGTTGGCACAATATCTTTCCCAATATAACGGGAATCTGTTCTGGGATAGGTAAGAACCTTATGGTTTTCATAAAGCCTCTGCATAATATTCAAGGTTTCCTTGGCAGAAAATCCAAATTTTTTATTGGCGTCTCTCTGCAGTTCCGTAAGGTCGTAAAGGCCTGGAGCATAGGTTTTCTTTCCTGTCTTTTCCACAGAGGTAATCACAAGTGATTCTTTCTCCGCCGCCTGCTGTATCTTCTCCAATCTTTCTCTGGAAAAAGAACGGGTACTGCCTCCCTTTTTATCCTGCCAGGTAAACCGTATTCCCTGGGCCAGAAGGCTGAGGCCATAATATTCCTGGGGCTTAAACCTGCGGATTTCTTCTTCTCTGGCAGCAATCATAGCCAAGGTGGGAGTCTGGACCCTTCCGCAGGAAAGCTGGGCGTTATACTTACAGGTCAGGGCTCTGGTGGCGTTAATGCCCACCAGCCAGTCTGCCTCTGCCCGGGAAACTGCCGCATCATACAGGGGCTGGTAATCCTTCCCGTCTCTTAAATGGGCAAAGCCTTCCCGGATAGCCTTATCTGTTACCGATGAAATCCACAGCCTTTTGATTGGTTTACTGCAGCGGGCTTTTTCCAATATCCATCTGGCTACCAGTTCTCCCTCCCGTCCTGCATCTGTGGCAATGATGATTTCTCTCACATCATTTCTGAAAAGCTGGGTCTTCACTGCCTGATACTGCTTTGCTGTCTGTCTGATGACTACCAGCTCCATATTCTTGGGAAGCATAGGTAAATCCTCTATCTTCCACTCCTTATATTTTTTGTCATATTCCTCCGGGTCTGCCAGAGTCACCAGATGCCCCAGGGCCCAGGTTACTACATATTTGTCTCCCTCCAGGGCGCCGTTTAGCTTTTTGCTGCATTTTAAAACTCTGGCAATGTCACGGGCCACAGAAGGTTTTTCTGCTAGAACTAATGCTTTCATTGAAAACTCCTTTTTACATTTTCTTCTGGAAAAAGCCGGTTGTTTTTTTCACTTTTTCCATAAGCTGGCAAAAGCTCTCTGGCGTAAGGGACTGTTTCCCATCGCACAGAGCCTTTTCCGGATTGTTGTGTACCTCTATCATCACACCGTCTGCCCCGGCTGCAATAGCTGCCATGGTTAAAGGTTCTACCATAAACCGGATTCCCGCCGCATGGCTGGGGTCTACGATTACCGGAAGGTGGGTCTTGGATTTCAGCATAGGGATAGCGGAAATATCCAGGGTATTGCGCATGGAGGTTTCAAAGGTACGGATTCCTCTCTCACAGAGGATGACCTGTTCGTTTCCTCCTGCCATGATATATTCCGCACTCATCAAAAGCTCTTCCAGGGTATTGGCCATGCCTCTCTTTAACAGTATAGGCTTTCGGATTTTCCCTAATTCTTTAAGCAGCTCAAAATTCTGCATATTTCTGGTTCCCACCTGGATAACGTCAACCTCTTCAAAAAGAGGAAGGTGCTCAGCACTCATGATTTCTGTGACAATAGGAAGTCCTGTGGCTTTTTTGGCCTCCAGAAGCATTTTCAGGCCCTCATCTCCCAGGCCCTGGAAGGAGTAGGGAGAAGTTCTGGGCTTAAAAGCACCGCCTCTTAAAAGTCCTGCCCCGGCATTTTTCACATCCATGGCAACCTCTGTCATCTGCTCTCTGGTTTCTACAGAACAGGGGCCTGCGATTACCTGAAAATTTCCTCCTCCGATTTTTCTTCCCGCTATATCCACCACTGTATCCATTGGATGCATAGCCTTGTTGGCTTTTTTGTAGGGTTCATTGATTCTCTTTACAGCTTCCACTACCTCCAGGGCTCCCAGCCATTCTTCATCTACCTCTGTGGTATCCCCAATAAGCCCGATAAGGGAGGTATTTAAACCGTCTGAAAGGTGGAGCTTTAGCCCCATTCCTGTTAGCTGCTGCTTTAATTCTTCTACTTTTTTCTGGTCTGCGCCATTTTTCAATACTAAAATCATATGCTTTCCTCCAAATTTGAATCGCTTAACCTAAAAGTTTCTCTGCTTTTTCTTCCTGTGAAAACAAAAGGCCGGTGTCTGCTGCAGCAAACACCGGCTTAAAGTCCTGGAACTCAGACTAAAATCAGGATGCTTTTATACAGCAGAAAGAGCCTGCGCCGTAAAAATAGCCCAGGTATCCGTAATAAAAGTATGCACTTTTCTCTATGGTGAAAACTTTCTGCTTCATAGCACTGTACTGACCTTTCTTTTAAACTACATGTCTGCCTTTATAATAGCCCGGGACTTCTCCTTTGTCAACCAAAAATTTAGCAATTTAAAGTGAAGTAGTTTTTTCCTTTCATTGCCAGAATGCTTTTTTTCGATTATAATATTTTCAGAAATATCAGGTTTTTAAAGGCCTTTTTAATTATCAGATTGCAGGAGGTTATTATGAATATACGGAAGGAAAACCACAGCTCCTGGGCTCATGAGACTATCCGCCAGGTACAAAAGGCCGTTATCGGCAAAGATTTATGTGTGCAAAAAGTAATGATGGCCCTTTTAAGCTCCGGTCATGTTCTTTTAGAGGATATACCGGGAGTGGGAAAAACCACCATGGCTCTGGCCTTTGCCAAAGCTATGTCTCTGAAAGAAAACAGGCTCACCTTTACACCGGACGTGCTTCCCGCAGATTTAACCGGTTTCACCATGTACCGGAAGGAAACCGGCCAGTTTTATTACCAGCCCGGCGCTGTTATGTGCAATCTGTTTTTAGGAGACGAAATTAACCGCACTTCCCCCAGGACCCAGTCCGCCTTGTTGGAGGTTATGGAGGAAAATCAGGTAAGCGTGGACGGCGTAACCCATCCTCTGCCCAGGCCTTTTTTTGTCATTGCAACGGAAAACCCGGCAGGTTCCGCAGGCACCCAGCGCCTTCCCCAGTCTCAATTAGACCGCTTTACCGTGTGCCTCAGCCTGGGTTACCCGGATATGGAAGAGGAAATTGCTATTATCAAAGGCCGGATTGCCCAAAATACCATTGAACTGGTAGAACCTGCGGTAACTGCTTCCCAGGTGCTTACCATGCAGGAGGAAACACGGCAGGTCTTTGTCCATGACAGAATTTACCGGTATATCGGTACCCTGATACAGGCTACCAGAAATCATCCCATGGCGGAGCTGGGCGTCAGTCCCAGGGGAACGCTGGCGCTTACCCGCATGGCCCAGGCCGGGGCATACCTGGAAAACCGTTCCTATGTAACGCCCGAGGACGTAAGAAATGTGTTTCTGGATGTGTGCCTTCACAGACTGCTGTTAAATTCCAGGGCGAAAATCGGCCGTACTACGCCCCGTTCTGTGCTGGAAGAAATCCTGGAAAATACCCACGTCCCCTCTATCCGGTAACGGGAGGTGATTGTATGATATACGCCGGTTTTATTCTCCTTATAGCTGTCTCTCTGTATCTGGGCATTTTATATAAAAGTCTGGCTGCCTGTACTCTTTTTCTTTTTCTGCTCCTTCTGTTTCTGGTCAGCCTGGTTCAGCTTGTCTACTGCAGATTTTTTGTAAAGGCAGAGCTTCCGGAAAGCTTTTTAAGCACCTCTAGGGAAGAACCGAAGCCTCTGACCCTCAGGCTTATGAACCGGGGAATTCTTCCTCTGCCTGCTATTCGGGCAGAGCTTGTGCTGCTGGACCAAAGTGCAAAACCTATGGATAAAAAATTTGTGCAGGCCTTTCTGCCTCCCCACAGCAGGCGTATGCTTTCTTTTCGCTTTTTTTCTTCCTATTGCGGGAAATTTCAGGTAAGGATAAAGGAGTTAAGACCCCAAAGCTTTCTTCCGGGTCTCGGCTCTACTAAAGCAGCCAATACCTCTGCTGAGGTTCTGTTTTATCCTGTTTTTCATCCTTTGCCTTTGAATATCAGCGAGTATATTCGTTATTTTTACCCGGAAACCCAGGATTTTGAAGAAATTTCTTCTGGTCTGTCTTTTACTTATGGAAGAGACGTCCGGGATTTTCAGCCCGGGGACCGGATGCGGCAGATACATTGGAAGCTCAGCGCCAGAGCAAACACTCTCCTGGTGCGCAGTCAGGGGCTGCCGGATGGATTTTCTGTTCTTTTTTTCCTGGAATTGAATCTGTCTTCTGCCAAGGCACCCACCAGAAGCAGCTTCTATGAATGTGCTGCATCCCTGTGTTTTTCTCTGCTGGAGGAGAATTGTCCCCACCTTCTGGTCTGGTATGACAGCCAGGCCCAGGCCCTTATCCGCTGTCCTGTCCGAAATCCGGAAGAGTTGGATTACGCATTGTATTATCTTTTTTACAGTGCTTTTTACAGGGAATCCCAGGACATCCTCTCTCTGTATCAGCAGAGCTATCCTGGCGACATTTACGGAACTTCCCTGCTGCTGGACGGAGAATTAAACCTGTACCGGAACAACCGGCTTTTGGCTGCTCTTTCCCCAAACTGGCTGGAGCAGTTGGAAGAAACCCAGATTATCATTTAACTATAGCAAGAGGATTAGCCTATGAAAAAATTTTTGTATTCTTATCTTTTTTTCTGTCTCACAGGACTGGGATTCCTTTTGTGCTTTTTGGAGATTTTTCCTTCTTCACTGGAGACTTCCTGGCTTTTTTCCCTTTGTCTCTTTCTGCCTCTGGCCTTTGCCCTTCTGCACTATACCAAGTGCAGGGCGCAGTTTTCCATTCCCTTGCTGCTTCTTCTGACAGGCTTCTGCTGGATAAAAAGAGAAGAGATTTTTCTCCAGTCCAGCTTTATGTTCCAAAGGATTAAAGCCATTCTGGAGGAACTTTACAGCTTGTCCCCCTCATCTTCTTACCATGAAATAGAGGGGCCCGGAGAATATGTCTGCCTGCTGCTTCTCACTCTGTATTTTCTCTTTCTTTTGCTGGCTGTACTGAAAAAAAGAAAAGCCATATTTTTCTGCCTTTTGCTTCTGGCCATAATACCGGGATATGTGGTAAACCTGCCGCCTGCCAGAACTGCTCTTGGCTGTTTTCTGGCTGCTTTTTTGCTCTGGGAGGAGGCTGTTTTTCCAAAAAATCCTCTGAAGCAGTGGCTGCCAAAAACTGGCTTTCTTCTGGTTTTATATGGACTCTGCGCCTGGGTTCTGACCCCGGCTCTTTCTCCCTGGCTGTTCCAGAACAGCCAGAAGCTCCACAGCTTTATCAACCAGACAGGGGCCCGTCTGTTTGATAATAAGGCCGTCCAGGCTCCCTCTGCTGCCTCCGGTGATTCTGAGTCCCGGGCTTTTACCTACGAAATCAAGGAAAAGACCCAGACTATTTCCAATATTGCCCCTGCCTACACAGGACAGCCCATGTTTCATTTTTCTGCTGACCGGCTGATGCAGGATACGTTTTATCTGAGAGGCTTTATCGGACAGGATTATGATAACGGTTCCTGGACAGCTCCTGACAAAAACCAGTGGTACCTGTATGCCCAACAGAACAACATCTCCAAAGAAGAGGCTGCCAAATTCTACGGACAGCCTTACAGACTGGGGGAATCTCTGGATACCTATACTTATTCTCTGGAATTCTACTTTTCTCCGGCTTTCTCCTATCTGCCCTACGGCAGTGAGGTTTCGGAAGATTCTCCAGGAGAAAATAATGCTTTCCCGGCAGAAGCATTAGATAGCAGAGGCTGCTTTCCTCTAAGCCTCTCCACAGCACCCCAGCTGATGGGCCAGGAAGTGGAAGAAGCAAGTTCCCTGTCAGCTTTATACCGGAATTTTTCCCAGGATTTCTATACCTCCTGGGAGGCTCAGGAAATGGCTCTGGTTCAGGAAGAGCTGGAAAGTCTGCCTGTGTACAGCTCCATGCCGGAAAACCCGGATATAGAAGACATCACAAAAGCTGCCGGAGAAATCCAGAATTTTCTTTGGGAACATGCCACATACAGTCTCTCCATGGAGACTCCGCCCAAAACAGTCTCCCGTTTAGAGGATTTTTTATACGGACAGAAAAAAGGCTTCTGCGTTCATTTTGCAACAGCCGGAACCCTGCTGTTTCGTATGTACGGTATTCCTGCCCGTTATGTAAGCGGGTATGCTTTCCCTGCCTCTTTGCTGGATGAGAATGTACAGGGACATTATTCCGGGGATATTCCCGACTCCACTGCCCATGCCTGGACGGAAATCTATATAGATTCTATAGGCTGGGTTCCTGTAGAAGTCACACCTTCTGCCGAGGAGTCCGGTTCATCCGCAGACCTCCCTAATACGGATTCCTCTCAAAACATACCGGAAGAGGATAATCCCGAAAATCAGGAATCCCAGCAAAAGGATGACACTTCTTCTGCTCCGGAAAAGGGAAACGCCGGAAAGAGTCCTGCTCCTTCCAGCGTCATCCGCCTTGTTCTTGTATTTTTTAAATATTTGCTGTATGTCCTGCTGACTCTGTTTTTCTTTGCAGCAGTTCTTCTTACCCGGCAAAATCTTCTGTTCCGGAAGCGTTTAGGCTACTTTTCCTCCGGGCCAAGAAGGGCATACCTTTGTATTTTTAAAAGCCTGACAAAGCTTTTCCTGCTGTCCTATCCTGTAGAGGGTAAACATATGGGAGACCAGGAATTTTACCAGGCTCTTACCGAAAAACTGCCTCCGGAAAAAAGAGACGGCTTTTGGGACCTGTACTGGGAAGCCCAGGCCTTCGCCTTCGGTCCCAAAGCCCCTAAAGCGAAAGACATTCGCAGCCTCCGCAGCCATTATCTCTTTGCCCGGAAAGAATTTTTGGCTTCTCAGGCCCCTGTTTCCAGGCTGTATTACCGGTTCATCCGGGTTCTCTAGTGCCATCCACTTTAAATGCCTTACCGTTTCACTGAGAATGCTTTTTTAAGCGTGCAGTTGTAAAAACACAGGCGTAGCGGGCTACGCTGAGGCTTTTACAACTGTGCTATCGGAAAAGCAGGCCATTTAGATAGCCTCTGCCTTTTCAAACTGGCTGTTATAAAGGCTGGCATAAAAGCCATTGGCAGCCAGCAGGCTCTGGTGGGTTCCCTGCTCGATAATGTCCCCGTCTTTCATGACCAGAATCAAATCTGCATCCCGGATAGTGGAAAGGCGGTGGGCAATCACAAAGCTGGTCCGGCCCTTCATCAGGTTATCCATAGCACTCTGAATCCGTTCCTCAGTCCTGGTATCCACGGAAGAGGTTGCCTCATCCAGAATCAGAATTTTATTATCCGCCAGAATAGCTCTGGCTATGGTAAGAAGCTGCTTCTGTCCCTGAGAAATATTGTTGGTCTCCTCGTTCAGTACCATCTGGTAGCCACCAGGCTGGGACATAATAAAGTGATGGACATGTGCCGCCTTAGCTGCGGCTATTACTTCCTCGTCTGTGGCGTCCAGCCGTCCGTAGCGGATATTTTCCATAATGGTTCCGTGGAACAGCCATGTATCCTGCAGTACCATGCCGAACATTTCTCTTAACTGGCTTCTGTTAAAGTCTTTTACATTGTGTCCGTCAATAAGGATTTCTCCTTTATTCACGTCATAAAAGCGCATCAAAAGCTTAATCATGGTGGTCTTGCCTGCTCCTGTAGGACCTACGATAGCCACCTTCTGTCCTTCCTTTACATCTGCATTAAAATCATGGATGATTATCTGCTCCGGATTATATCCGAAAGCCACATGACGTGCCTGAACGTTACCGTTTACCTTGGTAATATCCACCGGATTCTCTACTGTCTGGTCTTCTTCCTCTTCGTCCAGGAATTCAAACACACGCTCTGCCGCAGCAGCAGATGACTGGAGCATATTGGTTACCTGGGCAATCTGCTGGATAGGCTGGGTAAAGTTCCGGATATACTGGAAGAAGGCCTGAATGTCTCCTACCATTACTTTTCCTTTGATAACCATAAAGCCTCCCAGAAGAGCCACCATCACATAACCCAGATTTCCCACAAACTGCATGATAGGCATCATCATTCCAGAGAAAAACTGGGAACGCCATGCAGAAGAATACAGCTTTTCATTGGTTTCCTCAAAGGTCCTGATTACATCCTCTTCTTTGTTAAAGGCCTTGACCACGTTATGACCGCTGTAGATTTCCTCTACCTGACCGTTTACCTCTCCCAAATAGCTTTGCTGGGCCCGGAAATATTTCTGTGAGTGCTTCATCACATTTCCGATTATCAGCATAGAAACCGGAAGAATCAAAAGAGCAGCTAACGTCATCCAAACATTGATGGACAGCATCATAACAAACACGCCCACCAGCATGGTCACAGAAGTAATCAGCTGGGTAAAGCTCTGGTTAATACTCATTTGAAGAGTATCCACATCATTCGTGATACGGGAAAGTATTTCTCCGTGGGTTCTGCTTTCATAATATTTCAGCGGAATCCGGTTAATTTTAGAGGAAATATCTTTTCTCAGATTATAGGTTACATTATTGGAAATTCCTGTCATGATAAAGCCCTGGATAAAGGAAAAGCAGGCGCTGACCAGGTACAGGCACAATGCCCCTAAAAGTATCCGGGCAATCTTATCAAAATCAATGCCCGGTCCGCCGCCGATTTTCGATACAATTCCAGTATACAGCTCTGTGGTGGCTTTTCCCAGTATTTTGGGCCCAATAATATTGAATACCGTGCTTCCTACAGCGAAAACCATCATGATTCCCAGCTGCAGGTGGTATCTTTTCATATACTGAAGGAGACGCTTCATGGCTCCCTTAAAATTCTTGGCCTTTTCTCCTGTCATTCCCCTTCCGTGTCCGCCCATAGGGCCTCTTGGTCTTTCATTACTCATTGGCTAATTCCTCCTCTGACAACTGTGACATAGCAATCTGGCGATATACGTCGCAGGATTTTAAAAGCTCCTGATGAGTTCCCTGACCAACCACCTTTCCTTCATCCAAAACCAGAATTTTGTCTGCATGAAGGATGGTGCTGATTCTCTGTGCCACAATCAGGGTTGTGGCCTCCTTTGTCTCTTTCTTTAACGCTCTTCTCAGAGTTACGTCCGTCTTATAATCCAGAGCAGAAAAGCTGTCATCGAAAATATAGATTTCCGGATTTTTGGCTATGGCCCTGGCTATGGACAGACGCTGTTTCTGTCCGCCTGATACATTGGTACCTCCCTGTGCAATCTCTGCCTGTACTCCCTTTTCCTTTTCCTGGATAAAGTCCCAGGCCTGAGCTATCTCTGCCGCCCGCTTTACTTCCTCTTCTCCTGCCTCCTCTTTTCCGTATCGGATGTTAGAATCAATGGTACCGGAGAAAAGCACACCCTTCTGGGGCACATATCCAATCCTGTCTCTTAAATCATGAAGGTTCATATCCCGGATGTCCACTCCGTCTACCAGAATCCTTCCCCTTGTCACATCAAAAAATCTGGGTATCAGGTTTACCAGGGTACTCTTTCCGCTTCCCGTACTTCCGATGAAAGCTACGGTTTCTCCTTTTTTGGCGGTGAAGCTTATATCCGAAATGGTTTCCTCGTCAGCTCCCGGATAGGCAAATCCCACCTGTTCAAAGGCCACTTCTCCTTTTCTGCTTTCCATAGGCGTCTGGTGAGCTTCTCCGTCCCGGATACTCACCTGAGTATCCATGACTTCATTGATACGCTTAGCGGCAACACTGGCTCTCGGAATCATAATGGACATCATGGTAATCATCAGGAAGGCCATGATAATCTGCATAGCATACTGCATAAAAGCCATCATATTTCCCACCTGCATAGTACCCTCATTTACTGCATGAGCCCCATTCCAAACAATCAGAACCGTAACGCCGTTCATAATCAGCATCATTACCGGCATCATAAAGGTCATACATCTGTTGACAAACAGATTGGTCCTGGTCAGACTTATATTGGCATCCTCAAAGCGCTCTTCCTCGTGCTTCTCTGTGCTGAAGGCACGGATAACATAAACGCCCGTAAGAATTTCTCTTGCCACCAGATTCAGCTTATCAATTAAATACTGCAGCTTTGTAAATTTAGGCATTGCAATCTTAAAAAGAAAAGCCACAAATATCATAATCAGCACCACAGCCAGAGCCAGAATCCAGGTCATGGAAGCATCGGTCTGGAACACCTTGTAAACGCCGCCTATACCCAGAATAGGGGCATACAGCACGATTCTGAAAATCATGGCAAACAGCAGCTGAATCTGCTGCACGTCGTTGGTACTTCTGGTAATCAGGGAAGCCGTGGAAAAATGATTCAGCTCTGCTCCGGAAAATGTGATCACCTTCCGATACACGCTGTTTCTCAGATTTCTGCCCAAGGTAGCCGCCACTCTGGCTGACAGGAAGGTGACCGTAACCGCCGCTGCCATTCCCAGAAAAGCCAGGCCCAGCATTTTCAAACCGCTGAACAGGATGTACTGAATCTGCATTTGATCCATATCCTGTCCCTGGGCTTCATACTCCTGCTGCACATAAAGAACCGCTGTCTGGGTCACAATAGACTCCGGCATTTCCTCCAGGCTCTTTGTCTGCTCTCCCATCATCTGCTCCAGCTGTTCCTTAGGTATCTGCTGCAGCACCTGGAAAATATCTGCCTCCTGGGGAATTCCCATCTGCTCCTTTATGGCAGCCACTTCCTCTGAGGCATTGTCCTGAAGCTGGGAAACCACCAGCTCCGGGATTCCCAGAATTTCGTTTAGTTTTTCTCTGTCCTGTTCAGCAATATGCTTTAATACATAATTTTCTTCTTCTGCGGTGTATTGTTCCCGGACAAAGTCTATGTCCTCATCCTTCATGAACAACTCAAGCCGCTCCATGGATTCCTGCCGGATGGTGTCCGGCACTCCGTCCTCCACACCTTTCTGCTGGATTCCCACATTTACAATCTTTGAGGTATAATCCGGCAGAGATAAGTCGCAGAAGGCCTGCACAAACAGAAGGGCAATAATCATCACCAGATAATACCACCGCTCCTTCATGTAATGAAACATTTTCAGCATAGTGTCACTCCTTTATTTAGTCATTTTCTAAGTTATCTATCATTTGGGCAAAGAAGCGCCGAAGCAGGCAAAGCTCACTTTCCGAAAAGCCCTGGAATGTCATATTCTCGCTTTCCTCTATGCAGCATTTCACCTTCTCTGTAATAGCCTTTCCTTTTTCTGTCAGATAAATTCGGCTCATTCTCTGGTCCTTTTCATCTGCTCTACGCTCCAGGATTCCTGATTTCTCCAGTCTTTTAATAGAAACCGCCACTGTAGGGGCGCTGATTTTCAGGGCCTGAGATATTTCCCTCTGACTCTGGCCTTCCTGTGTGCTTAAAAGGCCCAGCAGGGGAACCTGCTTAGGATGAATGTCCGTCTCTTTCAAAGCGGCAAAAGCCCTCTTAAAATACAGATGGGTAAGCTTTACCAGCATACTCTGCAGGCTGTCCTCGGTTTCTTTGCAGAACATAGGCTCCTCTCCTTTCTTTACTTAGTTGGCTAACTTATAATATGGTAAATTTTATATAAAATCAAGCATTTCTTCATAACTTCATTATTTTTTTATAAATTACTCACAATTATTTTATTAGTCAACTAATCTTTTGCGCAGAGAACAATTTTTCTTCTTTCAAACTTTTCTTGTAAAAACTCCTGTTTTCCTGCTATAATAAACCACAATATACAAAGGAAGGCGGAAAATAAAGATGCAGAAGGCTATAGCAGAAAAGGATAATATTTTTCTTATTGGATTTATGGGAGCCGGAAAAACCTCGGTAGCCCAGTGCCTGCAGCAGATGTTTCATATGGACGTCATTGAGATGGATCAGGTTATTGCCCTAAGAGAGGGCTGCTCTATCCCGGAAATTTTTGACAGATATGGAGAAGCTTATTTTCGTGATTTAGAATCTAATCTTCTCCGGGAAATCAGCAAAAGCCGTGGACAGATAGTATCCTGCGGAGGCGGGGCCATTCTGCGGGAGGAAAATATAAAAGAAATGAAGCGCAGCGGAAAGGTAGTACTTTTGACTGCCTCACCGGAAACTATTTTAAAGCGGGTAGGAACAGATGAGTCCCGCCCCGTACTGAAGGGCAGGAAAACCGTAGATGGAATATCTCAGCTCATGGAACAAAGAAGAGCAAAATATGAGGCTGCTGCAGACCTTATCCAGCCCACAGACAGCCTGAGTATTCAAAATATTTGTATAGAAATCGCCAGAAAAACCGGTATTGCAGATTAAGCCTGTGCCGGTTCTCTGGACAGGGCCGGCCACATAATACAGAGCATGGTTACAAAGCAGGCCGTGCCTCCGATAAAATTGGAAATAGGTTCAGCAAGAAAAACGCCGTTTACGCCCAGCCCCGCCACATGAGGCAGCCACAGGGTAAGGGGTATAACGATAACCGCTTTTCTAAGCAGAGAAAAGAAAATGGCCTGCCGGGCTTTTCCCAGGCCGGTAAATACGCTCTGGCCTGCGAACTGCAGGGACATAAAACAAAAGCCGAAGAAATATATCCTCATGGCCGAAGTTCCCAGTTCTATCATTTCTTCTCCCCCGTTAAACAGAGCGATAAAACTATGGGGAATCAGAAGGGTGATTATCCAGGCCGCCGTGGTATAAACCATACAGATAACAGACATAATCTTGATTCCTGTTTTTCCCCTCTTATATTTCCCGGCTCCATAGTTGTAGCCGATAACTGGCTGGGCTCCCTGGGTCAATCCGTTGGCCGGCACACTCAACACTTCCCGGACCGAATTCATGATGGTCATAATTCCCACATATACATCTCCTCCATAGGACTGAAGGGTTACGTTACAAACAATCTGCACACCGCAGTTGGTGGCAGCCATAATAAATCCGGAAAGTCCCAAAGCCAGGATTTCCCTTATACATTTAAAATCCGGTTTCAGCCTTCTAAGCCGCAGCTTTAAAAGCGTAGTCCTTCCCGTCAAAAACAGCACCACCCATAAAGCGGATGCACTTTGAGAAATCACTGTGGCTATAGCCGCTCCCTTTACTCCCATATGAAAAACAAAAATAAACAAAGGGTCCAGTATAATATTCAGCACAGCCCCTATCAAAACCGTCAACATTCCCGTCTTGGGAAATCCCTGGCAGTTAATAAATCCGTTCATTCCCAGGCTTATCATTACGCAGATAGTGCCCAGAAGATAAATACTGATATAATCATTGGCATATCCAAAGGTGGCATCGCTGGCTCCCAGGGCATATAAAAGGGGAGCTTTCGTCAAAAGCCCCAAAATGGTCAGCAAAATTCCCGTAAACAGAGTGAGAAAAAAAGCGTTTCCCATAATTATTTCCGCTCTCTCCTCATCTCCCTTTCCTCTGGCAATGGAACAGAGCGGACCTCCTCCTGTTCCCACAAGAAAGGAGAAGGCAGTGATAGCCGTTATAATGGGAAAGGCCACTCCCACTCCCGTCAAAGCGTCGGAACTGGCTCCTGGGATTCTGCCGATATAAATCCTGTCCACAATATTGTAAAGCACATTGATGAATTGAGCTACAATCAGCGGAAGGGATAGCCTGAGAATCAGCCCCAGCACACTTCCCTTAGAAAAATCATGCTCCTCTCCTCTGTAAGAATGCTTTTTTAATTCTTTCACAATCACACTTCCTGTCTTTCCTGAAAGGGACAGAGCCCGGCTAATTGCACCGGCCCCTGTTCCCAAGTATTACCATACGCTTTCTGTCCTTTTCCTACTGATGATAGGTTGACAGGAAATCTCCCAGTTTATTGGTGGCCTTCTTCAGCGTCTCCACATTAGGAAGATATACAATACGGAAGTGGTCCGGCTCATTCCAGTTAAATCCTCTTCCATGAGTCACCAGAACCTTCTTTTCTTTGAGAAAATCCAGTGCGAATTTCTCATCGTCAAAGATATTGAATTTCTTTACATCTATTTTCGGGAATATATAAAAGGCAGCTTTAGGCTTCACCGCAGTAAGTCCCGGTATATCATTTAACGCTTTGAAAATATACTCTCTCTGCTCGTAGATTCTGCCCCCCGGCACCAGATATTCCTGCACACTCTGGTAACCCCCCAGCGCAGTCTGGACAATGGCCTGAGCCGGCACATTAGAACAAAGTCTCATATTGGAAAGCATATTCAGGCCCTCAATATAACCTTTGGCCTTCTCCTTAGCTCCGCTCAGCACCATCCATCCGCAGCGGAAGCCTGCCACCATATGGGATTTGGACAAACCGTTTAAAGTGATACAAAACAAATCCGGTGCCAGGGAGGCAATAGAGGTATGCTGGATTCCGTCCATTACCAGCCTGTCGTAGATTTCATCTGAGAAAATCATCAGCTCATGCTCTCTGGCCACCTCAACAATCTGCTCCAGCACCTCTTTGGGATACACAGCTCCTGTGGGGTTGTTGGGGTTAATCAGTACAATAGCCTTTGTCCTGTCTGTAACCTTGCTCTTTATATCCTCAATGTCCGGATACCACTCAGACTGCTCGTCGCAGATGTAATGCACCGGTTTTCCTCCTGCCAGTGACACACATCCCGTCCACAGAGGGTAATCAGGAGATGGCACCAGAATTTCATCCCCGCTGTCCAGAAGTCCCTGAGTCAGCATGTTAATCAGCTCGCTGACACCGTTGCCGGTATAAATATCGTTAATGGTCACATTGGGAATGTGTTTCAGCTGACAATACTGCATGATAGCCTTTCTTGCGGAAAAAATCCCTTTGGAATCCGAATACCCCTGGGTATCTCTCAGCGTATAAATCATATCCAGAATCACTTCCTCCGGAGCTGAGAATCCAAAAGGCGCCGGATTTCCAATATTCAGCTTCAGCACATCTATACCGCTTTCCTGCATACGGTTTGCCTC
This sequence comes from uncultured Blautia sp., assembly GCA_902476765.1. Classification (GTDB taxonomy): domain Bacteria; phylum Bacillota; class Clostridia; order Lachnospirales; family Lachnospiraceae; genus Blautia. The sequence continues at coordinate 18,149 of CABSEJ010000011.1, forward strand.
ATCTAAAACAGGCCCCCGCACATCGTAGCATACATTATTCAATTTTGAAGATTTATCAAAAGTTCTCATTCTGCCTCGTTCCCCTTCCCTATTTAAAAGTATTAACTATAGATTTTATCACTTTAATTTATGGAATTCAATCTTTTCTCTATGAATTTTTGAAGTATCTATAACAGTTCAGCCTAGGTCTGCGCACTTGCTGCGCTGACCGTAAGAACATGATTCAGGAGGCAAAATCCCATCGCCGTAGGCGATTTTGCATGGATTTTGCCTGTAACGGTTCAGCAAGGCTGAACTGTTACAAGTATCCGTAACCATTCAGCCATGCCATCCACAATTTGACAGATTTCTCCATATCGGCTAATGAAACATTGCTGATTGTTAAATTATTCATGTAAGGTGTCCGCCCTATAGAATAAAAAGGAATCCTGCTTTGCAGGATTCTCCGCCTGGGTTTGGTCGCTTTAGCGACATAACTCCTCTCCAACCCAGTGTGCTCCTGCCCGAAGGGCTTTTTGATTCTATAGGAAATTCAGAGGATTTTCCTATAGAATCAAAAAGCAGAGAACTGTGTGTCAGTCCTCTGCTCAGAATTTCTTACTTTTTATTTTTCTGTTCTCTGTCTGGTCATCCTTTGGTATCCATATACAGTCACGGCAATTCCCAGAGCCGCAACTGCTAAGGCCAGAAGCTTCATAACCGGAAGCTCATCTCCTGTTTTGGCATTGGAGGCCTTCAGGCTGGAATTTCCCAGACTGCTGCTGCCTAAACCAGAGCCGGTACCCGTTAAGCTGCTTCCGCCGCTTAAACCGGAACCGCCGGTCAGGCCGGAACCACCGGTAAGCCCGGAACCGCCGGTGAGACCGCCGCCATTGTTATTATTGCTTCCATTGTTGCTGTCTCCATTATTATTGTCTTCATTACCGCCGCCGTCGTCTTTAAAAGCCTGGTCATCATCTGTGGTGGCTTTTAAGGTATCCCAGTTCAGGCTTAAATATACGGGCTGTGTGCCTGTTCCCGCCGCAATATTCTCCATAACCGGTACAAAGACCTGCAGCGGAACATAACCGTCTTTTTGTGCTTCCTGAATCATTGCAAAGGTGACAATATCCGGATAGTCCGTTCCGAAATCATCTTCTGTTTTAGAACCGTCATCATTCAGCTGATAAGATTCCACCGTTACATCAACAAGTTCTCCTTTGGGATTCCCGTACTGGTCTGTAGTATAACCGGTTTTAAAGTATTTTAACTGGCTGAGATAGCCCAGCTTACCGCTTATATTCAACCCCTTCAAATCCAGGGTAAGGGAATACTTCCCGTCTTTTACCGTAAGTTTTACGGTATGGTTTATGGCATTGTCTGACATGGAAAGGGTAGTCTTGTCCACCTTCACCATACGTCCGGTTACTGAATATACACCGTCTTTCAGGTTGTTCACATCCAGTGCTTCGTCACCCTTGCCGTCATCTTCGCCAGATTGATTATCGTCTCCCGGATTCTCATCGCCTCCGGGGGTATGGCTGCCACTTCCCTCCGTATATTCTTCTGCACTTTCCCAGTCAACGAAAAGTCTTGCCACCTGTGTTCCCTGCCCTTCCCCAAGGGATTCCATAATCGGCACATAAATCTCCACATAACAATAATTTATGTTTTTACCGTCTATCTCTGCGTTTTCTTCTTCCTTGGGATTTACAGGAATGGATAATACTTTAGGATATTCCTTTCCCTCTGTATTCGGGTCATAGGAAGCAGAATCCTTATCATTGTAGCTGTCATAAACTCCTGTATAGGTTTCCAGTATGTCAGCGGCAATGGCAGTGTATTTATCTCTGTATAAATACCCGTTTGCATTTTTTTCCACCGTAGACATGTCTATTTTTTTCAAATTAGCCAGGTATCCTTCCATACCTGTCATAATTTCCAGGGAATGAAAGGTAAGCTGCAGATTCATGTTTCCGTTTTCATCCACTGCAAGAATTCCCTGTTGTTCCATTGCTCTGTTCCCCATGGAATAATCGGGATTCACTTCATGATACATGGAAACATCTACGATATATTTCCCCTCTTCCAGCGTATCATCGGGGCTTTCCGGTTCAGGGTCCTCCGGCTCTGGATTATCCGGTTGGGGATTATCCGGTTGGGGCTGGTCCGGATTCGGGTTCACAGGTTCTTCTCCTGCTTCCTTATAAGAAATGGTGAAGACTGTAGTGCCCGTATAATTGCCCCCTGGTGCTTTTGCCACGTCCCGGGCTAAAATCTGTATTTCACCGTGAAGAGTCTGTCCATTCACCCCTGAGCTGAGCGCCGCCACACCAGCATCCTCGCCCTGATTCACCGCTTTGGTTTCCCCATTAAATTTCTGGATTCCGAAAGTATTGACAAAGGGCAGCTCATTCTTATTGCTGTACAGCGTTCCGGCTTCCGGAGCTTCCACAGTGATTACTCCGCTTTTCTCCTCAGAAGATACGAAAATATCATAGGAAATAATATTATCTTTATCACTGCTAAGGGTTCCCATAGAAGTGGAAGCCGGCACCGTCACTCCGTAAGAGGGCCGGGAAATTTCCTCCCGGACATTTGCAGTAATCTCCATACTGCGGTTCTCTTCCTCTGTACCTCCGCTCTGCTTAGACAGGGTATCCCAGTATATAACTAAATCTGTAGCAACACTGAATTTTCCGTTTTCAAACCAGATTCCGGCAATCTCACCGTTCAGGTTGCTCATAGCCGGAACGTAAATTGTAGTATTGGTGTAATAGGTATGATGGAGCCCTTCCAGAGGATAGGTCACTTTTGTGACAACGTCATAGTCGCCTCTTTTTTCTGTTTCATACTCTACTCCCTCCATGGAGAGCTCTCCGGTTTTATCATTATTGAGATAATAGCCCTTTACTCCCAGTATGTACATGGGCTCCTTCTCTGTACCGGAAACCATGGTATAGGTTATTTTCATCCGGCCGCTTTCATCTACCTCAAGAACTGCCTGGGCCGTATCTGTTTCCACAAGGCTGTGGTCTACCACCTCGCTGCGTACGGCCACGGTAATATCATAAGTTCCCGCTTCCGGAATGTCGGCAGGCACATCGGCAGGCCCTTGCTCTGTAATGTCCAATCCAAGAGCTGCAGCCACCGCCTGCTTGATGCCTTTAGAAGAATAAGTTGCGCCGGATACCGCATCAATCTCCTTGATTCCTTCTGCGTCCGTATCCTCAAGGCCCAGGAAGCTGTCCTTCATGCCTGCAGCAGCGGACTGAAGCTTGCCCTTATTTACTTCTCTTTTCCATTCATCCTGTGCGGCAAAATTCTCTCCGGTTATATCCAGATTGCTGATTTTACCCTCTGTTACCGTAACGTCTGCAACAATATCATACTCGCCGAACTGGTCAATGTGAAAGGTGCCCTCTTTGGTGTAGGAGCCGCCTGCCGCACTTACGCTTAAAGGCTGTATGGCCAGAACTGCTGCCAAAGCTGCTGTCAGAAAACTGCCTTTCCATCTCTTTTTCCTGTTTCTCATCTGCTCCTCCAACAATCTCTATTCTGTCAGAAACAATAGTCTGATGATGTGACAGAAATCCCCAGGACATTTCGTCTGAGGATTTCTGTCATTTAAGCGCTATTTCATCTGACCGCCATTATTTTGCGGCATATGTAATGGTAAAGTTTGTTGTTCCGGTGTAGTTGCCTGCTGCGGCTGCCGCTACGTCTGCACCTTTGACTGTAATTTTACCGGACAGAGCTGTTCCTTCTGTGTCTTCACTTACTGTATTGTTGTCTAACTGATTTGTAAATGCAAGTTTATTCTCTCCATTTACCAGAGTTCCTGCTCCGGGAGCAGATACGGTAATGGTGCCGTCCAGATTTGCAGCTTTTACATCTACGTTATAGCCAATCTCCGTATCTTCTGTGGAAGAAAGAGTACCCATAGCTACAGAGCTTGGTACAGTAACACTATATTCCGGCTTAGATACTTTTTCCTCTACATTTGCAGTAATTTCCATGCTCTGCTCATCTGTCTCTGTATCGCCGCCTGTGGTTTCTACAGGTGTTAAATCTTTGATTTCCATAAAGAAGTTCTGGGTTGTATTCATGACCACATTCACAAAAGCTGTAGTTGCAATACCCCCTTCTGCCGCCTCATCAAGAGCTGCTTTTGGAATGGTCACGGACAGCACCTGGGTAGGAAGCACATCACCTGCATTAATCCCAAACATAGGACCGACTGTATCAAATTCCTTTTCCGGCTTTGTCTCAATGTCGGAGACAGCATCATAAGTCGTCTCATTTATAGTGAGCTGTACATCTTTAATGGTTCCGTCTGTTCCCTGGTCAGGAAAACTTGGAACAGGATATGCCACATAGAAGTCTATGGATGCGTCATCTCCTTCAATAGTAACATCGGTCTGATGAGCAAAAATAGAGTCGCACATACTGTAACTGCCGCTTCCGTTTCCGTTCAGGAAATGGATGGTTCCTGTGTACTCTCCGTCTGCCAAATCAGCGGCACCTGCAGCAAAGGCTGTGCTGCACATCATGGTCCCCAGCATACCTGCCATAAGAACCCCGGATAAAGCTTTTTTTGAAAATTTCATAGTGAAATCTCCTTTCTTTTATAATATTTTTATTTATGTCCAGCGCTTTTGCGCAAAAACATCACTCTTTTACTACCAGCGTACAGTTAAGCTCCGCCCCGTTTCTGGGCATCATATTTTCATCTGCCGTATAAGTAGCATACTTGACAACCAGGGGATATTCTCCTGCTGTCATCTCTTTTTCCAAAGTAATATCATACAGGGTCTGTCCCGGTTTTATCATCTTGGACTTATAAATCGTCTCCTCTGTATCCGGCAAGTAGAAGGAAATTTCAAAGTAAACCTTGTTTTCCTCCGGATTGGTCAACTCCACAGATACATCTTTGGTTCCTGCCGGAATTTGAATGGACTTGTAGCCCGGTATCTGAATCCCTTCATCTATTCCCTGTTCCGAGGTTATCTCTTCAGGCTTGTCCTGGTCCTCTTCAAATGCCACGTCATAATTGGTCACTTCCTTAGGCCTTGTATTTAAGTAAATAAAAATACCGGCAGCAACCATCACAAGAGCCAGAATGATAATCCTTACTTTCTTCTTATTCATAATTTTTCTTCTCCATTTCCAGGTTATTTTCTGAAATCATTAAATTGCCGATAAATTAGTTATAGCTAACTATTTAGCCAATAAAAAGGTTAGCTTTCACTAACCAACTGAATAGTATCATGCTTTCCAAATTTTGTCAATATGTATTAAAATAAAAAGTCAAAAAGAGCTGCCGCCTGAAACTGAAATCAAGAATACCTATACCTTTTATTCCCCATATCTGTTTCAGTGGGCAGTTCCAAATGTAATACTAGTGTACTGGCACGTTCATTTTCAGCATAATGACGTAGAATGAATTTTCATTCTGCAAGGCGGAGGAATGAGGCGTAGCGGTGGCTACGTCCATTGACGACAACGCAGCAGATGGAAATTCCGGCAAGTCATTTGTTGAAATGTGAACGTGTCAGTACACTAGTTATGAAGCCAGGGTTCTATACTCAGTCTTTCTCCCCGTGAATTTTTTTGAAATACTCCTGAATATTTTTCTCATATCCGTTCCCTGTGGGATGGTAAAAGCTTCTTCCCTCCAGTTCTGAAGGCATATACTGCTGTTTTACATAATGGTTTGGATAGTCATGGGCATAGAGATACCCCTGGCCGTGTCCCAGCTTGGCTGAGCCTTTATAATGGGCGTCCTGGAGATGAACAGGCACGGTGGTCCTGGTAGTCTTTACCGCTTCCATAGCTTCCATAATAGCCATGCAAGCCGCATTGCTCTTAGGTGCGCTGGCCACATAAGTCACAGCCTGAGAAAGAGGAATCTGAGCCTCCGGCATGCCCAGCCTTTCCACAGCCTGAGCGGCTGCCACAGCCACCACCAAAGCCTGGGGGTCTGCGTTTCCCACATCCTCTGCGGCGCATATCATGATACGCCTGGCAATAAATTTAATATCCTCACCTGCATAGAGCATTTTTGCCAGATAAAACACGGCGGCGTCCGGGTCAGACCCCCTCATGCTTTTGATAAAAGCGGAAATGGTATCATAGTGGTTGTCCCCGGTTTTGTCATACCGCACCACCCGTTTCTGAATGCACTGAGCGGCAGTCTCCAAATCAATATGAATTTTACCGTCCTGACTTTTCCTGGTGGTAAGAATACCCAGCTCCAAAGCATTTAAAGCCGTTCTGGCATCTCCCCCGGAAATATCCGCCAAAAACTCCTTGGCATCTTCATGAAGCACTGCCTGGTAGCTTCCCATTCCTTTCTCCACATCTGTCGCCGCCCGTTCCAGAAGGCAGCAAATATCCTCTTTTTTCAATGGCTTTAGTTCAAAAACAATAGAACGGGAAAGGAGAGCCCCGTTGACTTCAAAATAAGGATTCTCTGTGGTGGCTCCAATCAAGACCAGGGTTCCGTCTTCTACAAAGGGAAGGAGATAATCCTGCTGGCCCTTATTGAATCTGTGAATCTCATCCACAAAAAGAATGGTTTTCTTTCCGTACATGCCCAAATGGCTCTGGGCCTCCTTCACCACCTCCTCCATATCCTTTTTTCCCGCTACAGTAGCGTTAATCTGCTGAAACCTGGCACTGGTGGTATTGGCAATTACCTTAGCCAGCGTAGTTTTCCCTGTACCCGGAGGTCCGTAAAAAATCACACTGCCCAGCTTATCTGCCTGGATTGCCCGGTACAGCAGTTTATCCTTTCCAATGATGTGCTCCTGTCCCACAACCTCCTCCAGCGTGGCGGGCCGCATTCTGGAGGCCAGAGGCGATTCCTGCTTTAAGTTCTGTTCTTTCATATAATCAAATAAATCCATGTATATCTCCTATTCCAACAACAGCTTATCTGCCGTTACAAATTCATACCCCTGGGACTGCAAAATATCCACAATCTCTAAGGCAGCTTCCACAGAGGACTCATAAATATCGTGCATTAAAATAATATCACCTTCCTTCACATCTTTCACTACCCTTTTCACAATTTTATCTGTATTTTTGGTGGTCCAGTCTCTGGAATCCAGGCTCCAGGAAACCGGCATCATAGAAATGTGAAGGTCCAGACCTTCTTTCCACTCCCCAAAAGGCGGCCTGACAAAGGAGGGATAATTTCCGGTAATACCCTCTATGGTACTGCAGGTATCCAGGATTTCTTTTTCTGCTGTTTCCTCAGAAACAGTACTCAGTCTGACATGGTGGAAAGTGTGATTGCCCACCAAATGCCCTTCCTCTTCCATACGTTTTACAAGCTCTTCATTCGCCTCTATGTTCTGGCCTATCAGAAAAAAACTGGCAGAAACCCCTCTTTCCTGCAAGCCGTCTAAAAGTTCCCTGGTATACACCGGATGAGGGCCGTCGTCAAAAGTCAGCGCCAGCCTGGGAAGCTCTCCCCCTGATACTGATTGAGCCACTAAAAGCGCCTTTCTGGCCGGACTGCCTGCCAGTATAAAACAGGAGACCAGGAAAACAGCTATCAAAATTCCTATATTTCTTTTCATACACAAAGCTTTCTACCCGCCCTTACCTTTCAGCCCTTAATATCATTATATTCCTTCTTGACAGAATCAGCACCGGACATTTACAATGATTCTGCATATCAGGCAAGGAATCCTCCATGTGCCTGCAGCAGAAAAGCTGTGTAAGCCGGGAATCTGAACCGTATAGCTGAATCTTACCCTATTAGATTTGGAGTGGATGATTTTATGAAAAATAAAGGAATACTGGCCGCAGGAGGAGGTATATTGATTTTTATCCTTCTGCTGGCTCTGATTATCTGGTATCAGGGAAAAGAAGAGAATCTGGAGCCTATCTCCCGAACGGATTATATGCTGAATACTGTGGTGAATGTGAAAATCTATGACAAAAGAGAGGAAGCTCTGTTAGACGGAGCCATGGAAATTTGCAGAAAATATGAGCAGCTGTTCAGTCCTACCTTAAATTCCAGCGAAATATATCGTCTGAATCATGGAGAGCTAGAGGAAATGGATGGTTTTTACACCCTTTCTCCGGACACCGGAGACATAATTTCTCAGGCTCTGGACTATTGCCGTCTTTCAGAAGGAGCCTTTGATATTTCTATTGAACCAATATCCTCACTGTGGGATTTTACCTCCGGCCAAGGCCTGGTTCCAGATGAGGCGTCTATCCAGGCTGCATTGCCCCTGGTAAATTATGAGGATATTGTTTTAGAAGGAGAAAAAATCCGGTTTCAGCAGGAGGGTATGGGCATCAATCTGGGGGCTATCGCCAAAGGCTATATCGCAGACAAAATGAAAGATTATCTCCAGTCTCAGGGAGTGGAAAGTGCTATCATTGACCTGGGAGGAAACGTCCTGTGCCTGGGAGATCGGCCAGACGGCACTCCTTTTTCCATCGGTATCCGTAAGCCTTTTGGGGAGACCAGCGAAACTGTTGCTATCATGGAGATTTCCGATAAATCGGTAGTTTCTTCCGGAATTTATGAGCGGTATTTTGAAAAAGACGGGATTCTCTACCATCACATTTTAGACCCGGATACCGGGTATCCCTACGAAAACGACTTAGTTTCCGTAACCATTATCTCGGACAAGTCCGTAGACGGAGACGGTTTAAGTACCACATGCTTTGCCCTTGGACTGGAAAAAGGCATGGACCTGATAAACAGTCTTCCCCAGGTGCAGGCTGTATTTATTACCAAGGATTATGAAATGCACTACAGCGAAAATTTCCAGCAAGAAATCTCTTTGGAGGAGCAATAATCGAAAAAGAAACAAATGTCCCGGGAGGCTTTCTATGAGAAGCCTCCCGGGACATTTATATTACCCTGTCTGGGCACGGGCATAAATAAGCATACTATATTTGTACTCTGGTCTTTTACAGTCTTGCGTCAAAAAGTCCGCAGTAGCTGTCAATAGGATCTGTACCATGGAAGGCTTCCTCACCTTGGGTAAGACATTCTATCAAAGCCTCGAATGTGCTGTCCTTGGAGTCATAGGCGTTAATATAGGTTCTGGCCTGAGGAATATCTGCCAGCATAGTGGGCTGTCCGCAGCCGATAACCAGCACCGGCACCTCAAATACATACCAGGGAATCTCCCCGCCGCCTTTAGACATACCAAAGCTTGGTCTTCCTTCCGGCACATCACAAAGAGTAATGACCAAATCCATACCTTCCACAAAGTCCGCAATGGCATTTTTTCCCGCAAAATAAATATTCAAATCCGGTTTTTCGCCTGCTGCAATCTGTTTTTTCATCTTATCCAGAGGACTTTCATAAACAAAAGCATTGAAGCCTTTGCTGCAAAGCTTTTCTTTTAACAGTTCAGCAGGATTTGTTCCGCCGCCTCCCAGCAGCTTCATCAGAGCTCCCATACCGCTTTCCGCAGCCTTTATATGGACAATCATAATTCTCTTGTAGCGCTGGGGTTTAATCGGCAGTACGTCTTTATCCTTATATTTTACAAGGGTAATGGCTTCTCTGCTGATTGCCTTCTGCATTTCTTTATATTCATCTTTTCCGATTACTGCCTCTGCAGTCTCCGGCTGGGGAACCAGGTCTTCTTTTGCCTTCTTGTGAAGTCCCATATGAGCCTTCAGTCCTAAGATTCTGGTAAGAGCCTCTTCCATACGTTCCTGGCTGATGATTCCGTTTTGATACGCCTGAAGCATGGTATTGTAATCCTCATCCGGGTCGTTAAAGAACAGGAACATATCACAGCCTGCGTTAATAGCCAGCGGCAGCATTTCCGCTCTCTTCATACGGTCTGTCATACCTACCATGTGGGAGGCATCCGTCACCACCATACCGTTAAAGCCCAATTTGTCTCTTAAAAGCCCTGTCATAATTTCCGGGCACAGAGTAGCAGGCATCATGTTTTCATCTTTTAATTCCGGGTTAATGGCCTTTGCATATTTAGGAAGCATAATATGTCCGCCCATAATGGCATCCAGACCGTTATCAATCAACATTTTATACACTTTACCATAGGTGTTGTCCCACTCTTCCACATCAAAATAATTCACATTATTGGAAAGATGGGCGTCCCTGAAATCCTGTCCGTTCCCCGGAAAATGCTTAGCCGCACAGGCAAATCCAGGAATAGTATGGGCTCCTTTTAAATATGCCGTACTCATCTTAGCCACACGTTCCGGGTCACTTCCAAAGGCCCGGTTAATAATTTCTGTATTTTCCCAGTTGTAAAGAATATCACATACAGGAGCGAAGGCCATGTTACAGCCAATGGCTGCAGCCTCTTCATTAGACATTTTACCTAAAGCATAGGCATACTCTTCCTTACCTGTAGCTCCAATCTTTACCCCGGAACCAATAAATGTACCGTCCCCGCAGGCTCCGTTTCCACCTGCCTCTGTGTTGCAGGCAATAAATACCGGCACTTTGGCATATTTCTGAAGCTTCCGGTTCTGCTCCTGAATCGCCTTGCCCGGCGCCGGATTGTAACGGCAGCCGCCCAGGTGGTATTTCTCCATCAGCTCCCGCAAATGTTCTTCTTCATGAGAAGCCGTTAGCTGGAAGAATAACTGTCCCACCTTCTCTTCATCCGTCATGTTCCGGATAGTATCCTTCACCCACTGACAGTCCTCCTCTGACAAAAAATAAGGATTTGCTTTTAAATCAACCATTTCCATCCATCCTTTCTTCCGTTTATTCATCCTGCTTTGCAGGTACGAACGTTTATAAATTTCATTTTACAGGAAAGAATTCCTTCCTGCCAGAATAATACTTGTGGATAATCGTAGATTCTTTGGAAAATATGCTGGTGTACCATGGCAACTCTCATACCTTTTTGCTATACTAAACGGCAAAAAACCCTGTAAACGTGTGGTTTACAGGGTCTGAAATTTCTCATTATATTTCATTATGCTAATTTAGATTTTGCCAGCTCTGCCAGTGTGGTGAATCCTGCTGCATCGTTGATAGCCATATCAGCTAAAACTTTTCTGTTCAAATCAACATTAGCCAGCTTTAAGCCGTACATAAACTTGCTGTAAGACAGACCATTCATTCTTGCTGCAGCATTGATACGTGCAATCCACAGCTGTCTGAACTGACGTTTTTTCTGCTTTCTTCCTGCATAAGAGCTTGCTAATGCTCTCATTACAGACTGTTTTGCAACTCTATACTGTTTGGAACGGGCTCCTCTGTAGCCCTTTGCCATTTTCAATACTCTGTTATGTCTTTTTTTAGCGTTTAATCCGCCTTTAATTCTTGCCATTCTTAATTTCCTCCTATATTAAACCTTACCTGTTTCAACAAAACTCTCTGCGAAGAATTACATGTATGGTAAAATCTTCTTCATGCTCTTTACGTTTGTTGAATCTGTGATAGTTGCTTTTCTAAGATTTCTTTTTCTCTTCTGAGATTTCTTTGTTAAGATATGGCTTTTGTAAGCTTTATTTCTTTTTAATTTACCTGTTCCTGTTGTTTTGAAGCGCTTTGCAGCAGCTTTCACTGTTTTCATTTTTGGCATGTTTATGTCCTCCTTAAACTCTTTTTCTTACTGACGTTTTTCTGTCAAAAACATAGTCATGCTTCTGCCTTCCACCTTAGGTGCTTTTTCAATCACCGCAATATCAGACAGAACCTCCGCAAACTCATCCAAAATATGCTTGCTGTTCTGCATATGTGCCATTTCCCTTCCCCGGAAACGCAGAGTAACTTTCACTTTATTTCCCTTTGTCAGGAATTTCCTGGCATTATTGACCTTTGTGTTCAAATCGTTTTCCTCAATATTAGGGGACAAACGTACTTCTTTGATTTCTATGGTTTTCTGTTTCTTCTTAGCCTCTTTCTCTTTTCTGGCTAATTCGTACTTATACTTACCATAATCGATAATTTTACAAACCGGCGGCTTTGCCGTAGGAGCAATCTTAACCAGGTCCAAGCCCGCTTCTGTTGCATGTTTCTGTGCTTCCCTTGCAGACATGATTCCCAACTGTTCCCCGTCTGCGCCAATGAGACGTACCTCTCTGTCTCTGATTTGTTCGTTAATCATTAAATCGCTAATCGTTTTGCACCTCCATGATATTGATAAAACACACTCTGGCCCCCTGGCCATTTGAACATAAAATGAAATAACGGTTAGGGTTCTCTATAAACCTCTGGTCATGAATAAGAATAAGAAAGAATCCTGCTTGCAGGATTCTCCGCCTGCGGCGGGTCGCTCTAGCGACATAATTCCTCTCCGCCGCAGTGCGCTCCTGCCCGGAGGGCTTTTTTATTTCATAGGAACGCAATTTCCTATGAAATAAAAAAATGGACAGCAAACTGCTATCCACCCATATCCGCATAAGAAAACGCTGATTTTACGCTTCATTACTTATCTATAAACCATAGTCACTCATTTGTGCTAAGGTGAGAGTGGATACTCTGCTTTCTTTTTCTTCTTCAGACTTATGTACTATAACACAATCAGTAAAAAGAAGTCAAGTATTTTTTATCTCTTTTTCTCTTTCTTTTTTTCTCTTCCATAAAAACTTCTTGTGTTTTCTCATATTCAATGGCATAATTATGTCTAACATATCTCATTCCGGCACAAATGTCAAATGGCCGGAACGAAACAAGCTTTAGAACAATAAGAAAGAAGGAGGATTTTATGGACAAAAAAAGAGGTGCGTTTACAAATAAGATGGGTTTTGTCCTGGCTGCGGCAGGTTCTGCTGTAGGTCTTGGAAATCTCTGGCGTTTTCCCTATCTTGCAGCAAAATACGGGGGAGGAATTTTTCTGCTGATTTACCTGGTGCTGGCCGTCAGTCTGGGTTTCACCTTAATGGTAACGGAAATCGCTATTGGAAGAAAGACCGGTCTGAGCGCTGTAGGTGCTTTCAAAGCTTTAGATAAACGTTTCGGCTTTGTGGGATATCTGGCCTGCGTAGTTCCCTTTATCATTACTCCCTACTATTGTGTTATCGGAGGCTGGGTTATAAAGTATTTTGCCACCTTCCTTACCGGTCAGGTGTCTGCTGCAGCAGGGGATGATTATTTTACAGGCTTTGTAAGCCAGGCTGCCTCTCCGGTGCTTTGGTTTATTTTATATGTACTTCTCACTGCAGTGGTGGTTATCGTGGGTGTGGAAAAGGGTGTGGAAAAAGCCAGCCGTATCATGATGCCTCTGTTAGTGGTTCTGATTATCGGTATCTGCGCTTACTGTGTTACCAGACCAGGTGCCGCTGAAGGCGTAAAGTATTATTTCTTACCTGATTTTTCCAAGTTTTCCGCCACCACCGTGCTGGCGGCTATGGGCCAGCTTTTCTATTCTATGTCTCTGGCCATGGGTATTATGATTACCTACGGCTCTTATATGAAAAAAGACAGCAGCCTGGAAAAGTCTGTGCGCCAGATTGAAATTTTCGACACAGCTATCGCCTTTTTGGCCGGTCTTATGATTGTGCCTTCCGTATTCGTTTTCTCCGGAGGAGATGAGGCTGCCCTCAGCAAGGGACCTTCCCTTATGTTTGTCACTCTTCCCAAAGTCTTCAGCGATATGACTTTAGGCGGAGTTGTGGGCGCTGTTTTCTTTCTTCTGGTATTGTTTGCAGCCCTGACTTCCTCCATCTCCCTGATGGAAACCAATGTTTCCATTGTCCGGGATAAGCTTGGATGGAACAGAAAGAAAGCCACCATCGTTGTCACCGTCTATGTGGCGGTTGTAGGGGCTATTGTATCTCTGGGCTTCGGACCATTAAGCTTTATCCAGATTATCGGCCTGGGCCTGCTGGATTTCTTTGACTTCCTCAGCAACAGTGTGCTGATGCCAATCGTGGCAATCCTGACCTGCGTATGTATCGGACATTTCATTGGCTCTAAAGCCATTGAAGACGAAGTAGAGCTGAATGGAAAATTTAAAGTTAAAAACTTTTATCGGGTAATGCTGAAATGGGTGGCGCCTATCTGCCTAGTCTTGATTCTGGTCTTCGCCGTATCAGAGGCTATGGGATGGATTACTGTATAAATTTAGAAGAAGTTTACCTTTCATAAACAAAAACCGCCGGATGCGGCAGGTATTGAAAACCTGCTTCACCCGGCGGTTTCTGTTATTTATTCCTTATTTTTCGTAATCAAAGTCCGGAATCTTATGCCATCTGTCCTTGAAGTAGTGTGCCACTAATTTTGGCTTTCTGTCTCTGGTGAAGATTCCCTTCTTATTTCCCTGGACTCTCAGCAGGCTCTGGCTGGTAGCGAAGTCTGCGAAGTTCCATACCTGCTCGCCTACGACAAAATCATAATCGTCAAATACCTTATTATTCATTTTGTAGTAATCCACCTGGAATTCCTCTGTATACATAACCGGAGTGGTGTCATGCATTCCCATAACGGTATCTGCGCCGTACTCTGTGAAGATAACCGGTTTGCCAAGGGTCTTCCAGTAATCTAATTCTTTACGAAGGGCTTTTTCCGGCATCTCCAAATCCGGGCCGCCGAAATACCAGCCGTAATAACGGTTCAGGCAGATAACATCGCTGAGTTTACCGGAGCAGTCTTTCTCCGGAGGCGCCATCTGTACACTTACCAGCGTACAAGGACGTTTCTGTGGGTCCAATTCTCTTGCCAGCTCATAGAGAGGCGCAAAATAATCATAAGCTCCCTCGCTGTAGGAATCCGGCTCATTGGCAATGCTCCACATAACTACACAGGCATGGTTTTTATCTCTGGAAATCAGGTCACGGATTACATCTTTGTGATGTTCCTGGGTCTGTACTCCATGTTCCTTGTCAAAGGTACTTACCTTCTGTCCGTTGAAGTTAGCACCGCCGCCGAAATCCAGGTTTACGCCTACGGCTGTTGTCTCGTCGATTACTACAAAGCCTTCCTCATCACACAGACGCATCATTTCTTCACTGTAGGGATAATGGCTGGTACGGAAGCTGTTGGCTCCCTGCCATTTCATCAGGGACATATCCTTTGTGTTCATTGGAAGGTTCATACCTCTGCCGTTAGGGAAGGTATCCTCATGTCTTCCATAGCCTTTGAAATAGAAAGGTCTTTCGTTAATCAGGAATTTGGTTCCCTCTACACGGACAGTACGCACACCGTAAGGCAGTGTGTACACATCTTCTCCAAAGGTAACCTTTACATCATAAAGGTATGCCTTTAAAGGCTGCCAGAGCTGAACGTTCTCAATTTCCAGAACACCCTGGGCGCCCTGAGCCTGGGCTACAAGTTTGCCCTCTTTGTCAAAGACTTCTACTTTGCAGTCTCCGGTTCCTACAGTATCTACTTTGTAGGAAACTCTGGCTGTAGTTCCGCTTACCTCCGGAACCAGGGTAATGTCTTCAATATAATCTTTCGGGGTCGTGTAAATCTTCACCGGCCTTGTAATACCGCAATAATTGAAGAAGTCAAAGTTTGGATTGTTCTGAGGCTTTGCAGAACTGGATTCCCCAAATCCACCCATACCGTTCATCATATTAGATTTTCCGCCGATAGGAAGGGTTGTATAGTCAATTACATTGTTTACAGCGATTGTCAGAAGATTATCCCCATCCTGAAGCTTGTCTGTAATCTCTGTCTCAAAGGGAAGGAAGCCGCCCTTATGCTCACAGATAAGCTGGCCGTTTAAGTAAATCTTGGCATAATGGGTAACTGCCGCACATCTGAGCATGACTCTCTGGGTTTTCACAAAAGCAGGCATAGAGATTTTTCTTTGGTAGAACACCCATCCATAATGGTCTCTGAAATCAATGCCTTCTTTTAAATCATTGTAAGAAGCAGGTACCGGCATGGTCATAGCCTCTTCCAGGGGAGCCTTGTACCATTCCTGGTCAAATCCTTGTCCATCATCCAGCTTAAAGTCCCATACACCGCTTAAATCACTTAATAAACGGGAAGGTGTCAAAATCGGGTATAACATAGTCCTCATCCTTTCTCTTTTATAAATATTTTTGTATCAGTGTGAAACAGTGCCGGTCAAGTTTCCTCTTCCGGCACTGCACATCTTATAAATATTTCAATTTATATTTTCTTATTTCTTTCCTTCTCTTCTTGCTTTCAAAGTAGCAACATTACTTTCAACTTTCTTCTTGCCCAGTGGGTAAACGAAAATCAGCGCCAGAGCCATCAGCAGGAAACCTGCTGCCGGAACCAGACAAGCAATATTGTAAATTCCGTTTACAACATCTGTATCAAAAGCAGTTGCTGTTGTATAGCCGACTAATGACAAAAGTCCTCCGGTAAGGCCTGAAGAAGCGGCCTGACCCATTTTACGGGCAAAGGAATATACAGAGTAGAAAGTACCGTCAGACCTTGTTCCTTCTCTTACCTCTGCGTCATCAATTACGTCTGTAATCATGGCCCAGCAGGAAATGTTAAAGAAAGCAATTCCCAGATAGCCAAGGGTGTACAGTGCAATATACACATACATATTGTCTGTATGAAGGAAATATGCAACAGCGAATACAGCTGCACCTAAAATTCCGCCGAAAGCAGAAAGCTCTTTCTTTCCGAATTTAGCTGCCAAAGAAGGAACAATAAAGGCCAGAACCAGAACCAGAATATTTGCACAGAATCCGGAAATGGACACACCTTCTTTACTTCCGAAATAGTTCGGGAAAATGTACTGTCCCATACCACCTAAGGTAAGCTGAGAGAGAAGCAGAAGCAGGGCTGCCAGTACGATACCGATTAAGGCACGGCTGGAAATAAGAGTTTTACCCAGTTCTACAAGGCTGAATTTCTCTTCTTTCTTCTCAATCTTTACACGCTCTGTAGTCAGATTGTAGCAAATCAGGTAGCAGATAACTGCACATACGGAGCAGACACCTGCTGCGATAGCCATGTTTGTACCGGAAATAACGGTATTTCCTGCTGCGTCTTCATAGTACACAATCATAGGAAGTACAACACCGATTACCATGCTGGCTAATGTTGCGCCGATAGTTCTCCAGCTGGACAGCTCGGAACGGTCCTTTGCCTCAGGAGAAACTGCAGATGCCATAGAACCATAAGGAATATTGATACCTGTGTAGCAGATACTTCCCCATAACAGGTATGTACCAAACATCCACACAATCTTAAAGGCCATAGGCATATCCTTGAACCATACGGCATACATCAGGAAGGATGCCAAGGCTACAGGTCCGCACACTCTCTTAATCCAGGGCAGGAATTTACCCTTGCCTGTAGGACGGCTGCGGTCAACAATCTGACCCATGGTTACATCGGTAAAGGCATCCACGAATCTGGCAACCATCATCATCAGACCAACGATTCCTGCGGAAACACCCATAACGTCGGTGTAAAATTTCATCAGGAATGTGGAGGAGAGGATGAAGGTAAAGTCATTACCAAAGTCTCCGAACATGTAACCGATTTTGTCAGCCATTCCAAATGGCTTAACGTTTTTCGTAATGTTACTCATTAAAGTTACCTCCTTCTACATTACAATCATTGAATCTATGATATATGAATTTTCTATAAACAGGTTAATACTTTTTTTATATATTTCGGTATAATTTTTGTATGACTTGAATAAAAACAAAAATTGTACTATAATAGATAAAAATATTACCAATGGAGACTTGTATATGTCTGATATTTTACTCAATTTTACAAAAAACCTCCTGAATGATATGAGGATACATACCTACGATATTTCCCTTCCTTTTCACTGGGAGAATACTTATGACCTGGAACTGAGAAAAACTTTAATCGGTTCCTCCTATGAGGCGTTTAAAGATACCTTTATAGATTTGGACGCCTTTTTCCAGGGTCCCCCGGCCATTGCCCTTGGCCAGGATGTCTTTGACTGCTGCTATCTGCTGATTCCCGCAGAAAGCTCCCGCCTTATACTGGCTGGTCCTTTTCTTTCGGAGACCCTTACCGTAGGGCATGTAGCCCAGGTATGCCAGCGGCTCAGCATTCCGGAAAAGTACCATACTTATATGAAGCAATACTATGCCACCCTTCCTGTTCTGGAAGTTAAAGGCAGCTTTCACCATTATCTTGTCTGCCTTGGAAGAGAATTATTCAAGGAAGAGAATTTTGAACCTGTATATCTCCGAGGCCAACGAACCTTTGAATTCAAATTTGATGCTCCTCTGACACCAGAGCCTAATCTTAATGCTATAAAAACTATGGAAAGCCGATATGACAGTGAAGAGAAGCTGATGGAAAGCATTGCCCTGGGAGACTTTGAAGCAGCGGAAAAATGCCTTTACGACCGTTCTTTTGCCAATCTGGAGCAGCGTGTGCCGGATACCTTACGGGACCAGAAGAATTATCTGATTATCACCAATACACTGTTCCGCAAAGCCGCTCAGCGTGGAAAAGTCCATCCTATTTATCTGGACGAGCTGTCCGGCAAAATGGCGGCAAAAATAGAAGCCCTTGTTTCCTTATCACAGGTAGAACCTCTCCGCCGGGAAATGGTTCGTAAATACTGTTTCCTGGTGAAGACCCATTCTACCAAGGGCTTCTCTCCTATCATTCAGAAGGTTCTGAATTATATTGCCATGAACCTGGCCTCTGATTTAACCCTGAAGCATTTGTCTTCCATTTTTTCTTTAAACAGCAGCTATCTGTCTGCTATGTTTAAAAAAGAAACCGGCACCACCTTGACCTCCTATGTCAACAGTAAGCGTATTGACCGGGCCGTATATCTGCTGAACACTCAGGTGGAGTCCATTCAGGATATCGCTATTCTCTGCGGTATTCCGGATTTAACTTATTTTACTAAGCTATTTAAAAAAGCTAAAGGTATGACACCTACCAAATACAGAGAGCTGATTACCCGAAAGGCACAATAAAGAGCTTTAGCTGGCATCGGCAAAAGAATACAGAATACATTCAAAGAAAGAGGAAGTCCCTTTCTGCGAAATAGCGCATAAATTAAGGCCTCCTCTTTCTCAAAACCTGTTTTGTTTCATCGCCACAGTCCTATAGGACTGCCTGCTATTTTTTACAGAAGCTTCCGCATTCTGTCTCTTCACATCTGCAGGCACCATTTCCTGCAATAGTTATCTTTGCTGCGTCACATTTCTCATTGTCATTGTAGGTACAAGAACAGGCCTTGCATTCTACCTGGATAGTCTGACAGGCTGTGCCGGTATCCATGCTGTTGGTTGCTCCTTCTTTTCTCTCCACAAAGCTTCTGCAGCAGGTTTCATCCGGAGTCTGGGCACTTGGGCCGTCCACCTGTATATCCCCTTTTGAACAATACTCATTCTTATTGTACACACAGCTTATGGCTGTACAGCTTAATAATGGCATACGATTACCTCCTAACAATATATTTTGCCAGAGATAATATGCCTCTTTTTTTGTATTTTTATACTTATATTTTTATACTTATATTTTTATACTTTTGCTATTACGTTTTTCTTTTGTATTTTTGTTTTCTTTTATTTTTTTCAGCAGCAGGGGAAGTTCAAAGGCCAGCATGGCAATCCACCCTATAAAATAGGCAAAGGGCAGCGCCCGGATACCCAGCCTGCAGACATAAACCAGGGGAATTGCAGACAAAACCCTGGCTCCCATATTCATCATGCTGCTCCAAAGTGTTACCTTTAAATCTCCGATACCCCGGAAATATCCCTGGATACCGTTTGTCACTGCCGGAAGAATGTAGATAAGGGCAATGAGGTGAAGGTAGCTTCTTCCCAGGTCAATTACCTGGCTGTCATTGACAAACAATCTCATAAGGAAATCTGAGCCCAGGATACAGACTGCCCCGATACCGATTCCGTAAACAACCTCCAGCACCATACCGGACTGAAAGCCTTTCCAAACCCTTTCTTTTTTTCTGGCTCCATAGTTCTGAGCCATAAAAGATGTCATGGCCGCTGCAATACTCTGTTGAGGAATAGTGGCAAAGTCATCAATGCGGTTTACTGCGGCAAAAGCAGCCACCGTAGACACGCCCATGGTATTGACGATTACCTGGATGCCGATTTTCCCCAGCTGCACTGAGGCCTGCTGCATGGCGCTGGCCCATCCGTAGCGAACGGTATCCCAAAGCCTGGATTTTTCAAAAATCAGCCAGTCTTTTCCCAGACACAGCAGTTTCACCTTTTTCTTGATGTACAGGCCGCACATAAGGCTGCAAAGGGCCTGGCTCAAAACCGTGGCCAAAGCACAGCCTTCACAGCCCATACGGCAAACCTTTACAAAGAACAAATCGCCGAAAATATTAAAAACCGAAGCCACCATGAGAAAATACACCGGCGTTTTGCTGTCTCCCAGGGCTCTCAGAGTATTGGAATAGAAGTTGTAGAAAAATGTAAAAATCAATCCTGCAAATACTATCCTGAGATATTGAGAGGCAACAGGAATCAATTCCTCCTCTACCTGTATCAGCCGGAGAAGCCAGGGCGCAAATATGACGCAGATAAGGGAAACCCCCAGAGAAAATACAATACCTGAAATCATGGTGGTGCTTATCTGCTTTCTAAGCCTTTCCAGCTTTCCTGCACCGTACTGCATTCCCATTAATATGGAAGCACCCATACACATACCGTTGATAAATAAAATAGCAAAAGTCATAAGGGGATTGCTGCTCCCCACTGCCGCCAGGGCCTGAGTTCCTACAAATTTTCCTACAATCATACTGTCCGCTGCATTGTAGCAAAGCTGGAACAGGTTTCCCAGGACCAGAGGCACTGCAAATTTTACAATCTGGGGAGAAATCCTCCCCTTAGTCATATCCTGAATCATAATCCGCCTCTCCCCACAGAGCTTTTGTTTTCTTATGTCAGAGGTCAAAGGCCTTCTCAGGATTACTCCTCAACCTTCCGGATTTCTCTTGTACTAATTTCTTCCTGCATAGCACAGATAAAATCTGCCAGAGGTTTCTGTCCTTCATCGCCTTTGAAACGGCTTCTCACAGACACAACCCCTTCCTCTTCTTCCTTGGCTCCCACTACCAGCATATAAGGAATCTTCTTCATCTGAGCTTCTCTTATCTTGTAGCCAATCTTCTCTGCTCTGGTGTCAATCTCAGCCCGGATACCAGCCTCCTTCAGGCTGTCCAGAACTTTCTGTCCATACTCCATATATTTGTCGGAAATCGGAAGCACCTTCACCTGAACCGGAGCCAGCCAGGTTGGGAAAGCTCCTGCAAAATGTTCAATGAGAATACCGATAAATCTTTCAATAGAGCCGAATACAACTCTGTGAATCATAATCGGTCTGTGCTTCTCTCCGTCAGCTCCCGTGTATTCCAGCTCAAAGCGAAGAGGAAGCTGGAAGTCTAACTGGATGGTTCCGCACTGCCATGTTCTTCCGATAGAATCCTCCAGATGGAAGTCAATCTTTGGTCCATAGAAGGCTCCGTCTCCTTCATTTACCACATAGGGAAGCCCTAAATCATCCAGGGCAGCTCTTAAAGCATCGGTTGCCATATTCCAGTCTTCATCGCTTCCCATGCTGTCCTCCGGTCTTGTGGAAAGCTCCACATGATATTTAAAGCCAAACATTTTATAAACGCTGTCAATCAGGTTTGCCACACCCTTGATTTCATCTTTTATCTGCTCCGGAGTCATGAAAATATGGGCGTCATCCTGGGTAAAGCAGCGGACACGCATCAGGCCGTGCATCTGGCCGGATTTCTCGTGACGGTGTACAATTCCCAGTTCTCCCATGCGGATAGGAAGGTCACGGTAAGAACGAGGCTCTGACTGATATACCAGAATTCCTCCCGGGCAGTTCATAGGCTTAATAGCAAAATCTTCCTCATCAATAACGGTTGTGTACATATTTTCTTTATAATGGTCCCAATGTCCTGAGGTCTCCCACAGATGGCGGCTCATCATAATAGGTGTGGAAATTTCCACATAGCCTGCTTTCCGGTGAATCTCTCTCCAATAATCTAAAAGCTGGTTTTTCAGTACCATGCCGTTTGGCAGGAAGAAGGGGAATCCGGGACCCTCTTCACGCATCATAAACAGGCCCAGCTCTTTTCCTAATTTCCGGTGGTCTCTCTTCTTAGCTTCCTCCAGCATATTCAGGTATTCTTCCAGCTCTGCTTTCTTAGGGAATGCTGTTCCGTAAATTCTCTGGAGCATTTTGTTCTTCTCACTGCCTCTCCAGTAAGCTCCGGCCAGGCTTGTCAGCTTAAAGGCTTTCACATACTTCGTACTCATGAGATGAGGACCTGCACATAAATCTGTGAATTCTCCCTGGGCATAAAAGCTGATGGTTTCATCCTCCGGAAGGTCCTCAATCAGTTCTACTTTATAGGGTTCCTCTTTTTCCCGGAAATAAGCCAGCGCTTCTTCCCTTGGCTTTGTAAAGCAGGTAATAGGCAGATTCTCTTTTACAATCTTTTTCATTTCTTTTTCGATTTTCTCTAAATCCTCTGCCGTAAAGGGAGTATCTCTGTCAACGTCATAGTAAAAACCGTCAGCCACAGAAGGACCGATGGCAAGCTTTGTCTCCGGATACAGCCTCTTAATAGCCTGGGCCATAATATGGGAAGCTGTGTGACGGAAGGCTCCCTTTCCCTTCTCCTCCTGGAAAGTCAGAATATTAAGCTGGCAGTCTTTGTCCACCATGGTTCTTAAATCCACAACTTCTCCGTCAACCTCACCTGCAGTGGCCACTCTGGCCAATCCTTCGCTGATGTCTGCGGCAATTTCAATCACTGCTTTTGCCTGGTCATATTCTTTACAGGAACCATCCTTTAACATGATTTTCATACTCTTATCTCCTTTTCTCTGCACATTTTTCTTTATCCGGCCAACACAACAGGGCGTCTTTATACTGCCCGGAGGGCTTTTTATTCTATAGGAAACTCAGAGGAATTTTCTATAGAATGAAATAGAATCCCGCTTTGCAGGATTCTCCGCCTGGGTTGGGTCGCTTTAGCGACATAAC
>CABSEJ010000012.1 GCA_902476765.1 uncultured Blautia sp.
CAATCGACGTAGCCACCGCTACGCCTCATTCCTCCGCCTTGCAGAATGAAAATTCATTCTACGTCATTATGCTGAAAATGAACGTGCCAGTACACTAGCAAAAAAATGGGAATTATCCTCTGGTTTCTCCAGTAGGGTAATTCCCTGATGAAAGGTTTGCTTTTTTATTTTTCCAAATAAACCACGGCATTTCATAATTCCTTATTTTATCTTCCATTCATTTAATGCCTTTTCTAATTTTGAAAAATTGCAACACATTTTCCTTATTACTTTACTTTTCTGTTGCGAATCGTATAATTCTTCTGCTTTATTTAAAATCTTTCTTTTAATTCGCAGGCAAAATGCATACTCTTTTTCAAATAAATCTTTATATCTCTTATCTTCTAATTTGTCAAAATCGATATATTCAAATTCGCCATCCGGAACTGGAATCATTTTTTTAATATCCAATACCGATAATATATGTATCTTTTTCTTTCCATCGTCTGATTTATATATATGGTCTGGAATATTTAGGCTGCTTTCTACAAATTCATAAATCAAAAAGTGTGTATCGCTTACATTTTTCCACTTCTTGTGTTTTTCTTTTGCCGAAGTTAAAGGAATAAAATATTTATTTTCTCCCAACCCAATGACAATACCAACAAAAGGCTTCTTCAATGTATGGTATTTTTTATTATAATATACTTCTGAATCTTTATCATAAAGGAATTTTAAATATTCCGCATTTATCGTATAAAATCCAAACTTCTTTGCTTCTGCCATATTTTCTCCTTTTGGAACAAAGCAGGTAATAGTTGGCCATTCAACAAATTTGCCTATGTAATAAAAAGTGGAGAAGAATTCTCCTCTCCACAATCCTTTAACGTTCCACCTTTTAATGGGTAGCGGGACACCCTCTTTAATGCTCCACCTTTTGAATGGGTAGTGGGACACCCTCTTTAACATTATATTTCTCTTTATTTATAATATACAATATCCAATCAAAAAGTCAATATTTAAAAAATCTTTTTGGATTCTCCAACAGTAGGTTAATCCCTGATGAAAGGTTTGCTTTTTTATTTTTTCCATCCTTCGGGAAGGTATTTTCTGGTGCCTTCCAGCATATCGTCTACCAGCGTTCTCACCTGTCTCTCTGTACATTTTTTCCCTTTTACCAGAGGGTCGTTGAGGAAAGCCTGAACTACCAGCTCTTTATCATAGGTAAGAGCTGCTTTCAGGGTCAATTCATGATTTTGTACATGAGGCATTATCAGCTCTCTTACATTCTCCGGCAGCTTTCCGGCAGCCACAGGACGGATGGAGTCCCGCTCAAAGACTGCGTTTGTTTCTACTACTGCCTCTGAGGGCAAATTGGGAATTTGAAGAACTCTGTTTGGTATGTTTACATTGCTTATCACTCTCTCTAAGCCGCACAGGGCCTTAATCAACAGGATGCCTTCTTCTCCTGTAGGTTTTAACTCTACTTCCTCTTCTTTTGCCAGCAGCTTGTGACTTTTTTCCAGTCGTTCCTGTAAATCCTTTTTCCTCCACTCCACTGTAGTAAGGCCGAATTTCCAGCCTGTAACAGTTTCCGGATTATTCAAATACTGGTCTCCCGGCATAAATTCCGCCAGATGTCTGTCTCCTGCCGCAGCAATAAGGCCATACCTTTTAAACAAGTCAAATTTCACCCTATGGGCACATGCAAAGCTGCTGTTGGCCCAGTTCTTATCCGGTTCGTTATAGCCTTCTTCAAAATGCTGCTCTACATATTCCCGGTAAATCGGAAACAAATCAATACCTTTATAGGAAGCATAGTCAAACCAGGTAAAATGATTGATGCCCAAAACGTTTACATGAATATCTCTTCTGTCTATATCGGCAATTCCCAGCTTTTCCTCCGCAATACCTTTCAACACCTTCTGTGTCCCGAATACCTCATGGCAGCACCCAAAGGCTTTTATCTCCGGATACACATGATACAGGGTTTTCACACAAAGGCTCATGGGATTGGTATAGTTAATCACCCAGGCTTGGGGCGCATACTTTTTCACCGCCTGCCCAATGGTCACAAACATAGGAATAGTGCGCAGGGCCCGCATAATGCCTCCGGGACCTGCAGTATCTCCTACAGACTGGTATATTCCAAGGCGCTCCGGCATATGCACGTCTGTTTCCATTTCGTCAAAGGTCCCCGGCAAAATAGAAATCACTACAAAATCCGTACCCGTCAGAGCACTTTCTAAATCCCCGCAAGTCTCATACTTCCACTTGCCTACAGCATCCTCTCTCTGGGAAACATCATTTCCGATAGTCTCATTGGCTTTAGCAGCCTCCTGGTCTAAATCAAATAAGCGAATAGTTCCGCTCATATTTGGCTCTAAAGCCAAATCCGTCATAAAGGTCCAGGCCCAGCCTCTGGAGCCTCCTCCAATATATGCAATCTGCAGGTCTGAGACCTTACCATCCTTATAAATCATATTATCGTCTCTCTCTTTCTTTTTTTCATTAACCTTTCAAACCAGATGTGCTGATACCCTCAACTATGTATCTCTGAAGGAAAATAAAAATCAGCATAATAGGCAGAACTGACAAAGTTGCCATAGCAAACATAGCTCCGTAATCTGACGAAGACCCCGGGTCGCTGAAAAGCTTCAGGGCCAGGCTGACTGGATATTTTGTAGAATCGTTGATATAAAGCAATGCGGAAAGAAAATCATCCCATCTCCACATAAAGGAAAAAATACCTGAAGTAATCAGCACCGGCAACATCAGCGGAAAGATTACTCTCCGAAAAATCCCGTAGTAAGAGCAGCCGTCAATCTTGGCCGCCTCATCCAGCTCTCTCGGAATTCCCTCTATAAAATTCATCATCAGATAGGTAAAAAATCCCTGAACCGCAAAGCAATAGGGCACTATCAAAGGCAGGTATGAATTTACCCACCCCAGTTTCTGGTACCATAAATACTGAGGAATCATCAGCACCTGGGCCGGAAGCATCATGGTCAGAAGCATGGCCACAACAAGAATCCGCTTTCCCCTAAACCTGCACCTGGCAAGCCCGTAGGCAACAACGGCAGAAGAAAGAACGGTTCCTACCGTAGCCACAATAGAGATAACAAGGGAGTTTTTAAAAAACACGTCAAAACCCACGCCGGCAAATCCCTTCCATCCGTTTATGTAATTTTCTGCTGTAAATTCTTCCGGTATCAGCTGGGCTGCTGTTGTAAAAATAGTTCCTGTTTCTTTGAAAGAGCTCATTATCATCCAAACCAGGGGATATATCATTATCAATCCGAAAATGGTTACCAGTACATGATAAACCACTTTCTTATATACTTTCTTTCTTCTCATGACTCACCCATTCCCTTCATCATACACCCAGAATCGTTTTGTAGCAAATAAAGCCAGCGTAATCAGCCCTACAATAAGCAGCATTACCCATGCCATGGCGGCGCCGTACCCTGTATTGTAAAATTTAAAGGATTGAAAATAGGTATAAACCGTATAAAACAGAGTGGAGTCCATGGGTTTTCCCTGGGTAATAATAAAGCACTGGGTAAAGGCCAGAAATCCGTTAATCATCTGCATAACCAGATTAAAGAAAATCGTAGGCGTCAGAAGAGGCAGGGTAATCCTGAAAAACTTCTTCACGCTGTTAGCCCCGTCCACGTCAGCGGCCTCATATAATTCTGCCGGAATCTGTTTTAAGGCAGACAGAAAAATCAGCATAGAAGAGCCAAATTGCCATACCGCCAAAATAATCAGAGTCCAAATGGCTGTTTTTGTATTGCCTAACCACCCGAAATCCTGAGGAAATCCAAAGATACCCAGTATCTTATTGATTACGCCATCTGCCGCAAACATCCTTTTCCACAAAATGGCCACTGCCACAGAACCTCCGATAATGGAGGGCAGATAATACACTGCACGGTAAAATGCAGAAGCCTTGCTGGGCTTTACTAAAATCATAGCCACAATCAGGGCAAAAACTAATTTCAGAGGAACTGACACTAAGGCAAAATAAAAGGTAACGCCAATAGACTTCCAGAATTTAGGGTCATCGGTAAACATTTTTATATAATTTTCCAGGCCGCACCACTTAGGGGCAGATAAAATGTCATAATCACAAAATGAGTAATATAATGAGATTCCCATAGGCACAATCATAAACACAAGAAAACCTATGATAAAGGGCAGGGAACAGACTATACCCGCCGCACTTTCTGTGTTTAATCTTTGGCTCAGCGTCATATTTCTTTTTTTCTTCATACGAATCTCCCTTTCCGTCCGGACAGGAATCATTCCTGTCCGGCAGCCATATAGGCATTTCCTTCTTCAAAAAGCTGTTTTGCAGCATTCTCGGCGGAAATCTGCCCATATAATACCTGTTCTTCCAGATTCTTCAGCAAATCATAAACCTCATTGGCACCATTGGGTGCAGCGGGATTGATGGTGCTGCAGGTAGGAGTCACTACATTATTTACATATTCCACAATTTTCTGATTTGTTTCATCCAGCATGGGAGTGATAGCCTCTGCTACGGTTTTGGAAATAGGAACACCTCTCTCCCCTAATAAAACCTGGTTGCAATCTACGGAATTTGTAATATAATCCAGAACCTTAACTGCCTCATCCGGATTTTTGCAGTCCGTGGTCACAGCAAAAAACTGGCTTGGTTTTAAATAATTTGATTTTTCCAGATTATCAGAAGGCCAGGTTGTGATTCCGATTTCTACCCCTTCCGGAGCCGCTTCCTGCACTGCTGCCAGCTGATTGGAATATGCGAACATACACCAGGACATGTTCTCCGAACTGCTGCCGTAAATCATAGGGTCCTGCTCTGCGGAGCCTACTGTAATCTCTGTAAATACGCTGGGGTCAATGTGCCAGCCTTCTTGGATTCCCTGCTCTTCCAGCGCAAACACTGTTTCGATATCTTCCCAGCTCTTGGCTCCAAGTTTTCCTTCTTCAAAAAATACCTGGTCCTTGGCCCGCAGCCAATACTCCGGCAGGGTTTCATGGTTATAGCCCACATTTGTTTTCAAGCCTGTTTTTTCCTGTATTTCTTTGGAAAGCTCTACAAATTCATCTATAGTCATACCGTCCTTTACTTCAATACCTGCCTGGTCCAGCACTGTTTTATTGTAAAGCAGAGCCGGGGCGTTAACTCCGTTGCACACTGCATAGGTCTTACCATCTATTTTTGCAGATTCCAAAATACTCTCGTCTGCATCTGATAAATTTAAAGTGCCGTCCTCGATATAGGGAGTCAAATCAAGAAGCAGTCCGTTTTTTACATACTGGTCATAATACTGTAAATCCATCTGCACAATGTCCGGCAGGGTATGGCCTGCTGAAGCTGTAGCCAGTTTGTTCCAATAATCGTTCCACTCGGAAAATTGTCCGTCAAAGCTAACGCCGGGATTCTCCTCTGCATACATATCCAGCACCTGGCTTGTTCTTTCATTTCGCACCTGATTACCCCACCAGGCAAAGGTCAGCTTGTTAGAATCTTCCTTTGTATCCTCTGTATTATCGCTGCTGCTTCCGCAGGCCGCCATACTGCAAACCATTATGGTTCCCAACAGCATTGCTATTATCCTTTTCCTCATTCCTTGCTTCCTCGTTTCTTTTTCATTTTCACTTTTGCCGTGCACAGCTTTTGTGATTATTATTATATTGCACATCTTATGGGGAATAAATAAACAAAACCTAGTTGTTCTTACACGAAACCGTGGTTTTTCACCGGCATTCTTGTTTTTTCAAACAGCCTTGTTATAATAAGAACACATTATTTCCAAATCCCCCAATAAGGAGTTTATGATGTTTAAATTTTTAGCATGTAAAATAAGAAATGCACCCCTGGCACAAAAATTCCTGATAATTCTTCTGCCCGGTATTTTTTTATTAGCTCTTATAATATTTATCGGCTTTCTGCTGATTATCCAATCCAGCAACCATACCCTATATCAGACTTCAGGAGAATTACTGTCTTACTCCTCTAAGGATATTACCAGTCATCTGAATTCCATCCAGGATATGGCTAACTTTATATTGGAAGACACTTCCATACAGGCAAATTTAAGCAGGACCAAGGATTCAGAGAACGGAGCCACTCCCATGAATGTCTATTCCAATATGCAGGCATCCCTTAATACCTACTATCAAAGGTATAAATCTGACTATATTGACTATGTCCAGATAATCAATCAGAATTTTTCTGTGCTTTCTTCGGGAATCGACTCTCATGTCATGTCTGCTGATTTGCAGAAAGATTTGATAGATACTGCCAGAAAAGGGGATGGACGTCTGTGTTGGATAACCGATTACAGCGATACTTACGGCATTTTCTTAGTGAGGAGTATACGGAGAATAGAGCATTTAAAGTTGGATGAATTGGGAATACTGATAATCAATGTAAACCTGAAACAGATGCTGGAGGATATTTCTGCATCAGGAAACGGTGAAAACCGTGTTTCTTATATTCTGTGCAGCCAGGAACAATTATTATATGTGCCGGAGCATTTAAAAAAGCTGTCCAGGGAAGAAATGTCCTCCCTGCCTTCATCCTCCTTTTCCATACAGGACCTGTGCGGTCAAAAATATTTTATTGTACCGGGAAGCATCTCATCGGCAGACTGGAATTACTATTGTCTTTCCCCTTACGAAGGCATGTACCGCAGCATACGCTTTTTCCAGAATTTATTTATTGTGATTCTTATTTCCAGCCTCTTTCTGTGCATACTGCTCACCACAATGCTGATGAGGCCTCTCATGACACATTTTGACACATTGATGAAAAAGATAAATGCATTTGGAAACGAAAATTTCGAAATTATTCAGGTGCCTTATTCCTATGAAAACCGGCAGGACGAAATTGGACTTCTCCATCAGCAGTTTGATTCCATGGCCAAAAAAATCCAAACCCTTATTAAAGAAGTTTATGAAGCCAAGCTTCTGGCTAAGGAATCCCAGCTCAAGGCTCTGGAAATGCAGATAAACCCTCATTTTTTGTACAATACCCTGCAGTCTATTAACTGGCGCAGCAAAATGCTGGGAGACCAACAAATTTCCCTAATGACAGAATCTCTGGGGAAATTACTGCACATCACGCTGAGCCGCCGGAATGAGGATTCTTCCCTTAGGCAGGAATTGGAGCTGGTAAGGTACTACATGAATATACAGGAAATACGCTATGAGGACGGTCTTTCCTATGAAGCACAGGTACCTGAGGGACTTATGGGTGCTTATCTTCCCAAATTTACGCTTCAGCCTCTGGTGGAAAATGCTATTCATTACACGTTGGAAGAAGACAGCGACATCTGCCACATACAAATCCAAGGGCGTCTGGACCAAGGCAGCCTGGTAATAACGGTTTCTAATACCGGTTCCCGCTTTGAAGAGAATTTACTGGAAAAGCTTTTACGCAAGGAAATTCTGCCTCATGGTTTCGGCATCGGTATCCTGAATGTACATAAACGCCTGGAGCTGGCATTCGGACATGATTTTACACTGGATTTTCTGAATCAGAAGGGATTTGCCATAGTAAAGCTGACGTTTCCTTTCTATCCGGGGAAAAAGAAAGGAGAATTGCTATGATTCGCTTACTTATAGCTGATGATGAAAAAATGATACGGGAAACTATATGCAGCATTATTGATTGGGAAAGTCTGAACATTCAGGTTGTAGGTGTATGTAAGAACGGATTGGAGGCTTATGACGCTATTTTAGACGAATATCCTGATATAGTCCTGACGGATATTCGTATGCCTAAGCTATCCGGCTTGGAGTTAATCCGGAAAATCACGGAAAACCACGACCATATCCAGTTTATTATCCTCTCCGGCTATAATGAATTTTCCTATGCCAGAGAAGCAATGCGCTATGGAATCAAACATTATATTCTAAAGCCCTGCAGTGAGGAGGAGATTACCGAAGCAGTGAAGGACTGCATAAAAGAATATTACAAGAAGCTGACCATTGAAAATATGAAGCAGGATATAAAAACCGTCCATTCCCTTCTGGGTGAAAACCTGATGTTCCATATTCTGTTTCAGACCCTTTCTTCCAGCGAGGATTCCGGTCTGCTGCCAAAGCTTTATGAGGGCTATGTAGATTTTTACCATACCTCTTACCAGCTATGCTATATCTATTTTCTGGAAGAGCAATGGGTTGATACATGCAGAGAAAAGATTCAAAAGCTGTTCCAGGATAACTGTCTTCCCCATTCTTTTCCTTATGTTTATGTGAAAAATACCCTTACTTTCTTTTTCATGGACACACAGAAAAGCTACTCTTTTATGGACAGTCTTCTGGAAAATATAAATCTGGGTATAGGTTCCCAAATCTGCTCTTATCACAGGGAATCCTATTCCAGTCTGATTGAGCTTCTGAACACCTTGAGCATGAAGGTAAAACGCTATGAGACGATTCATCTTTTCTCTGGTTCACAAAAAACAATCATATGTAATTATGACTTCCTGTTTCATCAGACCCAGGAATTAGCCAACCAGCTTCTTCTGGAAACCGACACTCTCCGGCATACCCGGCTTTTGAATGATTTGAAAAAGCTTCTGTCTTCTGTAAAAAGCCTGGAACTGCTTCGCACCCTGATAAACAGTATTCTTATGAAAGCATCTCAGACCTGCACCTGTTTTTCTTCCGGAGAGATTACAGATATGATTAAGTTTATCAGCTCAGTCTCTTCTAACGAAGAAATCTGCAGCTTTATTTTCGAAAAGCTGCATACTCTTCTTTCTGTGCCGCTGCTGGGTTCCAAGAAATACAAGCCCTTTATCCAGGAAATTCTCAATTACACCAGCAGCCACATCAGCGAGCCGGACTTGACCTTGAAATGGATCGTTGAAAATCATTTGTTTATGAATGTGGACTATGTAAGCCGCCAATTTGTTCTGCAGACCGGTGTGAAGTTTTCCACCTATCTGAACGACCTGCGTATCCAGAAAGCAAAACAGCTTCTGATTAACTGTGACAGCGAAAAAATCTATTATGTGGCAGAGCAGGTGGGCTGCGGCAACAATCCCCAGTATTTCAGCCATCTGTTTAAAAAATACACCAAACTGACGCCTAAGGAATATGCCCTGCAGATGAAGGCCTCTTCACATAACAACGAGGACAAAACACAAAGTGTCCAGCCCCCTGAAGCTTAAAGGGGTTGGACACTTGTGAACGTGTCAGTATACTAATCTAAACAATCTCTCTGCATTTCTCCTGGTAACTTCTATAACGGTCTGGTAATCCACACCCTTAATCTCTCCAATGGCCTGGGCCACATAAGTAAGATAGAGAGAACAATTCCGTTTCCCCCGGTAGGGCTCCGGAGCCAGGTAAGGAGCATCGGTTTCCAGAAGCAGGTAATCAAGAGGCGCATATTCTACCACCTCTTTCAGCTTCTTCCCGTTCCTGAAGGTTACCACGCCTCCTATTCCCAGGAAGTAGCCCATATTCATGTATTCCCTGGCCAGTTCCCTGGAATAAGAATAGCAATGGATGACTCCCTGTAAGCGGTCTGCCCGTTCTGCCTTCATAATGTCTAAGGTGTCTTTGGCCGCATCCCGGCTGTGAACAATAATAGGAAGCCCTGTTTCTTTGGCTAAATCCATCTGACGGACAAACCATTTTTTCTGTATTTCATGGTTCTCCTTGTCCCAATAGTAGTCCAGTCCAATCTCTCCCACTGCCACTATCTTCTCTTTCTCACATAAGCCCCTCATCCATTCCATGTGGTCTTCCGTCAGCTCCCCCACCTCGTCAGGGTGGATACCCACAGCGCCATATACAAAGGGATACTGTTCTGTAAGCGTCACCGTATCCCTGACTCCTCTGAGAGAGGCGCCTACATTTATGATTTTCTCAATACCATGGGCTTCCATGGACCGGAGCAGACTGTCTCTGTCCCGGTCAAAGGCCTGGTCGTCGTAGTGGGCATGTGTCTCAAATATCATGGATTTTTCTCTCCTTTAATCTGGTGTGAACGTTCTGGCGGAACAAGGCATAAATTACCGAGGACAGAGGAATGAATATCAACATTCCCACAACACCCATAAGGTTACCGCCTATGGTAACTGCCACTAAAACCCAGATGGAAGGCAAACCTACCGAACTTCCCACCACATGAGGATAAATCAGATTTCCTTCTATCTGCTGCAGTACCAGAAACAGTATAATAAAGCCCAGGGCCTGCATAGGATTAACCACCAGAATAAGAAAAGCCCCCAACACACAGCCGATAAAAGCTCCGAAAATCGGAATCAAAGCCGTAAAGGCAATCACTACGCCTACCAATACAGCGTAAGGGAATCTGAGGATACTCATAGCAACAAAAAACATAAAGCCCAGGATTACTGCTTCCAGACATTGTCCCGTCACAAAATTGGCGAAGGTCCTATAGCTCAGAGAAGCTACTCTCAAGGTATGACGCACGGCCTTCTGTGGCAGAAAAGCATATAGCGCCTTGCGTATCTGCACCGCCAGTTTTTCTTTCTGCAGCAGCACATAACAGGCAAATACAAAACCAATAAAGAAATTCGTCAGAGAACTTATAACCGTTTTAGTTACAGTAAAAGCTGAACTGAGCATATTCCCGGCTCCGTTTTTCAGGAAGTCAAAGCTGGTCTGAATAATACCTTCCCAGTTTACCTCCAGATTATTTATCCAGTCTAAAAGCTGCTGTTCAATCTGGTCGTTGTACTGGAAGGTTTCTTTCACCCAGACAGGTCCCCACGCCTGGAACTTCCGGAAAGCTGTCTCAATATTAATGCTGAGACTGGCAAGGGTACTGCCGATTTCCGGAATCAAAACCACCAATACCAGCAGGATAACAGCCACCACCAGAAGAATAGAAAGAACAAGACATATGGGTCTTGCCAGCTTCTTCATCCGCCCCTGCTCTTTCAGCTTTCCGAACAGCTTGTTCTCCAGAAAGTGCATAGGCACATTGAGAATAAAGGCAATGGCCCCGCCCAGGGCAAAGGGGAAAATGATATTCCAGACAAACATCACTCCTGCTGCCACACTGTTTATTTTCTGCACACAAATATACAAAAGCTCAGCAAAAACTATCAGTAGCATAATATTTTTCATGTTCTTTTTATTCAATTCCATAGGCATCCCCTCCCGGTTCCCCTTATTTTTTTATCCTTGTGCGTATCCACTTAATAAGCTGGATAACAGGAAGGTTTGCAAGGGACAAACCATACATAATAAACAGTTGCGTAAGTGTAAGTGTCTGCACTTTAAATATGGTATCCATAGCCGGAATCATCATAACTCCGGTAATCAGGGCCAGACCCAGTAAAAATGCCCCGGCCAGATAAATATTGTTGAAAAATCTCTTGGTAAACAGTACCGGCCTGTCTGATTTACAGTTAAATCCATGGACCAGGCGGGAGGTACAAAGAGTACCAAAGGCCAGAGTCATGGCCAAAGCGGTGCTTTCCTGATAGCCAATGTAAAAGCCCAGCATTGTCATGATACCGATAACCAATCCCTCGATTCCTATCTTAGCCAGAAAATCCCGGGTGAGGATAGATTCATTCATAGGTCTTGGTTTTTCATTCATAACCTCCGGATTGTGGGGCTCCAGGCCCAGTGCAATAGCCGGAAGACTGTCTGTCAGAAGGTTGATAAACAGCAGGTGAACCGGGGCAAAGGGCACCGGAAGGCCTGCAATAGAAGCATAAAGTACGGAAAGAATTCCCGCAAAGTTACCGGAAAGCAGGAACTGAATGGCGCTCTTAATATTCCGGTATACGTTTCTCCCGTTTTCCACTGCTTTTACAATAGTTGCAAAATTGTCATCTGTCAATACCATAGACGCTGCATCCTTGGCAACCTCTGTACCTGTGATTCCCATGGCCACACCGATATTGGCCTGCTTCAGCGCCGGAGCGTCATTGACTCCGTCTCCTGTCATGGAAACAATATTTCCTTTTTCCTGCCATGCACGGACAATACGGATTTTATGCTCCGGGGAAACTCTGGCATACACAGAAATCCCATCCACAAACTTCTGCAGCTCTTCATCGGACATATTCTCAATCACCGCACCCTCGCATGCCTCGGATTCATCCTTTAAAATACCGATTCTCTTGGCAATAGCCGCCGCTGTCACCTTATGGTCTCCGGTAATCATAATAGGCTTGATTCCCGCCCGGATACACTCAGCCACCGCTGCCTTGGACTCCTCTCTTGGCGGGTCCATCATAGCGATAAGGCCTAAGAAAATCAAATCTCTTTCGTCTTCCACAGACAAGCTTTTTTCCCTGTCCATCTTCTTATATGCAAAAGCCAGGACTCTCAGTCCATTTTTTGAAAATTTCTGGTTCTGTTCTTCTATTGCTGTCTTGTCTGCCTCTGTAATAGGACATGCTTTTCCGTTTTTCTGAATCTGTGTCACTCTGTCCAGCAATACGTCTACTGCGCCCTTGGTAATCATGGTGCAGCCATCCTTCAGATTGTGAAGAGTGGACATCATCTTTCTGTCACTGTCAAAGGGAACTTCACTGCATCTGGGGTATTTTTCCCGGACAGCCTCTGCCGGCCTGCCCAGCTTATCGCCCAGATTGATGAGGGCTGTTTCCGTAGGGTCTCCGATTTCCTCCCCGTTTTTGTTGGTAGAGTCATTGCACAGGATGCTGTGGCGCAGAAGCTGCTTCTGGGCATCATCATCTAAATCTATAGCGTCAGCGGCAATTTCCTTGCCCTCTACATAATAGTTTTCCACAGTCATCTTATTCTGAGTCAAAGTTCCTGTCTTATCTGAGCAGATAACCGAAACACTTCCCAGTCCTTCCACAGCCTGCAGTTTTCTTATAATAGCGTGTTCCTTTGCCATTTTCTGGGTACCAAAGGAAAGCACAATGGTTACAATAGAGCTTAAAGCCTCAGGAATAGCGGCAACCGCCAAAGCCACGGCAAACAGGAAGGCATCCGCTGCGGATTCTCCCCGGATAACACTGATTCCAAAAAGGATACCGCAGAATACCAGAATCAGAATAGACAGCTTCTGTCCGAAATTGTCCAGG
Source organism: uncultured Blautia sp. (assembly GCA_902476765.1). GTDB lineage: Bacteria > Bacillota > Clostridia > Lachnospirales > Lachnospiraceae > Blautia. Next base: position 13,032 of record CABSEJ010000012.1, read on the forward strand.
TTCATCTGCAGCGGCGTCTTCTTCTCAGAAGTGGTCTTCAGCAGGCTGGCAATTTTACCCACCTCTGTGTCCATACCGATACCGGTTACCAGGAAGGAACCACGGCCATAGGATACAAAGCTTCCTGAGAATACCATGTTGGTCCTGTCTCCCAGAGGAACCTCTCCCTCAATAGGCTCTTCTGTCTTCTCCACTCCCAGGCTCTCTCCTGTAAGGGCACTCTCGTCTACCTTCAGACTGGCATTTTCCAGGATACGGCCGTCAGCCGGCACATAATCCCCTGCCTCCAGCATAACAATATCTCCCATGGTTACCTGGTGGGAAGGAATCTTCACCACATCTCCCCCTCTGACCACTTTCGCCTCGGGCGCCGACATGGCTTTCAGACTGTTCAGGGACTGTTCCGCCTTCACTGTCTGTACGGTTCCCAAAATTGCGTTAATGGTAATGACAATGAGAATAACAATGGCACTTTCTGTCTCCCCCAGAATACCGGAAACAATTGCAGCCACAATCAGGATAATAACCAGAAAATCCTTATACTGCTCCAGAAAAATCTGGGGAACGGATTTCTTCTTCCCCTCAGCCAGGGCATTGGGGCCGTATTTTTCCTGGTTCTGCTTCACCTGCTCATCCGTCAGAGGCTGGGTACTGCCGTTTATGGTTTTCTGTACCTCTGTCCTGGACATTTGATAATACTGCTTCATCACTTTTCCTCCATTTCATTATTCGCTGTTCTAGTTAGTGTGCATAATAAAAGTCTTTTGTATACTGTCCGCCGAAAGGCTTTTCGTTTTATAGAAAGTCCCAAGAACTTGTGTAAAACGAAAAAAGCGAGACTTTTACTGCAGGTTTCCCATGCAATAAAAGTCTCGCTGTTTCATCACGACACGGACGGAAGCTCCGTCGAGATTGACGTTATCGTGAACACCTGGCAGTGCCAGCTACTCCCTTTTATCTGAAGAAAATAATACACGCTGGCAAAAGTCTTGTCAATCCTTATTTTTCCACAAGGGTATAATTATTCCTGTTTCTTCTAAAATACCCAATCAATAAAGACACCATTGTCAGCAAATTTCTGCTCCTGCCGGCATATCCTTGTCAGGACTCATCAGGGCCAGTTCTCCCTTGGCATCTTCTGCGCAGAGAATCATTCCCTCAGAGAGAACTCCTGCCAGCTTGGCCGGCTTTAAGTTTACCAGAACCATGACTTTCTTTCCTACCATGTCCTCCGGTTTATATCTGGCCTTGATTCCGGATACAATCTGCTTAACCTGGCTTCCGATTTTCACCTGGGAGCAGAGAAGCTTCTTAGATTTTTTCACTGCCTCACAGGAAATAATCTCACCTACCTGAAACTGCATTTTCATAAAATCATCAAAAGTAACTTCTGGCTTTGGCTCTATATCAATAACAGGAGCCTCCTCCTTGCTTTCCTCTTCCACAGCAGAAGCTTCTTTTGGATTCATGGCCTCCACCTTTTCCATAACTTCTTTCACATCCAGACGGGCAAAAAGGATTTCCGGCTTTTCTGTCACCTTATTTCCGGAGGGATACAGGCCGAAGATATCCAGCTCCTGGTAGCTTCTTGCAGGAGCGTTTAACTGAGCCAGTATCTTGGCTGTGGTATCCGGCATAAAGGACTCCAGCAAAGCAGCTCCTATGCAGATGCCCTCAACCAGATTATACAGCACCTCTCCCAAGCGCTCCTTCTTAGCTTCATCCTTGGCCAGAACCCAGGGCATAGTCTCGTCAATATATTTGTTGCAGCGTTTAAACAGAGCGAAAATTTCTGTGATGGCGTCGGCTACTCTAAGCTCTTCCATCTTGCTCTCCACCTTCTGTCTGGTTCCCAGAACCACTGCTTTCAAGTCATCATCCACAGGCTCCTGAACACCGGTTCTCTTAACCTGGCCGCCGAAATATTTATTGGACATGGATATGGTCCGGTTTACCAGGTTGCCCAGTGTGTTGGCCAGCTCTGAATTCAGACGCTCCACCATCAGCTCCCAGGTAATCACGCCGTCGTTTTCAAAGGGCATTTCATGAAGCACGAAATAGCGCACTGCATCTACTCCGAAGAAATCTACCAGCTGGTCTGCGTAAAGTACATTTCCTTTAGACTTGCTCATTTTGCCGTCGCCCTGCAGAAGCCAGGGATGGCCGAATACCTGCTTAGGCAGAGGCAAATCCAGAGACATCAGGAAAATAGGCCAGTAAATGGTATGGAAACGGATAATATCCTTCCCAATCAGGTGTAAATCCGCCGGCCACAGTTTTTTGAACTGGTCTGTGCTTTCCCCATCGCAGTCATAGCCGATTCCTGTAATATAGTTTGTCAGAGCGTCCAGCCACACATAGACCACATGCTTAGGGTCAAAATCCACAGGGATTCCCCACTTAAAGGAGGTTCTGGACACGCATAAATCCTGAAGTCCAGGGAGCAGGAAATTATTCATCATCTCATTTTTCCTGGACACAGGCTGAATAAACTCCGGATGGCTGTTAATATGCTCAATAAGTCTGGGGGCGTATTTGCTCATCTTAAAGAAATAAGCCTCCTCCTTGGCTGGCGTTACAGGGCGTCCGCAGTCGGGACACTTACCGTCCACCAGCTGGGACTCGGTAAAGAAGGATTCACAGGGAGTACAGTACATACCCTCATAATACCCCTTATAAATATCACCCTTTGCATACATTTTCTTAAATATTTTCTGCACCTGTTTCTCATGGTCCTCATCTGTGGTGCGGATAAATTTATCGTATGAGGTGTTCATCAAATCCCAGATATTCTTAATCTCTCCGGACACATTGTCCACAAATTCTTTACAGGTAATCCCTGCATCCTGAGCCTTCAGCTCAATTTTCTGTCCATGTTCGTCTGTTCCTGTCTGGAAAAACACGTCGTAACCCTGCTGTCTCTTAAATCTGGCGATACTGTCCGCCAGCACCGCCTCATAGGTATTTCCAATATGAGGCTTGCCTGATGTGTAGGCAATGGCCGTGGTGATATAATATTTTTTCTTATCCAATTTACTTTCCTCCTTCTGGATATTTAAAATCCGGGCTAAACGGGCTGAAAAAGAAAAAGCCCGCCTCCTCTGTTTCCAAAGAAGACGAGCTGAAAACCCGTGTTACCACTTCTGTTCATCTGCACCTCACAGTGCAGACCTCATCAGGTACCTTCTGCAGATACCTTACCGCTGTAACAGGCGGAACCTGTCGCAGCCTTGGCATAAAAGCTTATGCTTCGGTGCGCCTCTCGGGAGCCATCTTCTCCTTACCTGAGTTTGCTTTCTCTCAGCCGCTGAAAGCTTCTCTGTAAAACCCTCCGTAGGGATACTCTCTCCGTCACTGTGTTTTTCTGATTATAGTTCATGCTAACATAAAACCTACTTTTATGCAACAGCATATTTTCCCAGAATTTCTTCAAACCAGGGTTCCTGTCTTTCGTAGACCACTCTTAAATCCTGATTTCTGTCTAAGCTTAAAACTCCTAAAATAGATTTTGCGTCAATCACCAGTCTGTCACTGACAATATCAATGTCAAAATTACAACGGCATGCAGCGCATACAAAATCTTTGATTTCTTCTACATGGCGAAAGCGCACTGTTCTTTCACACATATTCGTCTCCTCCTGGATTTTCCGTAAATTTTTCTTTATGTTAAAATTATATCAAATCATAGAATAAGACATATTTTCGGAAATTTCAAGACTTATTTATTGTTTTTATCCTTACCTTCAGGCACAAAAGGCCTGCCATGTAATTTTGCCTATTTTCTACGTTATGCTCTTTATCTCGCACATTTTATCCGACCTTCTTCTGAAGAGCCGTTTGCCGTCATATCTGTGCTTTCTGCTTACAATTCCTCATGCTCCCGGCTCAGACGCCTTACAATGCCAATGCAGGCCAGCAGGGCAATCAGGTTTGGAATTACCATCAAGCCGTTAAACATATCTGACATATTCCAGACCAAATCTACCTTCAGGCAGGAACCTATCATGACAAATACCACCACCAGAATGGTGTAAATTTTTACTGCTTTGTTTCCCAGCAGATGACGTACATTTACCTCTCCGAAATAATACCAGCCAATAATGGTGGTAAAAGCAAAAAACAGCATGCAGATAGCAATGAATACATTTCCGAAGGAACCGTACGCTGAATTAAAGGCAGCCTGAGCCAGGGCAGAGCCTGTCTCTCCGGTGGACAAAGCCCCTGTAGATAAAATCACCAAAGCCGTCAGGGTAAGGATAATAAAGGTATCGATAAACACACCAATCATAGCAATAATTCCCTGGTCTGCCGGGTGCTTTACATCTGCTGTGGCATGAGCATGGGGTGTAGAACCCATACCGGCTTCATTGGAAAACAAACCTCTGGCCACACCAAAACGCATAGCCTTCTGTACGGTAACTCCTGCCGCACCTCCAAGCACAGCAGAAGGAGAAAAGGCAGCTACAAAAATATCATGGAAGGCTGTTCCAAGACCTTTCAGGTTCATTATCAGAATAATGCCGCAGCCTACAATATAAATCAAAGCCATAATGGGCACAATCTTTTCTGTAACTCTGGCAATACGGTTGATACCGCCCAGAAAAATAACGGCAGCCACCACTGCTACCAGTATTCCCATTACATAAGGCTTTATGCCAAAGGCTGTCTCAAAGGAACTTCCAATGGAATTAGACTGTACCATGTTCCCCATAAAGCCCAGGGCCAGGATAATGGCCACAGAGAAAAATCCAGCCAGAAAGTTTCCGAATTTTCCTTTAAAAACGTATTTTATATAGAACACCGGGCCTCCGGTAATCACACCGTTTTCTTTTTTTCTGGTATGCTGAGCCATAACTGCCTCTGCATAAATAGTGGCCATACCGAAAAAAGCGCTCACCCACATCCAGAAAATAGCGCCCGGACCTCCGGATGCAATGGCCGTAGCCGCTCCGGCAATATTACCTGTTCCTACCTGGGCCGCAATAGCCGTAGCCAAAGCCTGGAAGGAACTCAGCCCCTTTTCGCTGCTTTTGCCGTGCAGAGAAAAGTTTCCGAACATCTGCTTCATCCCTTTTCCAAACTTACGCACCTGGATAAATTTCAGGCTGATGGTATAAATAATACCTGTACCTAAAAGCAAAACCAGCAGGGCATAGTCCCATAAAAATAAATTTACGGTGTCAACAAACTGTGCAATCATTTCCATCTTTTTCTCTCCCTTGTATGATTTATGCATATAACGTTCTGTCCGGAGGACTTTTCTTACTCACCGGTGCCTGTCAGCCAAATCCTGACAAGTGTTGGAAATCCAGAAATTTTTCTGATGAAATAAGAAAAAGGCCCGTATTTTATCCCACGGACCTTGTTATTGATTCTTCAGCTTCTTATACAGCAGGATGTGCAAAGCACCTCCTGTCGGTTTACGACGCTTTTATCTCACTGTCCTTTTGCCTGAGAGATTCACAGACCCTTCCGTCTGCTTACACCTTCGGCACCCTTTACGGGATTCTCCAGAGAGCCATCCAGATACAGTCCTGTTCCTTTTTGGGAACCCCTGAGAGTATTACTCCTTCGGTGGGCAAAAGCCGCTTTCCTGCATCCTTCTTCTGGCGCAATATGCAATTTTAAAACGCTATAATTATAGCACGTTAAAACTCCTTGTCAATTCTTTTTTTCAGAGTCAAATACCCCGATGCAAGCATATCCGCTTGGCTCTTTGCTGGCAGGAATAAATTTGTTACTTCCTTTTCCGGATATAGATAATATTGCTGGTGAAAAAACTGCCGTGTTTTTTCACATAGTCCAGATATTCCTGACTGCGTATAAAATATTCCCTTCCCCAGGAAGAGATTTTCATCCACTGTTCTTCCATACCTGTCACTGTCACATAATGAGCAGAGACTTCTGCCGCCTTCTGAAATTCCTCTCCTTTTTTCTGATATAAATCCAGTTTATATTTTTTTCTGAAAAGGGAAAAATTAGGGCCCACAGCCAGAATCACCGGAATATCATGGGCCAGCATAGCTGCCGTCCTGTTCATGAGATTTCTTCCCAATACCCCAAAGGAGGCTTTCAGAGGAATCCGGTTAAAGCGGAAGTATCCATTCAGACCCCAGGACAAAAACAGTCCCGGCATCCCCATTCCGGGAATTACCCAGAAATATTTTCGGTTCATCCGTTTTATCAGAGATAAATACTGCTCCGCATCCCAAATGCCATTTTCCTCCTCATCCTCCCAGATTTCCCTTCCGTTGCAGTATTCTTTATGTAAACCAAGATACAAAATCAAATCCGTGCCGGCTATGACGCCGCAGCCATATTTTTGCAGAAGCCTGCCTTCTGCCCAGGATTGATTCCCTCCGTAAGACAGGCTGCCGTCCTTCATTACGGCGATATATGGATTTTTTAACCATGCCCTCTTCATATTATGTCAACCTTCTCTCTTCTATTTCTATTTCCATCTCCCGGGACAAGGATACCGGGCCGCCTACGCTGCAGGCAACAGCTCTGCCGCCCTCCATTTTCACTCTGGCTTCCATCTTTCCGCCGGGCTGCTCCAAAATACAGGTATATTCTCCGTCTTTTTTATTTCGGAACAGCCAGACAGCAGCGGCTGTGGTTCCGCTTCCGCAGCTCCCCTCCCAAACCATGGAACCCGTTTCCTCTACATAAACTACGGGAATCATCTGCCTGTTTTGCAAAAACATAATCCCCCATGCACCACAGGGGCAAGCCTCTTTAGCTTTTTCCACTGCCTCCCAGATAAAAGCCTCTTTCCTGGGCTTTCCCGGAACCAGGATATGACAAATGCCGTCAAAGGTTACCATGGCAAAGGTTTCCTCCCCCAGAGTAATACATCCTATAGCCTCCGGCAGGGGCATTTCCACTCTGCTGGTACCTGCCCCAATATCCACCCAGGCTTTCAGGGGGCGGGAGGCTCCGCTTACGGAAATCTCCAGCTCCAGACTCCCATTCTCATGGCCCGTATTTTCTCCGGCACCATCTCTTGCATCTTCCCCTGAATTTTCTCCGCTATATTCTTCCACGCTTTTTCCGGTTTCTTCTTCTGTTCTTTCTCTGATTTCGCCCATGGCCAGCAGGCTGGCAAAACTGCGGGAAGCATTGGCGCAGAATTCTCCTCCCATCATCTGCATATGAAACGCTCCATTGTGCTGCTCCACAAATCCCACCTGTTCGCCCTTCAACTCCTCCACGGCCAGCAGCTGTCTGGATATATAGGGATAATCTTTTCTGTCTGCCCGGCTCAGTACAAAAATCGTGATATTTCCCGCCGGGTCTGCAATCCGAATTCTTATTTTCATGATTCCCACACTTCTTTCTCTCCTGCAGGCAGCGAAAATCTCCTCTTTTCTTCCGGCTTCCCGGTTCCTCTAATTCTGCCCTTGCAGGTTTGCTTTTCCATTATCATATCATGCCGCTAAATTTTAGGCTACAGATTTCTTTTCAATATCGACATTTTCTATAACCTGTGATATATATTGATTAGACTTACCTTCAGTGTACAAGGTTACGCATGTCAAGTCATGATATTTTTGCGCCTTTGTCCAGAGAGGGTACCATAGGCTTTCACAGACCCATGGGAGCCAGACTTCAAAGAATATAGTTTTCTATGAATTCAAGGGGGATTTATATGTCTAAAAAAGCAGAAAACGTAAATCAGATTACAGAAGGGGTAATCTGGAAGCAGCTTCTTATTTTTTTCTTTCCCATTATGCTGGGTACCCTTTTTCAACAGCTTTATAACACGGCAGACGCCGTGGTGGTAGGACGTTTTGTGGGAACTCAGGCCCTGGCGGCAGTAGGCGGCTCCACAGGCCAGGTATCCAACCTGGTGGTAAACTTTTTTGTGGCCCTTTCTTCCGGCGCTACGGTTATCATTGCCCGTTATTATGGCGCAAAAAATAAAAAGGATTTGAACGACACCTTACATACAGCTGCAGCACTGTCTCTTGTGGGAGGTCTTCTTACCTCTGTAGCTGGTATTTTTCTTGCCCCCACGCTGCTTGGGATGATGAAAACACCGGCGGATGTTATGGCAGATTCTGTTCTCTATCTGCGGATTTATTTTGCAGGTATTATTTTTGTGTTTATTTACAATGTGGGGTCTGCCATACTGCGGGCAGTAGGCGATTCCACCAGGCCTTTGTATTTCCTCATTGTCTGCTGTTTTATCAATATTTTTCTGGATATTCTGCTGGTAGTAGGCTGTAATATGGGCGTGGCCGGTGCAGCCATTGCCACAGTAGCCTCTCAGGCTGTAAGCGCCATTCTTGTCATACATGCTTTAATAAAGTCTACGGACATGTACCGCTTAGAGCCCAAAGCCATACGTTTTCATAAGTTCCTGCTGATTTCCATTGTAACCATCGGACTTCCCGCAGGCATTCAGTCCATTATGTACAATATATCCAATATCATCATCCAGACCTCCTTAAACAGCCTGGGTACAAATACTATGGCGGCCTATACGGCTTTCGGAAAGATTGACGCTATTTACTGGATGATTTCCGGAGCCTTCAGCGTATCTATCATAACCTTTATCAGCCAGAATTACGGTGCCGGAAAATACAGCCGTATGAAAAAAAGTGTTAAGGTCTGCCTGCTGCTGGATTTAATTGCCTCCCTTCTGGTCAGCGCCCTGCTGCTGTCTACAGGAGAATTTTTGCTGCGGCTCTTTACTACAGACCCGGAGGTTATCCAAATCGGCATGAAGATTATTCACATCATAGCCCCCTCTTATGTGCTGTTTATCTTTATTGAGATTCTGTCCAGCGCATTGCGGGGAATGGGCAATGTACTGGTTCCTATGCTTATGACCTGTACCGGAGTCTGCCTGCTGCGTATTTTCTGGATTTTCCTGGCAGTTCCCCACTGGCCGGGCGTGGAAACCATCCTTATGAGTTATCCCATTTCCTGGGGACTTACAGCATTTTTATTTGTGATTTACTATTATTGGGACCAGAAAAGATTCTATAAAACACACACTGAGGAAAAGGAAACAGAAGACTAGGAGGTTCTCATATGATAAAGCTTTTATTTTCCGGAAATCCCCAATCCGTTTCTTTGCTGGAAAGGGGAGCCCATCTTTTATTGGAGGATTGCCCCCTGCATTCCTCTTCCGGCCTCACCTTGAGGATACATCTTCTGGAATGCCGGGATGGAGCCCGGTTGGAAAAGAAGGGGCAGGACTGCACCATATCCTACAGTCATCCATCCCTGTTTTTTTCCCTTTTTAACTATGTTCTCCATCACCCGGAAGAAGACGTCCGGCACAGCCTCAATCCTTGTTTTGAGAAAAGAGGCTTTATGCTGGACTGTTCCAGAAATACAGTGGCAACACCTGAAAAGGTTAAATCCATTATCCGCACCTTGGCTCGTATGGGCATGAACCAGCTTTTTCTCTATATGGAAGAAACCTATGAGGTCAACGGGCATCCCTATTTCGGGACCTACCGGGGCCGATACACAAAGCAAGAATTAAAGGAACTGGATCGATATGGAGCCCTGCTGGGAATTGAACTGATTCCATGTATCCAGACCCTGGGCCATCTGGCCAATTTCCTTAAATGGCCGGAAGGAGACTCTCTTAAAGATACCTCTGATATTCTGATGGTAGGGAATCAGAAGGTCTATGATTTTATCGGTGAGCTGCTGGCTTCCCTGAAGGAATGTTTTTCCTCCAGGTCTGTACACCTGGGAATGGACGAGGCCCATATGCTGGGCCTTGGAAATTATCTAAAGAAAAACGGCTATAGAAAAAGCTCCCTTCTGATGAAGGAGCACTGCGAAAAGGTTTTGAACCTGTGCCAGGATTTAGACCTGGAGCCTATGGTCTGGAGCGATATGTATATTACCTCCAACACAGGAAAAGGTTATTATGACGTAGATTCTTCCACAGACACCTGCAGCTGGGAAAAGCCGGATTCTGACCTTGGTCTGGTGTATTGGGATTACTATAACACGGACCCACGGCTTTATGACAATATGCTCCGTATTCATCAAGAGCTCTCTCCCAAGGTTATCTTTGCAGGAGGTGTCTGGAACTGGAACGGAATATCTCCAAATTACGGAAAGGCTCTGACCTGCACAAAAACAGCCCTGACTGCCTGTAAAGCCCATGGTATCCGTCAGGTTCTGGCTACTGCCTGGATGGATAACGGCGGGGAAACTCCTATAGACGCTCTGTATCCCGGGCTGGCTTACTTCTCCTATCTTTGTTTCCATCAGGAGGCAAAGGAGGCGGATGTTTCCCTTTATTTCCGGGACTGTACAGGGGGAAATCTGGAAGATTTCTGGCTTCTGGATTCCTTTGACGCTCTGTTTCGGGGGCAGGGAAAAAATATTGCCACAGATAATCCTTCAAAATATCTGCTGTATCAGGATGCTATGCTGGGTATGTTTGATTATCATATCCGAAATATTGACACACAAACCTACTACAGTACCCTGGCCAGGAGACTGGAACAGGCTGTTCCGAGAAATCCCGGCTACGAAAGCCTGCTGGATTTTTACCGGTATCTGGCCCTGGTTCTCTCCCAGAAAGCAGATTTGGGTATCAGAATCAAATCCGCCTATGATTCCCAAGACTTATCCACACTAAAAGAAATTTCTCAAAAAGTTATCCCCGATATTCTGAAAAATCTGGGGGCAATGCGAGGTTTAAGAGAAGAACTGTGGATGTGTCAGGCCAAACCCTTTGGCTACGAGCTTCTGGACATTAAGCTGGGCGGCGTAGAGGCCAGGCTGAAGAGCCATATCCGTCGTATAGAATCCTATGTGACCGGAGATATACACAGACTGGAAGAGCTGGAACAGGAACGGCTGCCCTATTGGAAAGAGGGCACCCAAGCAGAGTTAAGAGAAAATTTGTGGAACAGGATTGTCAGCGGCTGCAATCTGATAGATACAGTTTAGCGCACAGAGGCATACGGCTTTCCAGAGAAAAGCCTGTGCCGAAAAATACACTCACATATCCTTATTTGCTTTTGCATATTATTAGTTTATATTTGCAATATTTTACCTTGTTTTTGGCCAATATATCTAATGCTATAGTGTAGCAAAAAGGAGATTGGCCATGACAGAGGAGAAAAAAGAACGGCAGCTCAGAGAATTAGGTCTTACCATTGCCTATTACCGGAAGCTGAAGGGAATGACCCAAAGCCAGCTAGCCGAAGCTCTGGGATTTAGCCGTACCCACATCAGTAACATCGAAGCCCCCAATATCAAGACCTCTCTATCCTTGGACAGCCTTCTGGATATTGCAGAAGCGCTGGATATACCGGTGAGGGATTTATTTGATTTTAAGGGGACGTGAAAAACTCCCGGGAAAGCCTTATTGTTTAGGCTTTCCCGGGAGTTTTGCTTTTTCCTATCAGTTATTTATCTATTTATTTTCCTTCATCTTTACCGCAGCTGCAATAGATACATCCGGTGTGCTGTAAGGAATCAGGGTAGCCTGGAAGGCATGGTACAAATCAGATTTTCCCGGCCATACTGTTCCAATTAGCTGATTCCGGGAATCCAGCTGGTGGAACCAGGATCCTTTTACATGGTCTAAAACCTTTTCATCCAGATATTCCATAAATTCCCGGTAATTCTCTGCATATTTCTCTTTTCCTGTAACCCGGTAGAGAACCGCTGAAGTGTTGATGGCCTCTGCCAGAGTCCAGTGCATTCTATCGTGTACAACCGGTTTTCCTTCCCAATCCGTAGTATAGACAATACCGGGAGCTCCGTCTGCATTCCATGCGTCTTCAACGGCACGGTTAAAAAGATTCTCTGCCGCCTCTATGTACTTGGCTGCGGCTGTTTGGTTCTCTTTATGTGAGGAAAGTGCCCACTGAACAATCAGTCTGGCCCACTCGATTCCATGGCCCGGGGTAGCTCCATAGGGCTTAAACTGGTCTGCAGGCTGGTCTTTGTTACAATCTAAATCCGGCTCCCAATCTTTGGTAAAATGCTCGGGGATTCTCCAGGAATTACAGGAAGCCCACTGCACCACATGGTCTATGATGCGTCCCGCCCTTTCCCGGTATTTTTCCAGCCCCGCAGCATCCGCCACAGCTAAAAAGGCCTCCACCGTGTGCATATTGGCATTTACGCCTCTATAGTCATCCAGCACGGTAAATTCCGTATTCCAGGTATCACAGGCCAGACCTTCTTCCTCATTCCAGAAACGCTGTTCATAAATATCCAGAGCCTCTTTCAAAAGCTCTTCTGCCCCTTCTATTCCTGCCAGCATAGCAGAGGATGAAGCCAAAATCACAAAGGCATGGGCATAGCACTGTTTATTAGGAAGAGGTTCCTGTCCGGCTGTAAGTCCCGCATACCATCCACCGTTTTCTTTATCCTTCAGTTCTCCCTGCAGTCCTGCCAATCCTTTACCGGCCAGCTCCTTGCTGCCATTATGTCCCAGAAAGCTTCCGATACTGTACACATGAGTCATACGGGAAGTAATCCAAGTCTCTCTGTTTCTCTCTTTCCAGGGGCTGCCGTCATCCCCCAGATAATAAGCGCTTCCTCCGGGTGAAGGAAATTGATGCCCGAAGTCTAAAAGGTCTTCTCTCAGCTCCTCCATAAATTTCTTGTTTTCTTCCGTATCAATCTGATATTTTCTGGTGTTTTCTCCCATTTCTTTCTACTCCTTTCCCTACCCTCTCCGGACAAGGGCATACATGTCATACCATGATATTTTGTGTCTTGCGGCCTTATCTCAATGGGTGTACCTCCAGTACACCTCAATCGTCTGCTTTGCAAAACACAGAAATATCTATAATTGAGGTCGCAGACCTCTTGTACACTGAAGGTACATTAAGTCATGGCCATGCCATTTAGTAAATTTAATTTACTATTATCTTATCATAATTTTTTCCTTTGTCAACCCTCTATATCATTTTACTCCAGCAGTAATATATTTCCCTCAAAAACCTGGTTTACTGCATTTACAGCTGCCCCCAAAAGCTGTGCCTTTTTCCCGAATCTGGCTTTTTTTATGGGAATCCTGCTGTCCACATGAACCATCCTTCTCTCGTTTACCAGATCTTCCAGCTTTTTTACATAGCTCTCTTCCCAGTCCATACAGTCATAGCCCAATACAATCAGCTGCGGATTCAAAATATTCACGGCACTGATAAGAGCCAGACTGATGTCTTCCACCATCTGATCCAGAATTTCTTCCACTGCATTGTTTTCCCTTAACAGAAAAAACTCCCGGAATGGTAACTCAAGACCGGTGGCTGTCTTTAATTTTTCTAAAACCACATAGGTACTGGCGTATAGTTCCAGACAGCCCTTGTTTCGGCAGGAACAAAGAGGCCCCTTTCTGTCAATGCTGATATGGCCGATTTCCGGGGCAAATCCCTTTTCATTGTGATATACCCCTCCGCTGCTGATAATCCCTGAGCCGATTCCATTGGAAATTCCTAAAAAAATAAAGTCCTGGTATCCCTGTCCCACTCCATACAGTTTTTCCGCCAATGCAGCGCTGTTATGTTCATGATCCAGATAGATGGGATAGGAGTATCTTTTCTGCAAATCTTCCAAAATATGCAAATTTTCGATTCCATAAAACCTGGGAGGATTCAGCAGGATTCCTTTTTTTATGTCAACCGGTCCGATAACAGCCACGCCAATGCCCAATATATTTTTTTCATTTTCCAGAAGCTTGTCCAATACCCGATGGCAATTTTCCAAAAGGGCCTCTCCCGTGAGAGAGGAAAAGTTTATCCTTTCTGTACCCAGAATTTCCAGATTCATACTGCAAAGCACCGCCTCAATCCTATCCCGGAAAATCAGAAGTCCAGCCGCTTTCGGGGCTTCCTTTCCGATTTTCAAAAGCATGGGGTTGCGCCCACAGGTCTGGGTATTCTCCTCAGCATCCTCCACCACAATTCCTTTTTCCATAAATTCAGAAATAATATTGGACACAGTCATTTTGGTAAGGCCTGTGGCTCTGGATAGTTCTATCCTGGATTTACAGGCTCCTGTGGCCAAAAGTTTAAGGAGCAGTCCCCGATTATACCGTTTTGAGCTGATACTGTTTTTCCCTGACGCTTTTTCCATATTTTCGCACCTCATACTTCTCTATCCTTTTTTGCCTGTCTTTTATTATACTATGGCTTCCTCTGCTCTTCAATTCCATTCTGGCCGGTCCGGCACTGTTAAACAGGTTCAGACAGGCTTTTTGCAGTCTGTCCACAGTCTCATTGACTTACTATAGATATTTTGCTAGAATGACTTAGGAGGTAAGACAATGAACTACATTGTTTTCGATTTAGAATGGAATCAATGCCCTTATGGAAAAGAAAAAGAGAATAAAAGGCTTCCTTTTGAAATCATTGAAATAGGCGCTGTGAAGCTGGATGAGAACAGAAATATTCTGGATTCCTTCCAACAGTTCATTAAACCTGCGGTCTACCGGAAGCTGCATTTCAGAACCCGGGAAATCCTGGATATTGATAAACAGGATTTGGAAAAAGGGGCTTCTTTTCGGGAGGCAGTGAAAAAATTTATAGACTGGTGCGGTAAGGACGCCAAATTTTGCACCTGGGGCCCTGCAGATTTGGTGGAGCTGCAGAGAAACATGAGATTCTATCATTTGCTGGGTCTGCTGAAAGGTCCGCTTTATTATTATGACGTCCAGAAGCTGTTCGGCCTGTTCTTTGAGGGTGAAAAAAGCTTCCGCTCATTGGAAAATGCCATAGAATTTCTTCATATGAAAAAGGAAGGGCAATTTCACAGAGCTCTGAACGATGCATATTATACGGCTGAAATTTTTTCACAAATTCCCATTTCTGTGGTGACGGAAAACTATTCCATAGACTGTTACCAAAATCCAAAAAACAGGAAAGACCAAATATATACAGTGTTTCCCAATTATTCCAAATTTATTTCCCGTGAATTCCAGTCAAAAGAAGATGCTATGAAAGACAGGGACGTAACCTGTACCAAATGCTTTTTCTGTGGCAGGACAGCCAAGAAAAAGGTGCGCTGGTTCTCTGTAAACACCAAGTCCCATCTCTGTCTGGCTTATTGCCCGGACCACGGCTATTTCAAGGGAAAGGCCAGGTTGAAAAAAACTGACGATGAAAAGTATTATGTAGTAAAAACCCTAAAGAGCATTGACGAAAAAGAAGCGGCAGACATCCGTGAGAAAAAAGACGCTCTCACTAAAAAGCGCCGCAAGAAACGACATCAGGAAAATAAAGAACGAAAAAAGGAGGATAAAAAGTTATTTTATGGACGGACAGACAAAGCCAAGAGAAAATAAAATGGGAACCATGCCGGTAAACAAACTGCTGATTTCCATGTCAGTTCCCATGATGATTTCCATGCTGGTCCAGGCCTTATACAATGTGGTGGACAGTATGTTTGTAGCCCAGCTAAACGAAAATGCCCTCACTGCAGTATCCCTGGTATTCCCGGTGCAGAATCTGATGATTTCCGTAGGAGTGGGAACCGGAGTAGGTATAAACGCCCTGCTTTCCCGCAGCCTGGGCGAAAAAGAATTTGAACGGGCTAATAAAACTGCCAGTCACGGCATCGTACTGGCCTTACTCAGTTATCTGGTATTTGCAGTTATCGGGTTAGCCGGCGCAGAATTATTTATGAAGGTTCAGACCCAGGACCCGCAGATTATTGCCTACGGTACTTCTTACCTGCGCATTTGCTGCGGCCTTTCCTTCGGTGTATTCCTTCAGATTACCTTTGAGAGACTGCTGCAGTCCACAGGAAAAACCGTGTACACAATGATTACCCAGATGTTGGGTGCGGTTATCAACATTATCTTAGACCCTATTATGATTTTCGGTCTTTTTGGTTTCCCGAAAATGGAGGTGGCCGGTGCGGCTGTGGCTACCGTAGCGGGACAGATTATCGCCAGCATTGTAGGCTTCTTCATCAACCAGAAAAAGAACACGGAAATTTCCGTATCCTTCCGCAGCTTTAAATTTTCAGGAGAAATCGTCCGCAGTATTTATGCGGTAGGCGTTCCTTCGATTGTCATGTCCTCCATCGGTTCTGTCATGACCTTTGGTATGAACAAGATTTTAATCGCCTTCTCCTCCACTGCAACAGCTGTATTCGGCGTATACTTTAAGCTGCAAAGCTTTATCTTCATGCCTGTGTTCGGTCTGAATAACGGTATGGTACCTATTGTAGCTTATAATTACGGAGCAAAAAACAAAAAGAGAATTAAGCGCACAGTTACTTTAAGCGGTATCTATGCTACGGGAATCATGCTTATCGGCCTGGCTATTTTCCAGCTTGCGCCCCAGCTGCTTCTGAGTATTTTCAATGCTTCTGAAAACATGCAGCACATAGGGACAATGGCTCTGCGGATTATCAGCCTCAGTTTTGTCTTCGCAGGATTCAATATTGTATCCTCTTCTCTGTTCCAGGCTTTGGCCCACGGTATGCTTAGCCTTTGGGTTTCCCTGGTAAGACAGTTATGTGTATTGCTGCCTGCAGGCTACATCTTCTCCAAAATCGGCGGATTGGACGCTGTATGGTGGGCATTCCCCTTTGCGGAGATATTCTCTCTGATTATGTGTATTTTCTTCCGGAGATATGTGTATAAAAAGCAGGTAGACCCGCTGAGTGATTAAGAATAACCAAAAACGGAACTGTCACATTAAATATTCTCAAATTTCGTTTAATGCGGCAGCTCCGTTTTTCTTTGTCTATTTATCTGTATTTGCGTTGCGGATATGCATATATACTGTGTTCTTGGAAATTCCCAGCAGTCCGGCCACTTTTATCACAGCGTCCTTGATGTTAAAGATTCCTTTGGCATACAGTTCTTCCACAATTCTTTTATTTTTATTCTGAGAGGAAATAGAGGGATCGTTAAGTATCCTCTGTTTGGTTTCCCCTAAAACATTTTCTATGAGCTCGTCTGTGTTGCCCGCAAAGTTTTCCCGGATTTCCCCCGGCTCCGGCTGGGCGGAGGACTCTGGTATCTGAAATTTGCTGATAAGCTGGGAAATTGATATGTTGGTATAAAAATTGATACAAATCAGTCCGATGATTCTCTGATTTTCTCCCATAATGGGAATGGTAGAGGAGCGAAGAGGTACCCCTGTTTTCGAATGATTCATGTAGCAAAAGCTGGAGTGGTTTTTGTCATGCTCCAGCCTGGCCAGCATAGACAGGGCAAAATCCGTGATAGGCGCTCCGTTGGCCCTTCCGGAATAATGGCCGTTCACATTAGCAATAACCGAATGCTGCAGATTCTCCAGACTGTGAAGAATAATTTCATAGCCTTCTCCAAGATATTCCCCCAAATTGGGAATCATTGTCCTGTAGGACTCCAAAATCTTTCTGTCTGTATCTGACAGGGCTAAATAGGTTTTTTCCTTTGTCCCGTTGTCTTTTGTCATAGTCATTCATTCCTTTCCCCCCTCTGTAAGACTCACTGATTCCAGAAAAAATTCTTTTTCCGGCTGTAGCGAAGGCAGCACAGAGAAAACATATAGGAATATTATATTCTCAATTTGCAGTTTGTGCAAGTTGAATAAGATTTTTTTTATTATTTCAGTAATTATAGCAAACAAAATTTTATTTACTAAAATATATTTTAGTGATATTATAATAGTACACTCACTAAACTAATTTACACTGAAAGGAGAGAGATGAAGATGAAGGTCATTCAGACTTCCAAGGCCCCTGCTGCAATCGGGCCTTACTCACAAGGAATCATACATGGAGGGATGGTTTACACCTCCGGTCAGATTCCCATTGACCCATCCACCGGGGAAATTCCAGAGGGAGGCATCCGGGAACAGGCAGAGCAGGTAATGAAAAATATTTCAGCCGTATTAGAGGAGGCAGGCACAACCTTTGAAAACGTGGTAAAAACCACCTGCTTCCTGTCAGACATGGAAGATTTCGGGACATTTAACGAAGTTTACGGCAAATATTTCGTAAATAAGCCTGCCAGGTCCTGTGTGGCCGTAAAAACATTACCTAAGAATGTGCTGTGTGAAGTAGAAGTAATCGCTGTTGTTCAGCAGGGATAACGAACTACATTTTTAACATGAGGAGGAAAAGAATTTATGAGCAAAAAAGTACGTGAAAAGAAGCAGCCTACCTTTTTTCTGGCTGTATTGCCCATCCTTGCAATGATTCTGCTTTTGGGCGTAGGCTATGCAGTCCTTGGCCTCAGCGCCGAGGTTTTGATGCTGGTATCCGCAGCAGTGGCTGCTGTCATCGCAATATACCTGGGCTATACCTGGGATGACATTATGGATTCCATCGTAGGTAAATTGTCAAAAACAATGCCTGCCATCTTTATTTTGATTATTGTGGGCTTTCTTATCGGTACCTGGATGATTGGCGGAACTATCCCCATGATGGTGTACTATGGATTGAAAATCATTAACCCGTCTTTCCTGATAGTGACCGCATTCCTGGTAACTGCCATTGTATCCATCTGTACCGGAACCTCCTGGGGTTCTGCAGGAACTATCGGCGTTGCCCTTATGGGAATCGCTTCCGGACTTGGAGCTCCCCTTCCCATTGTAGCAGGTGCCGTAGTGTCAGGAGCTTATTTCGGAGATAAAATGTCTCCTCTTTCCGATACCACTAACCTGGCCCCTATTGCCGCAGGTGCCAAATTATATGACCATATTGCCCATATGCTGTGGACCACAGGCCCCGGCTTCATTATCTGCTGTATTGTATACACTATCGTGGGAATGAATCTGGACGGACTGGCTGCAGGAAGCACTCCGGAAAAGGTTACGACTATCCTGGATACTCTGCACCAGATATTTTCCTTTAATCCTCTGATTATCCTGCCGGTAATCATTGTATTATACGGCTCACTGAGGAAGAAACCCACAATCCCGGTTATGCTGATTTCCAGTGCAGTGGCTATTTTCAATGGTATTGTATTCCAGGGCTTTGCTCCGGCAGACTGCTTCAGCGCAGCTATCAACGGATTCAGCCTGGATATGATTCACATTGAGGGCTTTGATACCGCCAACCTGATTTCCGATATTTCCACTCTTCTGCAGAGAGGCGGAATGCTCTCTATGCTGAATACAGTGCTGATTGCCTTCTGTGCTTATGGCTTTGCCGGCACTCTGGCTGTTACAGGCTCTCTGGACATTGTGCTTGACCGAATCATGAAGTCCGTTAAGAGTACCTTTGGCCTGGTATTCTCCACCATTATTTCCTGCCTGACCGCAGTTTGCGTTACCTGCAACGGACAGCTCTCCATCCTGATTCCCGGAGAAATGTTCCACAAAACCTATGTAAAACGTGGTCTGGAACCCAGAAATCTTTCCCGTACCCTGGAAGACTCTGCAACTGTCACAGAAACTCTGGTACCCTGGACAGCCGCCGGCGTTTACATGGCTACTACTCTGGGAGTTCCCACTCTCCAGTATGTGCCCTGGGCCATCCTGAACTATACCGGTATGATTTTTGCCCTGATTTGGGCTGCCACAGGCATCGGTATCATGAAGATTAAAAAAGGCAGCGACAGCTGGGATGAATATGTAGCTCTGAATAAGGAAGACGGAATTGATGTGGAAGCTCTGGAAGGAGGGAAATAATATGTCCCAAAAAAAGCCGGACTTTGATACCATCATAGACAGACGCCATACAAGCTGTGGAAAATGGGACACCATGGACCAGAAATACGGCTCTGCAGATTTGATTCATCTGGGAGTGGCGGATATGGATTTCCCCTCTCCCCAGCCCATCATAGACAGCTTTCAGAAATGCCTGGACCATGGAATCTTCGGATATACAGATTTAACAGACAAGTATTATGAAGGATTTATCACCTGGATGAAGAAAAGACATTCTGTGGAGGTAAAAAGGGAGGAAATTTTATTCTGCCCCAGGATTAACATATCCTCCAGCCTCTGTGTGGACACTCTTACCCAAAAGGGGCAGGGCGTCATCATCCAAACTCCGGCTTATGGCCCTCTGTATCAATCCATCGTAAAAAACGGCCGGAAGGTGCTGGAGAATCCTCTGAAGCTGACTGGAGATAAATATTCCATTGACTTTGAGAAGCTGGAAGAGCTGGCAGGGCCTGACACCAAAATGCTGATTCTCTGCAGTCCTCACAATCCAGTGGGACGTGTATGGACAAAAGAAGAGCTGGAAGCTGTGGGACGTTTCTGTGTGGAGAAGGATTTACTTCTTTTTGTGGATGAAATTCACGGAGATATTACGGCAAAAGGCGTGGGCTTTGTGTCCTCCCTGAATCTGTCTCCTGAGATAAGAGAGCGTCTGGTGGTGGCCACCTCACTTACAAAAACCTTTAACATCCCAGGCGTGATTCTCTCCTACCTGGTAATTCCCAACCAGGAGCTGCGGCAGAAGGTTGCAGACAGTATTGACCGTATTGGAATGCACAACCCTACCATATTTTCCATGGCTGCCACCGAGACTGCCTATACGGAATGTGATGACTGGTATGAGGCCATGCTGTCCTATATAGACGCAAACGAGGCGTACACAAGGGAGTATTTCTCCAAATATCTTCCCGGCTTTCATATTTATCCCAGAGAGGGCACTTACCTGCTGTGGATGGACTATAAAGCTCTTGGCTTGGGAGAGGAAGACCTGGAAAAATGGTTTCTGGAAGAAGCCAAGGTCAGCGTCTACATGGGAACTGTTTTCCAGGAAGAGGGTCGTGGCTTTATCCGTGTGAATATCGCCTCCCCCAGAAAGCTTTTGGAACAGGCCTATGAACGGATGCGCAAGGCATATCCTAAACTAAATAATTAAACCAGTACACCAGAGAAAACCGGAGCAGCACCTGAAAGAACTCAGGGAATTGCTCCGGTTTTGTTATTTTAGAAAATAAACGGAATCACATAGGCCACAAGCACCAAAACAACCGCACAGGCTACCACACGGCACCAGATTTTAAATTCTTTGTCCATCCGGGCCTTTTCCTCAGGTGAGGGAATTTCCTCTGCCATAACTGCCTTCTCTATATCTTCTGTCTTGTCATCCTGATACCTTTTTCTGCATACAGCATAGATGATAAGTCCCAGAATACACCAGATAATTCCGGTCAGAAGAGCCTCTCTGTCCAGCTGGGTCATCATAATCACATAAATGATAATGCTGATGGGGGCTCCCACCAAAATCCCGGGAGCCTTAAAAGGCCTTTTCAGCTCCGGATGTCTTCTCCGCAGGAAGAAAGATGCCCCGATTCCAATGACATAGTAAAACAAATCTGCAAACAAGCTGAGAGACGCAATATAAATCATGGAGTTAGATGCAATCAAAAAGGCTGACAGCAATCCAAGGACAATAATGGAAATATAAGGGGTCTTATATTTTGGATGTACCTTGGCAAAAATCTTTGGCATAACTCCGTCTCTGGCCATAGTAAAAAGATACCTGGGCGGAACGGCAATACTGGCGTTCAAAGTAGAGAAATCCCCGCCAAAGGCAATACCCGCTGCCAGCAGAATCAATGGAAATCCAAGAATTCCTGCCGTCTTCATGGCTTCTGCAAAGGGTGCGGAAGCGGTGGACAGGGCTTCCAGGCTTTCTGTAGGCACAATTCCTACCAGGAACCATTGGAATGCAGCATTTACGGCAAATACAATAAAGGGCGCCAAAAACAGGGCTCTGGGAATGTTAATCTGGGGATATTTGATTTCCTCTCCCATAGCGCAGCAGGTTTCAAATCCGGCAAAGCACCACCATATCATGCTGACGGAGGCAATAAAGCTAAGAGGCGTGGACTGAGCCACAAAATCCGGCAGCTGAACAAAATTAGGCATGTTCACATGGGGCAGCATAGTCAAAAACCAGATAATCGCAACACCCCAGAAGAAAAACATAAATCCGTTCTGAAGTTTACCCGTCATTTCCACACCACGGACATTTGTAATAATAAATACAATTACCACTGCTGTGGCCAGGACACGGTCGCTGACCGGAAGCTCTATACCAAGAGCTGAAAACAGGGTTTTAAAATAAAAGCTGAAAGCCAAAGCTTCCCCGCTGGTAACGGAAACCAGGGAAATGATAAAGTTCCATCCGGCCAGCATACCTACCGGCTTTCCTATGGCAAGAGATGCATATTGATAGGTACCGCCTGCATAGGGAAGGGCCGCACCCATCTCCGCATACAGCAGAGCCGGGTAAATGCTGATGAGCATGGCTACCAGAGTAGCCAGAATCACCGCTGGTCCCAGGCCTCCCACCACATTGGCTCCCGTAGTAAAAAGTCCTACTCCCACTACAGTTCCCACAGTGATGGTGACTGCCTCCCTCATGCCGAAGGTACGTTTTAAAGTACCTGCAGAATTGTTGGTTTGTTCACTCATAATATTTTTCTCCTTTGTCCGTACAATCTCATAACTGCACTTTATTCTTTTAACATAATAAAACATGGAGAATAGTACAGGTCAAGGCGTAAATTCAGGGAAGATACCAAAAAATCTGGAGCCTGCTCCAGATTTGCAAGCTCCAGATTTTTTGTATATCACACTATTTTACCGGCACAATTTCCAGCCAGTAGCCGTCCGGGTCCTTGATAAAATAAATCCCCATATCAGGATTCTCGAAACAGATACATCCCATGTCCTCATGGAGCTTATGAGCTTCCTGGAAGTCATCAGCCTGGAAAGCAAGATGGAACTCGCAGTCTCCCAGGTTATAATCCCGGTCAAAATCTCTCAGCCAGGTCAGCTCCAGCTCAAAATCCGTTGTATCGTTTCCCAGATAGGCAATGATAAAGGAACCGTCTTCCGCCTCTATCCTTCTCTTCTCTTTCAGTCCCAAAGCCTTTTCATAGAAGGCAAAAGAACGCTCCAAATCTCTTACATTATAGTTCTCGTGAATCATTTGGAATTTCATAGCTGTTATCCTCCTTCATTATTTTTCCTTTTCTATTCTCACTGTACATTGTTAGCTTTTATTGTATAACGCTTTTGTTGTATATCACCTTTATTGTATATCACCTTTATTGCATATCATCTTTATTGCATACCATCTTTATTGCATTTCGCTTTCATTGCATTTCGCTTTCTTGTATTTCGCTTTCGCTGTATTTCGCTTTCATCCGGCTTCACTTTTATGGTTCCTGCTCTTCTCCGCAGAGGAAGGTCTGTCCCTCCTCCTGTATTTTTATCACCTGCTCTTGAAAAGGAGCTCCTTCCGGGGTATCCAGATATCTGTCAATGACAGAGTAATCTTTCCAAAAATGCATGGGAAAAGCATATTGTGTAGAAGTGTTTTCCATAACGTAAGTAAAGCCCTTATGGTACCACTCCTGCTGCCTGGGGTCCAGAGGCAGAAAAGCGGCAAAAAGGGAAACTCCCTTCAATTCTTCTGTGTATTTCTTAAAATTAGCAGTCATATTATTATTATACTGTTTGGTCTCTCCCGGCCATACCCACCAGTTTAAATCTCCGGCGTGGTACAGATTTTTCCCGGAAACCCGCAGCAGAAAAGCTACGCCGCAGTCCGTGGAGGGAAGTGTCCGGATAAGCAGAGGTTCCTTCTCCCCGGAAACAGAAAGGGAAAGGTTTTCGCCACCTTTCATGAGATGAAGATTCTCCATTTCCCCATACTGCCTCAGATACCGCTTCACATCCCAAGAAATAATGTAATGGATGGCGTCCGGGCCTTTTATACTGAAAATCTCCGGATTAAAATGGTCGCTGTGCCTGTGGGATACAAAGACAAAAAGGGGCTTATCCTCTCTCAGTCTGGGAAGCTCTCCCTGGTAATAATCAAATAAAAGGGTACAGCTGACAGTCTCCACCAGGAATCCGCTGTGTCCGATATAGGTTACTTTCATCTTATTTCTCCTTTTTCTTCCTACGGGCCTTTTTTCTCTTTCGGTTTCGGATACTGCGTTTTATCTTCACAATCAAAAGGATAATATAGAACAGAAAGGCCGCTGCCAGAAGCCCGGTTGCCGCATATTTCCAGTCAGGAAGGCTTGCAAAGGTATTTTGGGCTGATTGAAAAAATCCGCCTAAGGAATTATCTCCGGCCTTTGCCGTTTCCTGTTTCTCTTCAGGCTCCTGCTCCTTTTCTTCTGCCTCTTCCCCAAGGTTTTCCTGAGAAATCTGCTGACTCTGCCGCTGCTGCTGCTCAAAGGTCCGGGAAGCCTCCAGGATTTCCTGGGAGGCCTGCTGGCTGGAGCTGCTTAGCAGAGTATCACCATAATAAAAATCCAGGTTCAGCATATTATTTTCCACCTGAGCTTCGCAGGTAATATCCTGAGTGGGATTTACCGGCACATCAGCAGAAGCATTTTGAATGGCTGCCTCCAAAAGTCCCTGCTCTTTCAGATAAAGAGCAAAGGAATCTGACTCCTTAAGAGAATCTGAAGCCAGACTCAGTTTCTGGAAATTATCAAAACCATAGTCCAGGATATTCCTGGTATCGTTGTAGTATTCTGTAGTTCCTTTAAGCACCACGCAGACCAGACGCATGGAGTTCCTCTCCGCATAGGTTACAAGAGTATTTCCTGCTTTCACCGTATATCCTGGCTTTCCGCCCAGGCATCCGTCATAATGCTGACTGCCCTGGACCAGCATCTTATGATGGTTATCCAGCCATCTTTGCTCAGGGGTAATGTTAGTGGGCGGTATAATATAGTAAGTGGATTTTGTAATATTTCGGAAAGTCTCATTTTGAAAAGCTGCCTGGGCTATTAAAGCCAAATCCCGGGCTGTAGTATAATGGTCATCACTGTACAAACCATTGGCATTGACAAAATGGGTGTTCTCACATCCCAGCTCCTTAGCCCGCTGGTTCATCATGTCCACAAAGGCTGGAACCGTGCCGCCGATATATTCCGCCACTCCGGAGGAAACCTCATTGGCCGAGGCCAGCAAAATCCCATATAGGCTCTGCTCCATGGTCAGTATCTCTCCCGGTTTAATGCCGATATGGGTGCTGTCAGGCTCAATATTATTCACCTCATCGGTAAAAGTAATCTGAGTATCCAGGGGAACCTTCTCAATAGCCAGCATGGCCGTCATTATCTTGGTAGTGCTGGCCGGAGCCCGTTTCTCGTCAATCCCCTTGGCATACAAAATTTCCCCGGTATCCAAATCCATCAAAATAGCGGTTTCTGCTATTACCTTAGGCCCCTGGGGCCATCCCGGTATGCTGTTAGACTGTATTTCCCATTCATAGCTTTCCGGCATAGGATTCTCCTGAACATTTTCCTGGACAGCCTGGTTTTGGTCAGGCTGGGCCGCCATTACAGTGGTGCCGGTATAAGACGGGTTTACCACAGCAAAAATCCCCGCCATGAGCAGGGAAACTGCCAAATGTTTTCCTTTCATAATCAACCCCTCGTTTCATTTGTACTGGTATTAAACCTTATTATATGCGATTTAAAGGATTATAGCAATCAGATTCTGTCCATCCTACACTTTGTATGAAGTCTCTTGGAAAATGCAGACACATTATAGTATGTCTCTTCCGGCTGTTTTCTGATAAAATATACATAGAATTTTTAAAGGAGGCCGAAAGCTCTATGATAATTATTGGTGAAAAAATCAATGGTTCTATTCCAGCCGTGGCAAAGGCCATCGCAGAACGGGATGCTGAGTTTATAAAGAACAGGGCAAGAATGCAGGCAGAGGCTCACGCCACTTTTATTGACTGCTGCGCTTCCGTTCCTGAAGATGTGGAAGTAGAAACCTTGAAGTGGATGATTGACTGTATCCAGGAGGTAACTGACCTCCCAATCTCTATTGACAGCCCAAGCGCCGATGTTTTGGCCCAGGTATATTCCCACTGCAAAAGACCCGGATTATTCAACTCCGTTTCCGGAGAGGGCGACAAGATTGAAAAAATCTTCCCTATCATGGCAAAGGAGGAAAATAAAAAGTGGGAAGTTATCGCACTGTTAAGCGATAATACCGGTATTCCCAAAACAGCAGGAGACAGATTGAGAGTGTTTAAAAACATTATGGAAAAGGCTAAGGAGTATAACATCGCTCCATCCAGAATCCATATTGACCCTCTGGTTGAGATGCTGTGTACTTCTGAAAACGGAATCGACACCAATGTGGAGGTTATTTCTACTATACGAAAGGAATATCCTGATATTCACATTACAGCGGCTATCAGCAATATTTCTTTCAACCTTCCGGTAAGAAAGCTGATTAACTGCTGTTTCCTGACACTGGCCATGAATGCAGGTCTGGACAGCGCCATCTTAGACCCGGTAAACAGAGATATGCTGGGACATATTTTCGCTACGGAAGCCCTTCTGGGACTGGATGACTACTGCATGGAATACATAGGAGCCTACAGAGAAGGTATCATTGGACCGGAGCAAAAGAAATAATACAAGAAGAAATAGCACAAAAAAGAATAGTACAAATCGTACAAAGCAAAAATGCCGCAGGCAGTAATTTTGCGGGACTGTCTGTTGTAGTAAATACCCCGATGCAAGCATGCGGGGCATCAATCTAGCGGCGATGCAAGCATGTCTGCTTGGCTCGTTGCTCGCAGGAATAAATTATGTTTTAATAAAAAGGAGGATGTTATTATGAGTCAGATTCAAACTGTTGCAGATGCGGTAGCTGCTGGAAAAGCCAAATTAGTAGGCGGCCTTGTTCAGGAAGCTCTGGACGGCGGATGCGATGCTACAGAATTATTAAATGCTATGATTGACGCTATGGGCGTTGTAGGTGAGCGTTTCAAAAAGAATGAGATTTTCGTTCCTGAAATGCTGATTGCCGCAAAGGCTATGAAAAAAGGTGTTGAGGTGCTGAAACCTCATCTGGCCGGTGACAGCGCCAATAAATACGGCAAGATGATTATCGGTACAGTTGCAGGAGATCTTCATGATATCGGAAAGAACCTGGTAGCCATGATGATTGAAAGTGCAGGCTTTGAAGTAATTGATTTGGGTGTAGATGTTTCCATCAGCAAATTTATCGATGCTGTACAGGAAAATCCGGATGTAAAGATTGTAGGCTGCTCTGCACTTCTTACCACCACTATGCCGGCTCTGAAGGATACTGTTACCGCTTTAAACGAAGCAGATTTCCGCAGTAATATCAAGGTTATGGTTGGCGGCGCTCCTATTACACAGGAATTCGCAGATGAAATCGGTGCAGACGCATATACTCCGGACGCTGCTTCTGCCGCTCAGAAAGCAAAAGAGCTTGCTTCCTAATGTTTTTACACTGAAGTTTGTTGCGCCGGAAATTTTGACTCCTTGTCAAAAATAAGGTAAAATATTTTTGAGCTGCCGCAGTTGCGGCGGCTCTTTTTCACAGATGGGATTGGGGGATTATTATGACCGAAAAATATAAACTTGATTTTCTCCGGGAGAAAACCACTCTGGAAGTTCCCGGTGGAACCACCCTGATGGAGGCACTGAAGGAAGCCGGAATTTTCCTGGACGCTCCCTGTGCCGGCCGTGGAACCTGCGGCAAGTGCCTGGTAAAAATCTCCAGAGACAGAAATAACTGGGAAATAGTCAAAGCCTGTCAGGAAAAAGTTATCTCTGATATGGCTGTGG
>CABSEJ010000013.1 GCA_902476765.1 uncultured Blautia sp.
TATCCACAGCCATGTCTGTAAGGTGAAAAGCAGCGAAGAAATCGGGGTGAAATATATGCAGGCATGGGAAGAGAAATATTATGAGAGAGAAGAAGGCCGAGAAGAGGGGAGAACAGAAGGAAGAAAGGAACAATTAAAAGATATAATCAAAAAGAAACTGGCAAGGAATCAGCTGCCGGAAGAGATTGCAGAGATATTAGAGGAGCCGGTAGAGGTAATTCACGAATTGATAGCAGAGATAGAAAAGGAAAACGAAAATGTGAAAAAGTAACTCTTTGATTAGTTAGTCTGCTGGAAAAAGGGTGCTGGCAGTTGTTGCCAGCACGAACTTTTTATAAAGAAATCAATTTCTAATTTTTTTATTATTCTAAGGCAATTCGCCTATTATTTCCAGGATGAAACAAAAAGAAGACAAGAATAGGAGGGATGTGTATGGGGAGTTCTCTCTTGATTTTCTAGTTTAGATTTATAGTTTAGAGTGTAAAAAAACTGCTGGTATGATAAAATAAAGGAGAAGTTATGGATAAAAAATTAAATATTGTGCCGCTGAAGGATTTAAACCTTACAGACCGTTTCCTTTTTGATGAGGTTATGGAGGACAAGCAGACTCACCGGGATGTGCTGGAAATCATATTTCAAAGAGAGATTCCCCTTCTGGAAGAGAATGGGACAGAAAAAGAGTTGCGGGTTTCTCCTCTGAGCCGTTCCATCCGCATGGACGTATTTGCTATGGATGAAGAAGATAAGGTATATAATACAGAAATGCAGCAGAAAAAAAGAAACGATTTAGCAAAAAGGAGTCGGTATTACCAGTCTATGATAGATACCAGTCTCTTGGAGCCGGGGATACCCAGCTATAATTTATTGAAGGATTCCTACATCATTATGATAACCCCCTTTGACCTCTTTGGGTACGGAAGGTATCAGTATACTTTTGAGACTGTATGTCGGGAGGAACCGGGATGCATTTTGGAGGACGGTGCTGTGCGGATTTTCTTAAATACCAGGGGAACCAATCCAGAGGAAGTTCCTCAGGAACTGGTGGATTTGCTCCATTATTTGGAGCATACTACGGATGAGGAGGCAGAGAAAACAGACAGCCAGAGAATCCGGCGTATCCACAGCCATGTCTGTAAGGTGAAGAGCAGCGAGGAAATCGGGGTGAAGTATATGCAGGCATGGGAAGAAAAGTATTACGAGAGGGAAGAAGGCAGAGAAGAGGGAATAAAAGAAGGAATAAAAGAAGGAATAAAAGAAGGCCTGGAGCGTGGCAGAAAACTAAAATTACAGGAGATAGTAAAAAAGAAATTAGCAAAAAACCAGTCACCGGAAGAGATTGCAGAGGCATTAGAGGAACCGGTAGAAGTAATCTGGGCTTTGATAGAGGAACAGGAAAAGGTATGACTCCTGGCAGGTTGAAGGCAGAGATGCGTCGGCCTACATAGAGAAAAGGAAGGGTGTCCCCCTTTCCTATAGACTTAAAATCTATAGAAAAGGGGGACACCCTTCTTATAGGATAGCCATCCATGATGAGCTCTTAAAACTTAAAGGTATCTTTAAATCCAGCCCATTTCTGGTCTTTTTCGCTTAAATTTAAAGGTGTTCCGTCCTCCAGGGTATATCCCTCTGCAGAAGCGCAGCCGGGGTATTCTCCAGTAACCTGAGGCCATTGGATACCGATTTCCGGGTCGTTCCAGGCCATGCCGCCCTCATCTCCCGGATGGTAGAAATCAGTACACTTATAGCAGAATTCTGCTACATCGCTGAGTACCAGGAAACCGTGGGCAAAACCCTCGGGAATATAAAACTGCTTTTTATTTTCTTCAGACAACTCTACCCCGTACCACTGGCCGTATGTGGCGCTTTCGGTTCTTAAATCGACAGCTACGTCAAAAACAGTACCTTTGATAACACGAACCAGCTTGCCCTGGGGATATTCTTTCTGATAATGCAGGCCTCTTAAAACACCCTTGGTGGAGCAGGATTGATTATCCTGAACAAATTCCATGGTAAGGCCTGCCTCTTCCATATCCTTTTTATTATAAGTTTCCATGAAATAGCCTCTGGCATCTCCGTGAACCGCAGGCTCTATAATGTATAAGCCCTCAATAGGGCATTTGGTGACTTTAATCTGTCCCATAAATCGTACTCCTTCCTGTCATATTTCCGGTTTTGTCAAACTTCCAGCTCTTCTAAATAACGTTTTACAGCATCCTGCCAGGTGGGAAGAGGGGTAAAACCGTTTTTTACAAGTTTGCTCTTGTCCAGGCGGCTGTTAAAGGGACGTTTGGCTTTGGACGCTCCGTACTCTGCTGTTGTTACAGGAGTTACGGTAACTTTTTCATATTCCGGATGTCCTGCCGCAATAGCCTGCCGGAAGATTTCCTTTGTGAAATCGTACCAGCTGATATAGCCGCCCTCATTGGTAGCGTGGTAGTAACCATATTTTTCTGTCTCTATCATATCAACCAATAGAACAGCCAAATCCAAGGTATAGGTAGGCGTTCCAATCTGGTCATTTACCACCTTAAGCTGGTCATGGGTTTTGCCCAGATTAAGCATGGTCTTGATGAAATTTTTTCCGTTTTTGCCGAATACCCAGGCAATGCGGACAATAAAGTATTTTTCCAGATTCTCAGATACTGCAAGCTCTCCGGCCAGCTTGGTTTCTCCATATACATTCAGAGGCTGGTAATCTTTACAGTCCGGTTCCCAGGGCTCTGTTCCCTGGCCGTTGAATACATAATCTGTACTGATATAAACCATTTTGCTGCCTGATTGTTTACAGGCAAGAGCAATGTTTTCGGTACCCTGAGCATTGATTTTTTTGACGATTTCTTGCTTGTCCTCATCTTCGGCTAAATCCACAGCAGTCCAGGCAGCACAGTGTATCACTACATCAGGAGCGGTTTCTTCTATTATACGCTGGACACAGGCTTTATCTGTAATGTCCATCTGGATATACGGCATAGTTACAACGGCTGTTCCGTCAGCTATACCGCTGTAGACTTCTTTAATATCAGAACCAATGCCCTCATAGCCCCGTTTTGCCAGTTCGTTCATTACATCGTGGCCTAACTGGCCGGCAACGCCTGTGACTAAAACTTTCATGTGCATGTCCTCCTTATCTGTTTCCATACATTTTTTCATAATAATTCTGATATTCTCCGGAGATAATGGTTTCCCACCATTCTCTGTTTTCCAGATACCATTTAATGGTCTTTTTAATACCGTCTGCAAATTTTGTTTCCGGCAGCCAGCCCAGCTCGCTGTGAATCTTAGTCGGGTCAATGGCATAACGCATATCGTGGCCCTTCCGGTCTGCAACATAGGTAATCAGACTCTCTGGTTTGCCAAGCTCTTTGCAGATGAGTTTAACAATGTCGATATTCTTCATTTCATTGTGGCCGCCGATGTTGTAAACCTCACCTACACGGCCTTTATGGATAATCAAATCAATGGCCTTGCAGTGGTCTTCCACATAGAGCCAGTCTCTTACATTTTCGCCTTTTCCGTAAACAGGAAGTGGCTTATCGTTTAAGGCATTGGCAATCATGAGAGGAATCAGCTTCTCCGGGAAATGGTAGGGGCCATAGTTGTTAGAACAGCGACTGATGGTTACCGGCAGGCCGTAGGTGCGGTTGTAAGCCAGTACCAAAAGGTCTGCCCCTGCCTTGGAGGAACTGTAAGGACTGCTGGTGTGTATGGGGGTTTCCTCTGTAAAGAATAAGTCCGGCCGGTCCAGAGGCAAATCACCGTAAACCTCATCTGTGGAAACCTGATGATAGCGCTGGATTCCGTATTTACGGCAGGCATCCATCAGCACAGCGGTTCCTTTGATATTTGTATCCAGAAATACCTCAGGATTTTCGATAGAACGGTCTACATGGCTTTCGGCGGCAAAATTTACCACAATGTCAGGATGCTCTTCTTCAAATAATTTATAAACAGCCTCACGGTCTGTGATGCTTTCCTTTACAAAACGGAAATTCGGATTCTCCATAACAGGGGCCAGAGTGGACAGATTTCCCGCATAGGTTAAGCAGTCCAGACAGATGATTCTGTAGTCGGGATACTTGTCCAGCATGTGAAAAATAAAATTGCTTCCGATAAATCCGGCTCCGCCGGTTACAATAATAGTCATAATCATACTCCTTTTATTCTATATAAGATATATTTTCCGGGAAGAAAAAATATGCCAGAGAAATAGTACGCTTGAAAAATGAACGAGTCAGTACACTAGTGAAGGCTGTCCAGATATTTTCCATCCAGAACATCTTTTAAATACTGGCCATATTGATTTTTCTTCAGGATTTCGTAAACCTTCATTACGTCATCTTTGGTAATCCAACCATTTAGAAAAGCGATTTCTTCCAGGCAGGCGATTTTTCTGTGCTGGTGGTCTTCCATGGTTTTAACAAAATTGGTGGCTTCCACCAGACTTTCGTGAGTTCCTGTATCCAGCCAGGTAAAGCCCTGTCCTAAAAGCTCTACATTCAGCTGTCCTGCCTCCAGATAAATACGGTTCAAATCTGTGATTTCCAGCTCGCCCCTGGCGCTTGGTTTCAGATTTTTGGCATATTCTACAACTTTGTTGTCGTAAAAATACAGACCGGTCACGCAATAATTACTTTTTGGCATAGCCGGTTTCTCTTCAATAGAAACAGCTTTTCCTTCTGCATTGAATTCTACAATTCCGAAACGCTCAGGGTCGTCTACATAGTAGCCGAATACCGTTGCGCCCAGGCCATGCTCTGCATTTTCCACGGCAGCCTTCAGACGCTTCTTCAGACCGTGTCCTGCGAAAATATTGTCACCTAAAACCATGGCCACGCAGTCGCTGCCAATAAATTCCTCTCCGATAATAAAAGCCTGAGCCAATCCGTCCGGGCTTGGCTGTACTGCATAAGACAGCTGCACGCCGAACTGATGTCCGTCACCTAAAAGCTCCTGAAAACGAGGAGTATCCTGAGGTGTGGAAATAATCAGAATTTCCCGGATGCCTGCATTCATCAGAACAGAAAGAGGGTAATAAATCATAGGTTTGTCATAAATAGGAAGTAACTGCTTGGAAGTTACCATAGTTAAAGGGTAGAGACGTGTCCCGGACCCGCCGGCCAGAATAATACCTTTCATAATGATTCTCCTTTGCATTTGTATTTTCGATGCTGTGTCAATGTGCTTTATGTAAGTCTTAGTAGCTGCTGCATATATTATACAAGATGACGTAACGTCACCTTCAAGCAAAAAATAAATTTTTACTGCCTGCAGGAAAAATATCCGGCGTCTTTGGTTATCCGGAATCCGCTTGCTGTTTTTTTGGCCACAAAAGTCCGGAATTCTTTATAACGCTCCAGGATATACTGATTTTGATTTCCGTGGCAGGACAGGATATATTCTATCAGTGGCTCCGGCTCTGTCACCAGAAGACTGTCAGGATAACTGTGCCACTCTACGGATGAAAAATAAGGCTCCAGAAGGGCAGGACCGTTTTCACGGCCGAATTTTTCATACAGCTTGTCCGCAGAAAGAATTATCCGGCTGTCAAAATCTTGTACAAGCTGACTGATTTCCTGCATATGGCTGGAGCCGTAGGCACTGCACAGAAAGCAGCCTTCCGGCTTCAATACCCGTCGGGCCTGGGCCAGCGCTTCGGGAATATTCTGGCAATAGAAAAGCAGATGATTGGCCAGAACCAGGTCGAAGCTCCGGGAAGGAAGAGGAATATCCTGGCAGTCAAAGGTAAGAAATTCAAAGACAGAAGATTCTGCTTTGCTTAACTGTCTTTTGGCGTCCCTTAGCATTCCCTCAGAAATATCTGACAGGGTAACATGAATATTTGCAGGAAGCAGGGAATGGTTGGCGGACCAGAGAGTTCCGTCTCCGCAGCCTAATTCCAGTATCTGCATCCCTTCTTTTATGTGATATTGCTTATACAGCCAGGGAAACCAGCCTTCCTTGTTTTGGGAAAACAAGCTGTGAAGCCGGATTCTGGCGGAGATATTATTGGAATTCATGTATTGGGTTTTCAGGCTTTTCTCCATTCCCGTCAGATGAATCAGGTCCAGCATATGGCTCCAATTTACACTGTGATTGACCTCCATTTCTTTAGCAGTGTCTTCAATGGCCTGTTCCACAAGCTGCAGCTGTTCCATGCGGTCCTGTATCAGCTTTTTCTGAAGCTTCAGAGAGTTCAGCATAAAGTGATAATCCGTATCGTCAATGGTCATCTCCTTTATATCCTCCAGAGAAAATCCCAGATACTTTAAAAGCAGAATCTGCTGCAGCCGGGCGAAATCCTGGTCTGTATAATACCGGGAGCCTGAGGGAGCCACATAGGAGGGCTTTAAAATATTTTGTTTGTCATAGAACCGAACCGTACGCACGGAAATGTGAGCCATTTTTGCGAACTGTCCGGAGGTGTAAGAACCAGCAGGTTTCATAGAAACTACCTTTCCCTTTTCCATATATAGAGGAAAAGAAATATGAAAACTTCCAAAAGCTTCAAATATCAGGTAGCTATATTATAGGGAGGATTTAGAAAGAAAACAATGGAATTTGAGAGAAAAGAAAAAATTTAAGAGAATGTTTCTACAAAATTTAGAAAAGGAAGGCTTCTTTTTTCGCCATGCTATCTGCTTGACAAGAATTGTGAAATGCGGGTATGATTTAAGTGCTGAAATATATGTTGAAGATGCCAGGAGCACACCGTGCGGAGCAATCCGGTATCAAAGGGGTCAAAATACCTTTTGACCCCAACATGATGTTGAAAGGAACAGTAAACGCCGCTGCCCTCAGTGTACAAGGGATATACAACGATTGAGGATAACGCTGCAAAGCACAAAAATATCATGGTTTGAGACATGTGTGCCCTTATCCAGACAGAGAGGGTATTCAAGGCGTTGAAATAAAAAAGGAGGAGCAACAGATGAAAATTGCATTATTGGAACCAATAGGAGTGCCGGAGGAAATCATAAAGGCTTTCGGAGATAAGCTGCAGGGAATGGGCCATGAATTTGTCAGTTATGATACAGTGACAACTGACCCGGAAGAGCTAAAAGAGCGTTCTAAAGGCTGTGGTATCGTAATGGTGGCTAACCATCCGTATCCGGACCAGGTTGTGGCGGAGAGTCAGGAACTTCAGATGATTTCCGTGGCGTTTACGGGAATTGACCATATCGGAACAAAGGCTTGTAAGGAAAAAGGCGTTACGGTATGCAATGCAGCCGGATATTCCAATGAGACAGTGGCAGAGTTGATTCTGGGCTTTGCTGTGGATGCACTGAGAAATGTGGCTAAGGCTAATGAGATAGTGAGAAACGGCGGTACCAGTGCAGGTATAGGGGGAAGAGAAATCTGCGGAAGAACCGTGGGCATTATCGGACTGGGACAGATTGGAACCAGGACGGCTGAGCTTTTCCAGGCTTTTGGCGCAAAGGTGATTGCCTATAACAGAAGTCAGTCTGAGAAGGCAAAAGAAATGGGAATTACATATTGCTCTTTGGATGAAGTGCTGGAAAACAGTGATATTATTTCCCTGAACCTGCCTTTGAACGATGAAACAAGAGGCTTTATGGATAAAGAAAAAATCGGAAAAATGAAAAAAGATGCAGTATTTATCAACTGTGCAAGAGGTCCTATTGTGGATAATAAAGCTTTGGCAGATGCCTTAAATGAAGATAGGCTGGGATTTGCCTGCGTGGATGTGTTTGACGGGGAACCGCCCCTTGCTCCGGAATATCCTCTGCTCCATGCCAAGAATACCCTGCTTACTCCCCACCAGGCTTTTATTTCAGAAGAGTCTATGCTGAGAAGAGCGGAAATCGTATTCCAGAACGTGCTTTCTTATTTAGATGGACAGCCTCAGAATGTCTGCAAACTGTAGGTGATATGAAAATAGTAGGGCGTCGGCAAAGCCGACGCCCTACAGCCATTTATCATGGATTTCGTTTTGTAAAAGACAGAACATATCATAGAAATATGCTTTAGTCTGTCTGACAATTTCCAACGCTATTTTCTGATTATAAGAATGTGTTACATTGTTTCGTTCCTGTAAAGCCCGGAGCCACAAATCTTCGTCCTTAATCATACCGGCCTGATAGGCTGTTTTCAATATTATTTTAGGAGAGCCTGTTGCACTTGCTTCATAGCCGTGGGTTTCTAATATCTCTTTCATCATTTTCCAAGCCTGCTCAAAGCAAATTTCATATAAGCCTACCAGGCCTGTTAAAACCACTGTATCATAGGGCTCCTCATAGTGGAAGATTTCTCCCATATTTGTCAAAGCGGAACAGAAATTTTCATATTTTTTCATATAAAATGATTCCTTCCTTTTGGATAGACTCCAGCAATTCCGGTTGAATAGTTCGGTCTAATTCTACAATATCATATTTCAGTAACGTGGATGTCTCCTCCTCCACATCTAAAGCGAAACGTGAAAAATCACCTCCGGTTACAGCTAAATCAATATCACTTGTTTTCTTGTAATCTCCTCTTGCACGGGAGCCGAACAAAATAACTTGTTTGATATCATATTTTTTCGCCAACTCCAGAATTTCATTTATCACCTGTTTTTTGATACCTGTTCTTTCCATTGCCATGACCTCAAAGATTCTTTTTTGCATAAGAAAGTAATACTATTATGCCAGATATTATTTTATAGTATTTATAATCCTGAATCAAGGTGAAATCGAGTTTATCCGTACGGCGTTACTGTCAAGTAATCGTTGGCAACTCGCTTTTTGATGTTACCTGAACAGGAATATATGCTCAATGTGAAGATTGAAGGGTCTTCTTTTGACGGCATAAATCTAATTCATGTATGATGTGGATTAAAGAGCCCTCGTCAATGCGGTATTCAAAAAGGATAATATTCCCGCCTCTTTTAATAAAATCTTGTATAACAGTACCTTCTTCGGATTTGTTGCCTGTAAAATAATCATAGGGAAGGATAAGCACGTCTTTTTCCCTGAGAAAATCGGACAGGGAAGAAAGGGTGTTATCCAGCTGAAAATCAATTTTAGAGGTACCCTGGCTGAGCTCTGTCGTATGACTATATACTGCACTGGCAAATTCCTGACTTAAACACCAAATGCCTACAGACATATTTTCAGTCAAACAGGCCAATTGATATTGTACCTTCTGGGAAGGAACGATGGCTACCTTGAAAATTATATTGGATAAGTAAGGTGTCAAATCGAGAATTTGTAAATAATGATTTTTTGTGGTCAGGATTAAATCATATCCCAGTGTAAGCTTTTGGGGACTGCGCAAAACATCATTAAGCAGCAATTCCGTGACATCTACATCTGAAATATTATAAAGCTGTCCGCTGATAAGACTTAAAGTTTCCATATTGCAGTCTACGACAGCAACACGTATATTCTGTGTGGTCTGTCTTTTCCACTGTATTTTGGAATGGACTAAGGTTTCCATTTCCCCTAAAGAAAGATGCATATAGGAAAGAGAGGATACCATTTTATCAATAATCTTGTCTGCTTTTTTGGTTGGAGAAAGAGATATTTCTGTTCCTCCGTTGGATATAAAGGTTCCGCTGCCTTGTTTTCTCTCCAGAATACCTTCGTGGCTAAGCTCATCATATGCCCGCTTAATAGTTCCTCTGGAAATTTTGGCAGACTCCGACAGCTCCCTTTCTGTAGGAAGACGGTCTCCCACAGAAAGCTCTCCTGCAAGTATTTTGCTTTTAATTTGATTAGCCAGCTGAATGTATGCAGGTGAGGAGTCATTTTTATCAATTACAATATTCATAAAATCACCTATCTAGATAAATTCTTATAATGGGTTAGCCGATAATTTCGTATTATGTCTTCTAAATATAGGGAAGACCCCTTATCGATGGTATATTCGATAGGAAATATTTGCCCTCCATTGCTTTCAAATTTTGCAAGTACGGACAACTGTTCAGGTGTGCAGAGAGATTTATAACTTTTCGCCGTAAGGATATAACATTTATCTCTGCAGAAACGCATAATATCATCGGGAGAAGCAGTAAAAAATAAGGTCTGCGAAGGCATGAGGAGAGCATTTAAAGACGCCAGTTCCCATTTTATAATTCCTGCGTACCGTTTTGTCTGACAGAAAATCCCTACAGATTCACCAAGCTTAATTTTGGCAAGGGATTTTAAGGTTTGTGTGGAAAAGGCGGCTGCTATTGGTATAAGTTCTGCCTTCACATCATGGGAAAGTTCCATACCGGACAGTATCTGAGCATTAGATGAAGCCAGAACCAATAGGTCGTAATCCTCCAAGGGAAGACCTGTAACCGAGGCTAAATCATTTACCAATAGCTTATCTATATGGAGATTTCTGAACTGGGATAAAGAGTCTGAAAAACAGTCCAACATCTCGGGGCAGGTTTCGATAATTCCCATTCTTAAAATATTTTCCTGATCTTCTTTCTCTTTTAGCTTTTTGGCCACCAGTTCTTCTATTTTTTCCAAACTTAGATTTAAATCCAGAAGCTGCTTTAAATAAATATCAATGACGTCGCCGTTTTTGGGGAGCTCTTCATTTTTGCTGACAAAAGTACCTTTTCCCCGAAGAACTGTTATTACGCCCCTTTTTTCCAAGAGACTATAAGCATGCTTTATAGTTCCTCTGGCAATGCCGTAGGCAGAAAAAAAATCCTGGGCAGTTGGAAGCTTTTCTCCGGAGCTTAATTTTCCTTGTTGGATAAGGGAAATAATTTGCTCAACAATTTGTTGATAAATAGGTTGCTCGGACGATTTGTCTATATTGATTTCTGACAGTTTCAAAATAGTATCCTCCTATTTTGGTGTATGCTGCTGTGAGTAAAATAGTATAATCCTGACTAACATTGGGGGGTCTTACCTCTTATAGATAAGGGCCCCTTATAGA
Organism: uncultured Blautia sp.; assembly: GCA_902476765.1. GTDB lineage: Bacteria > Bacillota > Clostridia > Lachnospirales > Lachnospiraceae > Blautia. Next base: position 10,879 of record CABSEJ010000013.1, read on the forward strand.
GTATATAAGTGTAGTAACAGGAAAGAGCTGCAGCAATAATTTCAGATAAAGGAAAGGTCAGCCATGTATATACCAGGCCAAAGTTAGATAACAGCCAGGCCAATGGAACTAAAAGAACTACTTCCCTTAATACTGTTATGATAATGTTATAGCGCAGATATCCGGTTGATTGAAACAGCGTAGGCATAAAAATGGTAAGGCTGAAAAACGGAAAACTGGTACTGATTATTCTGAGTGCAGGGATTCCTGTTAAAAGAAGACCCTCTGAGGCAGAAAAAAGCATAAATATCTGCCGGGTAAAAAGAAGGAAAATAAGGGTGCCTGCCATAAGAGTAATCGTAGAAATAATTAGACTATACCAAAGGGTAGTCCACATTCTTTTGTATTGTACAGCTCCAAAATTATAACTTAAAACAGGGGTAATGCCCTGATTAAGTCCGTAAGTAGGAATCAGCAGGATTGTCTGCAGCTTATAGTAAACGCCCAGAGAAGACACGGCTTCTTCTGAGAAAGACGATAAGATTGCATTTAAACCTGAAATATAAACGGAAACTAAAGCCATACCTAAAACTGAGGGCAGACCTGTTATAAAAATTTCTTTTATATACTTTGGTGAGATATGAAATTTAAGCAAAGATATGCGTAAAATATTCTGACGGAAAAAAACAGTAAATACAGATAAAGCGGCAGAGATAAATTGCGCAAATACTGTTGCTATAGCAGCGCCGGAAATTCCCATCTGAGGTATAACTCCAAATCCCCAAATAAAGAGGGGGTCCAGTATCAGGTTAATTACAGCCGCAAAAGACTGAAAAATCATGGGCGAAACAGAATTGCCGGCTGCCTGTAATATTTTAACCGCTACGTTTTCTATAAAGGGAGCCACAGAGCCGATTAAGATAATTCTTAAATAAATTATACCCATATTTGCGACTTCTGAACTGGCAGAAAATATGGAAAAATATGGCTTTAGCAAAAGCATACCTATTATAACAAATGCGGCCCAATTAAGCAACGATAAAAGGAACCCATGCAGCACAAAAGAAGAGGCCTTTTCTTCTTCAGAAGCCCCCAGAGCTTTTGCAATTAAGATGTTTGTTCCCACACCTGTTCCGGAAGCTACGGCTGTGATAAGAGTCTGGACAGGAAAGGCCAAGGATAAAGCAGCCAGACCGGAACCGCTGTAATGAGAAATGTAAATACTGTCTATTATATTGTATAGCGCCTGTACGGCCAGAGAAAGCATAACAGGAGCAGAAAGGGAAAAAATTAAAGGTACAACAGGTTTCGTTCCCATATGTGTGACAGTGTAAGATTTCATTTCATACCTCCTGATGATTGCCCTGTTTCTGCTGAATAGAAAATCCGCTCATTACTTTTCAAATGAACGGATTTTCATACAGGGATATTTTTCCTTAAATCAGTAGAATACCGTGCCGTTTAATGATTAGCCATTTTTAAAATTTCTAAAACATCTTGCTGATGAAGCTCTTTGAACTTGGCTATTGTGAAAGTATCGTTTCCTGTAGCGCTTTTGGCCATCTCCAAAAGCCAGCTTTCCGGAAGGATTCCGGTTTCTAACTCCCCTATGGATGTGGGCATGCCCAAAGAACGGAAATATCGGACAGTTGCTTCTATACCTTTCAAGGCGGCCGTTATATCGTTTTCTTCAGAAATTCCCCATACATGTCTTGCATAACGGGCAAACCGGGAAGGCTCTTCCATGTACACATATTCAGCCCAGGACTGCCAGACTGCAGACAGGCTGGCCCCGTGGGCAACGTCATATTTTGCGCTTAATTCATGGCCGATTTGATGGGTTGCGAAATCCTCCTCAGCTCCTAAACCGGTGATACCGTTATGAGATAGGCTGGAACACCACATCAATTCACTGACGGAATCATAATCTTGGGGATTTGCAAATGCTTTCTTTCCGTTTCGGATTACTGTGCGCAGCAAGGCTTCTGCAATTTCATCGGTGGTTTCATTTCCTTTGCTGTGGGTAAAATAACGGTCCAGGGTGTGCATCATGATATCTACAATTCCGCAGGTAATCTGATACATGGGCAGAGTATAAGTGAGCTCAGGATTCATGATTGCAAATTTGACCCGATTCAGGGGAGTGCTGAACCCAAGCTTTCTTCCGCTTTTTTCGTCAGTAAGAACTGCGGAATCGCTCATTTCGCTTCCTGCGGCAGATATGGTAAGAACGACTCCTACAGGCATGGTTTTCTTAATGACTGCTTTTTCTGTCCAAATATCCCAGAGCTTTAATTCCGGATTGGCTGTGCCGTGGGCGATTCCTTTGGCTGTGTCAATGACACTGCCTCCGCCGATGGCCAGTATAAAATCTGCGCTCATGGACAAGGCCTGTTTAACGCCTTCTTCGGCCAGAGAAAGCCTTGGGTTGGGCTTGACACCTGACAATTCTTCCCAGTAAATTCCTTCTGCGTCTAAATTTTGCTGGATTTGCCGGAGGAGTCCGCTTCTTTTGACGCTGCCTCCTCCGTAAACAAGCAGCACACGGCTGGCGCCCCATTTTTTTACAATTTTTCCTGTTTCCTTTTCTGTGTTTTTTCCAAAGATGATTTCTGTAGGTGCATAATACACGAAATTTTGCATAATAATCCTCCCGAAAAATTTTTATAAAAGCATGGAAAAAGTAGAGTTATTTTGTGTATTCCAATATTGTCTGTATTCTAAGGCGGATTTTTTAAACAATATAAGAGACGAAAGACTCCAGAATAACCACCACGGCGGCAGCGCCGGGGTCTTTCTGCCCAATGGTTCTGTCTCCCAGATAGCCGGAACGGCCGGTTCTCGCTTTCATAGCTATTGTTTTTTCGGCGCCTTCCCTGGCTTCCTTCAGGGAAAGGACTGCTGCCTGGGATAACGGTAAATTTTCCCGGTCGGCCTGCTTTAATGCCTGGGCAGCAGGAATCAGAGCGTCTAATAAAGTTTTGTCTCCAAGCTGGGCTTTCCCACGTTTTTGAACAGCAGATACAGCCGCTTCCAGCATGGCAGCTGCCTGGGAGGTTCCTACAGAGGAATACTCAGAAGCGGCTTTGCCTGCTGCCTTTAACATAATCGTAAACAGTGTGGCGAAAGTGGAAGCAGCTTTTTCGGAAAATGCTTCTGCGCTGGCCGGGAGAAGTTCAGATATAGTATGAAAACTATGGCTTTTTAATAACGAATCAACCTCCTTGAAGCCAATCATAAGAGTCATCCCTAAATCCCCGTCTCCTATGGCTGAATCTAATTCGGTTAATGTATTTTCAGACAGGGCTATATCCTGATATAGCTTTAACAGCATATTTTGTAAATCTGTTGCACTCAGATAATCTTTCATTGCTCCTCCTTTTTTTGCGGCTGAATAAAGAAAGGTGTTTCAGCCGGAGCATCTAATAGCTCTTTCAGCTCTTCATCCAGTTTCATAAGTGTCAAAGACGCTCCCTGCATTTCCATAGAGCAGGCATAACGTCCAACATAGGGGCGGTATATCCGTATGGACCTTTCAGACAGCAGCTTTTCCACTTCGTTGTATAAAATATACAATTCTTCCAATGGAGTACCCCCAAGGCTATTTACCAGTACAGCTACTTCATCCTGAGCCTGATAGGGAAGGTCTTTTACAATGTAGTCCACCAAAGTGGCGGCAATCTGCTGAGCTGTCTCCATTTTACAGCGCCGGATGCCGGCTTCTCCGTGAATGCCCATACCAATTTCCATTTCGTCTTCCGGAACCTGGAAGGTGGGCTTCTGGGCGGTGGGAATTGTACAGGGGCTTAAAGCCACACCCATGCTCCGCATGTTTTGTACGGCTTTTTCGGCAGCAGCTTTTACAGCGGACAGGTCAGCGCCGGTTTCTGCTTTCGCTCCGGCTATTTTATATGCGAAAAAAAGGCCCGCTACTCCTCTGCGTTTCTGCCATTCTTCCGAAGGGGCAGAAGCTACGTCATCTGTGACAAGAACAGTCTCTACAGGAATTCCTGCATCCATACAATCTTCGGCGGACATATCAAAGTTCATCATATCTCCCTGATAGCGGCCGTAAAGATAAAGAACGCCCTTTCCGCCGTCTATTGCTTTGGTAACCTCTTTCATTTGCTTGGCAGTGGGCGAAGAAAATATATTTCCTACGGAACAGCCATCAGCCATTCCTTTCCCCACATAACCTAAAAATACAGGAAGATGCCCGGAACCGCCTCCGGTGGCAATGGCCACCTTCCCTTGTACAGGTGCGTCGGCTCTGGTAATTGCTCTCAGATTATTGTTGACCGTTTTTAACTGGTCAGGATGGGCCTTTAAGATGCCTTCCATAGTTTCGTCAACAAAGGAAAACGGGTCGTTCAGAATCTTTTTCATCATTGCCAATACTCCTTTCGTAAATGGTACAGATAATAATGACCATTTTGAATTAAATGTATATACGTATTTGTTTTTGTACATTATAGCATAGTGAATTTCCAAACACAAGATATATTGAAAAATATTTTTTGTGAAAAATTTATGAGTATAACTGGAAAAGAAAATAAAAATTGTCAAAAAAATATCAAAATAAATGAGAAAAAATTAAAAAAATGTGTTGACATACACAAAAAGAGTGGATATAATCAAAACCAACTTACCGAAACAAAGGTATATGAGTTTTGAAGTAAAATGGACTATACATAAATATATACATATATGAACAAACTATATTATAAAGTGTAAGGAGGATGAAAGATGGGTTGTCAGTTGGAACTGAAGGAACTGGTGAAGGATTATAAAAGCTTTCGTGCAGTAAACAAAGTCAATATAAAAATCCAAAAAGGTGAAATCTTATCGCTGCTGGGTCCCAGCGGATGCGGAAAGACAACTACTTTGCGGATGATTGCGGGATTATTGACTCCTACAGAGGGAAGTGTATTTCTTGCAGGCGAAGATATTACAAATAAACCGCCCTACAAAAGAGATATTGCCATGGTATTTCAGAACTATGCATTGTTTCCCCATATGACAGTATATGACAATGTTGTGTATGGTCTTAAAAACAGAGGAATAAAAGATAAAGAAAAGCTAAAAAAGAAAGCAGAAGAAGTTTTATCTATTGTTCAGCTGGAGGGAGTGGAGAAAAGATATCCAAGGCAGCTTTCCGGGGGACAGCAGCAGAGAGTCTCTCTTGCAAGAGCTATGGCCGTAGAACCGCAGATTATGTTATTTGATGAACCATTGTCAAATCTGGATGCCAAGTTGCGGGTACAGACCAGGATTGAAATTCGAAATCTTTTGAAACAATTAAAAATTACTGCAATCTATGTAACTCATGACCAGGAGGAAGCATTAACAATTTCTGACTATATTGCTGTTATGAATAAGGGAGAAATTGAACAGCTGGCAACCCCTGTAGAATTATACAACACTCCAAAATCAAAGTTTGTAGCAGATTTTATCGGTCACGCCAACTTGATAGATGGGATTGTAGAAAAAGCAGAAAAAGGTAAAATACTGGTTCAAATCGGAGAGGGTATGGACATAGAGTGTGACGGGGATTTCCAAGCTGCAATAGGGGATAGCAAAACCATACTGATACGACCGGAAAATATCAGGATAAGACGTCCGGAGGACAAGGGGTTGAATCTCTTAAATGGTACTGTAATGGAAAAGAACTTTTTGGGGTCTGTGGTAAGGTACAAGCTCAGACTGCAGAATGATAAAGAAGTAGAATGTGAAATCCATCCTGACAGGGCATTTGCCGATATTGATGATTCTGTAAAAGTAGAATTAGATAAAGACAAAATCGTTCTGATGGGATGAAAAGCGAGGCTTATGGCCCCGGATATATAATAATTTTATTTTCATTAAAGGAGGTAGCAGTATGAAAAAACGAGTTCTGGCAATGTTCCTGGCCACGGTTATGGTATTTGGTTTTACGGGATGCGGGGACAGCGGCTCCGGAGAGACAGAGAGCAGCGAAAGTACAGAGAGTTCCTCAGAAAGTGAAGAGAAGAAACCCTATGAGGGACAGACCGTAAGAGTTTCCGCTTGGGGCGGAACCTATGAAGAAACTCTCAGAGACATTGTAAAACCTGCGTTTGAGGAACGCACCGGGGCAACTATGGAAATCGTTCTGGGTTCGGCGCCTATAGCACAGCTAAAGGCAGAAGGCAATGAACCGTCCGTAGATGTGCTGCATGTGAATTATTATGAGATGATGAATGCAAAACTTCTGGGGGTGACCAAAGAACTGGATTTCAGCGCTATGTCTAATGCTGCGGATTTGTATGACGAAGCAAAATCAGAACCTTATGGTGTGATTACCAACTGGGGAACCAGAGGATATGCTTACCGGAATGATTTGATTGAGGAGCCTACAAGCTGGAAAGATTTATGGAATCCGGAATATGCCGGAAAAGTTATTGTCAGCGATGTTACTTTCGGCGGCGGATATGAATTGGCGGAAATGACGGCTCATGCCTTTTTTAATTCTTCTCTTACCGATAAATCCTGTTGGGACGATGTATTTGCAAAACTGGAAGAACTGGCGCCAAATGTGTATATGGTTTCCGGCCAGCACAGTGATACGGATACAGCCCTGATCAATGGCGATGCGGTAATTGCGATTCATACCAATGGGCGAACAGCCATGTTAACGCAGGACGGACATGACGAAATTTCTTATGCGGACCTGGAAGAAGGCCTGCCGGGTATGCCTACCTATGTGGCAATTGCAAAAAATACCCAGGTTCCGGACCTGGCCAACGAATTAGTAAATGAACTGATTGGTGTAGATGCAGAATACGCATATGCCACAAACAATTACTATGCTCCTTCCAATAAGAAATGTGAGATTCCGGAAGACCTTCAGCCATTTATGCCATACGGCGAGGAAGCTATACAGAACCTTATTTTCTTTGACCAGGAAATGATTACAGAAGAAGACAGGGCAGAATTTGTAGACAGATGGAATAAGGTATTTAAAAACTAGCAGTCGACTGCTGCGTGAGCATAGTGCCTCCGCTTTCTGGCTGACGCAGCAGCTTCGAACTAAGGAAATGAGGGATATAAGTGAATAAGAACAAAAAAGAAAAGAAATGGACCTATGTCAATAAGTGGTATGTTATCCTTCCGTTTGCCTTCCTTTTGATTATTTACCTTATACCGTTAGTGCGGATGCTGTGGCTAAGTATTTGTGATGAGGAGACCGGTGAATATACAATTCAGTATTTCGTTACATTTTTCAAGGACCCGTATTACCTGGATATGTTGGCCAGAACCTTGATTTTAAGCCTCTGGTCAGTGGTGTTTTGCATTATTATGGGGTATCCCATTGCATATAAGATTGCCCATATGCAGGGTCTGAAGAGGAGTATTGCCACCACCTTTCTGGTGCTGCCTCTCTGGGTATCCATAACCATTCGTATGTTTGGATGGATGGCTATTCTGCCCAAAAGCGGTGTATTCAGTATTATACTGCAGGCATTGCATATTATAGACGAACCTATGAATTTTTTGGGAAGTAATGTGGGCGTTATTATGGGCCTGATTCACTGCGGTCTGCCCTACTTTGCAATGATAATGATTAGCCCCATAGAAAACGTGGATACCTGTGTGGAAGAAGCTTCTTATGTATTCGGAGCCGGGTTTGCGAAAACATTTTTTAAAGTAACGCTGCCTTTGACACTTCCCGGACTTATATCCGGTGCACTTCTGGTATTTGCACTGAATACAGCAGCCTTTATGGTTCCTGTTATGCTGGGCGGCGGAAAAGTTATGGTAATGACAAACATGATTTATCAACAGACTATGTTTATTTTTGACTGGAGCTTTGCAGCGGCTCTCTCGGTCATTCTCTTGGTAGTATCTATGTTGATTGTTATACTTTCCAATGTCCTTTCGCAGAAGCTGACGATTCAGGATTAACAAAAGCAGGAGGGAAGATATATGCGGAAATATAAAGTAGCCGGAAATATTTTTAGTGTAATCGTATATTTGTTTTTACTTCTTCCTTTGGTCGTTGTTGTAATTACATCCTTTGGGGAAGGCAATCGGGCAGTGTTTCCTATTGAAGGGTTTACCCTGAAATGGTATGCAGAAGCCATGCATAATACAGACTTTTTTCATTCTGTTTTCATCAGCTTAAAAATTGCTGTGGTCAGTACTGCTATATCTGCAGTTCTGGGAACGATGGTCAGCCTCTATTTCTGGAAAACAAAAGGCAGGATAAAAGAAATTTTTGAACTGATTTTTATGGCGCCTATGGTGGTACCTACGGTAGTGTTTGCAGTTGCTTTCCTTTTGGCCTTTTCTTCTGTGAAGGTTGTGATTCCATATTGGAAATTAGTGCTGTCCTACTGTGCTATACAAATACCCTATGTAATCAGAAGCGTAACGGCAGCCCTCTATGGATTGGATGTCAGTTTCGAAGAGGCCTCTCTTGTTTTGGGGGCACGGCCTGTTAAAACCTTATTTAAAGTTACTTTACCTTGTGTGAAAAGAGGCATTATCTCAGGTGTTATTTTTGCTTTCGTAGTGTCCTTTGACGAAGCGGTCATCATAATGTTCCTGAGAAATGCAGACACCGTTACATACCCGTTGAGACTCTATACCCACATAACAGAAGAGTTCTCGCCAATGGTATCAGCATTTTCTGCGGTATTTATTCTTATATCGCTGGTGGTCATATACATTATCGAAAGAATCTTTGGATTGAGCAAAATGTATCAATAATAGGAGGCAAATATGGAAAACGCACTTCATGGTAAAAATATACTTGTTTTTGGGGCTACAGGAAGAATTGGAAGTTCTGTCTGCCAGGTTATTGCTAATCAGGGTGCGCATGTTGCAGTTCACTGCAACAGAGGATTGGAACGGGCACAGGTCATAGCTGAATCCATAAAGTCAGCAGGAGGAAAAGCTCTGGTCATACAGGGTGATGTGACGAAAAAAGAGGAAGCAGTTCGCTGTGTGCAGAAAGCGGCGGAAGAAATGGGTGAAATCCACGGGGCCGTAGATTTGATTCACAGGGACAAAGAGTTTCAGCCCACGGTAATCGCAGATATGGAATGGGAAGACTGGGAACCCCATATCGATGCTATGAAGGCGTATTTCCATATTGTCAAAGCTGTTCTTCCATATATGAGGCGGCAGAAATACGGAAAGATTGTGTATTTGTCCGGAGGCTTGTCCTATCGGTTCCTTGAGGGGTGCGCTCCCTTTTCAGCAGTTAAGGCCGGTTTGAATGCCTTTACCAAAACTCTGGCTTTAGAAGAGGGGAAGAATCATATTACGGTGAATGCAGTAGCTCCGGGGAAGATTGTTACCCAACAGAAAAATTTAGGGAGCCAATGGAACCAATTGGAAGAACAGCAATTAAAGAATAATCCTTTAGGAAGATTTGCCACTCCTACAGACGTAGCAAACGGCATACTGACGTTCCTGCTTCCTGAAAATGATTATATGACCGGACAAACGATTTACCTGGCAGGAGGGGAGATTATGCCCATGCCATAGAGACCCATAGAGACGGGAGGTACTATGAAATTCGATTTTACGGATAAGACGGTTTTGATAACCGGAGGTGCAGAGAAAGCAGGTAAATTCTTTGCTTTACAGTACGCACAGGCAGGAGCAAATCTGGCCATTACATACTACAAAACTTTAAAAGAGGCCCAGGAGACAAAAGCAGAGATTGAAGAATTGGGAAGACGGTGTGTTGTCATAGAAGCAGACAATGGAAATATTTCCCGGTTAGAAGAGGTAGTTTCAATCATTGAAGAAGAATACGGAAGACTGGATGTACTTCTGCACAATGCCAGTAACTTCAATAATCAGCCTGTTGACCAGGTGACGGAGAAGATATGGGACAGCTCTATGAATATTATTTTAAAGGGTCCGTTCTTTTTAAGCCGAAAAGCAGCAGAATTGATGATGAAAAACGATGGAGGCAAAATGCTGGCTCTTATAGGAAATTCCTACTATGAGAATTGGCCGGATTTTATACCTCATTCTATAGCAAAAATCGGGCTTGCAAAGCTGATGCAGCTTTTAGCAGTTACCTATTCTCCGTATATTCAGTGTAATGCAATTTGTCCAGCATCTTTTTTGGACTCTTCAGAGGGGAATGATATTCTTTCCGCCAGAGGTGAAATAATTGACCAGGAAAAAAGAGTGATAACAGTAGGTGGAATTCCTCTTCACAGAGGAAGCAAGGAAGAAGTGGCAGAATTGATTTTATATCTTACAAGCTGCAGCAAATACATAAATGGGGCAGTGATTCCAATTGACGGAGGTAAGAATTTAATTTGATTGTAAGTCTGAGAAGATTTACATAGATAAAAAAATGGAGGTAAAAACTATGAGAAAAGTATTGTTTGAGGTTCCAAGCTGCGGTATTACATTTACTGGTACGCTGAGGGACAAGGAAGAGCCTGTGATGGCTGAAAATTTCTGGGAATTTCTGGAAAAACCGGTGAAATTTTTCTCCCATCCAACATTATCTACAGGAGATTTGACCGTCCTGTTTCCAAGACCGCCAATCGAGCCGCCTAAGTATATCGGCGACCAGACAAGCCCTCTGGTAGAAGACAGCCCGTACCTGGTTTCCGGCTCTGAGAAATTAGAGGTAAGAGCAGGAGAATTAATCTGGTGTGGATGGAATATTCTCTTCTGTTATGGCCCAAGCTGTACAGAGCCTCTGCGTTCAGGCGGTGCCTATGTACTTCAGGTAGATGAAGAATGCCTGGAAGATTTGGAAAAGGCCAGGGAAGATTTATGGAACCACAGCTTTTTATATCATAAGCTGGGAACAATTACACTTAGCAGAATGGAGGGTTAAGTAATGGGTAAGCATTGGAGAGATGTTAAAGCTGCTATTGAGGCAGAGAATGATAGAATTTGGTTTGACGAACCGGAATATGTGACAATGTCTAAGATGGGTGTTTTCCCAAGTGGAGCCGGTACCCAGGGACAGACTTTAGGAAATCTGTTTTTCCTGACAGGCGATACTCAGGCTATGGGATGGTGGACCATTGAACCGGCTATGTACTGTATTTTAGGAGACGACCGTTTTTCACTGGAGCATTGTAAACAGATGTTTGTATACCTGAATCATGAAATGGCCAATCTGATGGGCGGACAGTATGGAGAAGGCTGCCCGGCACCATGGCTGAATCTGAAGTTAATGTGGGATTTCACATTAGATATTGAGGATTCCTACGATACGATTACTACAAAAGAGGAATTAAAGAGCCTGTTATGGAGCTGGTTCAACTATGTGGACAGAATTAACAGATGGTTCTATACCGTATTTCCTTGGGAAATTGGTAAGCTTATGCCGAGATTAGACCCTGAGTACTTAGACAAAGCTGCTAAGATGCAGGGATATAAGGTAGTAAAAGAAGAAGCATAAAAAATATAAAAGAAACATAAGAAAAAACATGATTTTCTGATTTGACACATTTTCCCCCTTTATATTTGCGGGCAGCAAGTCAAGCGGGCACACTTGAATGTACGTTTGGCGGCTGCCGCTGATAAACAATGAGAGAGGCCGCTGATACCAAGCCTGTGTTACCAGGCGCAGGTCAGGTGGGATGTCCGATACCACTTGGCTGCTGCCGCCGGGTTTTGGCTTTGGAAGGCGGCTTCTTTCCTGTTAAAACCTAATTTTTATTCATATTCCTTTCATAAAAAGCATTTCTGTACTGACTGGGGGTTATACCCTCTATTTTCTTGAAAAGCCTCATAAAATACTTTTCGTCTGAAAAACCGCACATCTGGCTGATTTCTTTTACGGAGAGAGTATTTCCGCTTAGCAGGAGATTTTTGGCTGCAAAAATTCTTATGTGATTGATATAGGAAGAAACCGGATACCCGGTATGCTTTTTCATAAGGGCAGTCAGGTAAGTGGGGTGGTAGCCATATTGGGCGGCCAGGGAGTCCACGGTAATGGGCTCGTCATAATGAGAACGTATCCACTGGATAATACTGTGGATTTGAGCCGGAACCTGAGGGGTCAGCAAGGTTCCCTGGGACAGGATTTCCTGGGTGTATTCAGAAAGCAGCAAATTCAGGGCGTAGCGCACATGCCAGGAGTCTTGATAATTGTCTCTTTTGGCAATATCCAAAAGCTGGACAAAAAGCAGCAGGGAACGTTTTTCCGGAGACAGGCTGCCGGCTTCCGGCAGAATGAAATAATTCATGGGAGAGGGAGTCAGGGACAGAGGCTGTTCCTCCCCGGCATTCCACCATTTTTCCAAAGAGTTTTGATTGCAAATATGAAAGTGGGAGGCATCCCCGGAGAAATGCACCCAGTAATAGGAGAGTTTTCCCTTAGAGGGCCGGCTTCCGTAATGAAGCTTTCCCGGGAACAAAAGTACAGACTGATTCTCTCCTATATCAAGATTATGGCCCTCCTGATGAAGATGCAGGGTGCCCCGGACAACTATAATAAATACAAAGCAGTCCATACGGCGGCGGTCATGCAGAAATCCGTCTGTGCTTAAAAGATTTCCGCTGGAGATATACTTTACAGGGTGAGAGGCATCGGCAACGCAGAATAACATATTGGATTTGTCCACCTTTTCTTTTAATCTGTGAGTTGTGTAAAAACATAACTGTGATACTATAGTACCATCAAAAAAACAACAGAACAAGTAAGAAATCTCAGGGAAATCTGTAACAGTTCAGCCTGGGTCATTGGTAAAATTCCACTATGCTTATGGAGGCTGAACTGCTGCGGAAATCTTAAATGAAAATAAGGAGGATATGATTATGTTAGAAAAAAAGCTGAGCCCCTTTCCTTTAGGACAGATTCAGATTGAGGACAAGTTTTGGAAGGAATATATGGAGCTGGTGAGAGAGCATGTGATTCCTTACCAGTGGGAGGCTTTAAATGACAGGATTCCGGACGCCCAGCCCAGTCACTGTATTGAAAATTTCCGGGTGGCTTCAGGACAGCAGGAGGGTACCTTCCAGGGTATGGTATTCCAGGACAGTGATGTGTATAAGTGGCTGGAAGCCGTGGCTTACTCCCTTACCTGGCACAAGGATGAAGAGCTGGAAAAAACGGCAGATGAAACTATAGATTTAATCGGAGCAGCCCAGCAGCCAGACGGATATCTGGATACTTATTATATTATCAATGGCCTGGATAAAAGGTTTACCAACCTTATGGATAATCATGAGCTGTACTGCTTCGGACATATGACAGAGGCTGCTGTGGCTTATTACAGGGCTACAGGAAAGAGAAAATTCCTGGATATTGCCATAAAATACGCAGAATGTATTGCCGGCTGCCTGGGAACAGAGGAAGGTAAGATTCCCGGCTATCCCGGCCATGAGGTGGCAGAGATGGCACTGGCTGCTCTTTATGAGGTGACAGGAGACGAAAAGCATTTGAAGCTGGCTAAATATTTTATAGACCAGAGAGGCCAGGCGCCTCTGTTTTTTGAGGAGGAGTGTAAAAAGAACGGTAATACTTGTTTTTGGGATGACAGCTATATGAAGAAACAGTATTATCAGGCCGGAAAACCAGTAAGAGAGCAGGACAAAGCAGAGGGACATGCGGTGCGGGCTGTATATCTGTATTCGGGAATGGCGGAAGTAGCCAGTAAGACAGAAGACAAGGAGTTGTTTGAGGCTTGCCGGAAGCTGTGGGACAATATTACCCAGAAGCAGATGTATGTCACTGGTGCTATCGGGGCCACAGAACACGGAGAGGCATTTAGCTTTGATTATGATTTGCCTAATGATACGGTATACGGGGAAACCTGTGCGGCAATCGGCTTGATTTTCTTTGCCAGGAGAATGTTTGAGATTACCAAAGACAGCAGATATGCGGACGTTATGGAACAGGCATTGTACAATGGGGTTATCAGCGGCATGTCCCTGGACGGCAAAAGCTTTTTCTATGTAAATCCTCTGGAGGTGGAGCCTGAGGCCTGCCTGAAGGATTATAACAAACGTCATGTAAAACCAGAGAGACAGAAGTGGTTCGGCTGTGCCTGCTGTCCTCCAAATGTAGCAAGATTGTTGTCTTCTATTGGAGGCTATGCTTTCGAGGAAAGCCCGGACAGCCTGTATATGAACCTGTTTGTAGGCGGAAAACTGCAGACAGTTAAAGACGGTAAAGAAAATCAGATTACCGTTGAAACCAGGTATCCCTGGGCAGGGCAGATAAAGATTACAGTGGAAAATAAGGAAGACAGCACCTTTGCTTTGGCATTGAGAATCCCCGGCTGGTGCCAGAGTTATTCTCTTAAAGTAAACGGAGAAGTGCAGGAGTATAGCAGGAATCAGGGATATGTTATGCTGGAGAGAACCTGGAAAAACGGGGATGAAGTTCTTCTGGTTCTGGACATGCCGGTGCAGCTTGTAGAGGCCAATCCTCTGGTAAGGGAGGACCTGGGAAAAGTGGCGGTTACAAGAGGCCCCTTGGTATACTGCCTGGAAGAAACAGACAATGGAAAAAATCTTTCCGCAATTTATCTTCAGGAAGATGCAGATTTTGCTATAAAAGAGGAGCCGGAGTTATTAAAGGGAGTTGTCACCATTGAGACAAAGGGAAAGAAGGTTTCCCAAAAAGGATGGAAGGGAGAGACTCTTTACCGGGCCTACCAGGGTAAGAACTACGAACCCTGCAGCCTGAAATTTATCCCCTATTATGCCTGGACCAACCGGGGAGTAGGAGAAATGATGGTCTGGGTGAAGATTTGATAACGCCGGGAACTGTGGCATTAAGCGGAATTTGAATTTGAGAACATTTATCCCCTCAGTGTATACTGAGGGGATAAATATATGAACATGTCAGTACACTAGGCTTCAGAGTCATTTCCCTGGGTATCATCAGTCCTGTCTGCCTCAGAGGTATCATCTGATTCATCTTCGTTAGAGTCTGCCTCGTCATCTTGGCTGTCATCTGCTTCTGTCCCGTTTGCTTCTGTTCCGTTCTCCCCTGTGTTGTCTGTCCCTCCTGCCTGTGTGTCGGAATTTCCATCCTGGGTGCTGTCGGAAGGGGAGGCATCCTCTGTGTTTGTCTCCTGGGTTTCAGCCAGCACATCAGCCAGAGAATTGTCAGTCATGAAGGTATTGACATTATAGAGGAAAAGAACGTCTGTAATAGCGTTATCCCGTATCAGGCGGTCAATATCGTCGTAGTAATATCTGGGATCGATGATGGTAATGCTTCTGTAATAAGGAACCAGGAACTGAACGAAACAGTTGGCATAGGAATCCTTGAAAAGAAGCAGGTTTTTATTTTCCTCCAGAGGTGTGGTAATATCTATCCGGGTGTGATTTCCGCCAAAAAATACCTCATACTGGTCTTTCTGTTCCAAGGCGCTGCTGTCATAGATGGAGGCGCTTTTCTTTTGCTCATCTACATAGTTGACCACGCAGTCTGTATCGACCCCTTGAGGGACATAGATTTCAATGGTATCTGCCTCTTTGTCATAACCGCTTTTGGAGGCCAGCGTTCCGGAAAAGCTGTGAGTCACCGGATATATGTCATAGTCCTGGGCCGGATTTTCAATACCCAGAGCCCCGGCCAGAGCCTCAAAAGCATAGCGGGCGCCCAGGCTGGTCCAATGATGGTCGGTTTTATAATAGATGTCCTCTTCCCGATGGTCTGTCATGACTTCGGTTACATCTACAAAGGTCAGAGCGCTGCCAGTGACGGCCAGAGCATTGTCAATATCCGCCTGCTGGTCCCGCACCGGGGCATTTGCAGGCAGAAGCTGGCGGCAGACATAGGCGGCATTGGGAATCAGTGTCATGACGGAATTTATATCCTCATGGCGCAGTGCGAAATCACGGATGGCCTCCAGATTGTTGGATACAGCCTCTTCATCCGGATTATTTTCCGGAATCTCCATAAGGGTGCTTTTCTTTCCTATATAAACCCCGTTGGATTCTCTTTTTCCCAGGGCCATGTCTTCCAGAAGCTTCAGGTTAATCCAACTGTCTCTGAGGAAAAACTGGTCTGTTACATAGTCCTCCATATCTGTCATAAAGTCTCCGCTTGCCAGGCTGTCCAGAGAAAACTCCGGCTTCTGGGCCAGCATACGGTTCTCTGTCTCTGAATATTCCTTATCCTTGCTGAAAATATTGAAAACACAGGCGATGAGCAGGAAAAGGAGAAATATAATTGTGATTTTTATATATATTTTAAAAGTTCTCTCCCGATAGATTTTTTCTCTGCGTTTCCGCTTTTCCTCGGGAGTTAAATTCTTTTTTCTCATGATTTAAATTCCTCCGGCATGATAATTGATTTTTTCCATAGCGGCAGTAAAAGGTATATTGCTTCATTCCGCCATCCTGTCAGCAGGCTAAAAGCGGAAATACAGGAACGGATTATAAGTTGCATTCACCAGGTAAGCAATGGAAAAAATGAATATAGCGGTATAAACAACGGCTGCTGCGATGGAAGGATAAGAACCCTTTTGCAGAACAAACCGCCGGAATTTTTTCCATACCCATGGGGTGGAACACAGGAAACATATAACAAGCAGGATAAAGCTGCCTGCCAGATAGTAAAGTCCCGTGGAATCCAGGAATCCGCTGCCGCCGATTCCTAACATATTTCCCAGATATCGGATAGCATCAGCAAGTGTTGGAGAGAAAAACAGTACCCAGCCAAACAATACAAGCACAAAAGCATATAGCTGGCTGACCTTTTCGGGAAGCCGTTTCAGCTTATCGGCCAGGAAATATTTTTCCAGAAGCAGCAGAAGACCATAGTAGAGACCCCACAGCATAAAGTTCCAGGCAGCTCCGTGCCAGAAGCCGGTGAGCATCCATACAACTAAAATATTCCGCACATGCTTTAATACGGATACCCGGTTGCCGCCCAGAGGAATATACACATATTCCCGGAACCAGGTCCCCAGGGAAATATGCCACCTTCTCCAGAATTCAGTCACGCTTTTGGAAATATAGGGATAATCAAAGTTTTTCACAAATTCAAAGCCCAGCATTTTTCCCAGGCCTACAGCCATATCAGAATACCCGCTGAAGTCAAAGTAAATCTGCATAGCGTAAGCGATACAGCCCACCCAGGCGGTAACCACGGAACGCTCCCCGGGAGCAAGAGCCAGAATAGCGTCAAAAGTCATGCCGATATTGTTGGCCAAAAGCACCTTTTTACCCAGTCCCCGCAGGAACCAGGCCACACCCTGGCCGAATTTGTAGAGGCTCAGACTTCTTTTAGAGAGCTGCATGTCCACATCCGCATAACGGACAATAGGACCGGCAATAAGCTGGGGAAACATAGTCACATAGGTACCGAATTTTATGAAATTTTTCTGCACCGGAACCCGACCCCAGTATACGTCTATGATATAGGACAGGGTCTGGAAGGTGTAGAAAGAAATACCTATGGGAAGGGGTAAATCCCGGTAGGGAATGTCAAAAGGAAGTATAGCGTTCAGATTTCCGATGAGGAAGCCATAATATTTAAAAAAGCCAAGAATAGCCAGGTTCACGGCAACCGTAAACCAAAAACTGAACCCCAGCAGCTTTGTCTGTTCCTGCTCCTGATAGCGCTGGATTTCGATGCCGCTGATAAAATTGAAAATAATGCTGAACAGCATGAGGAACACATATACCGGTTCGCCCCAGGCATAAAATATCAGACTGCACAGCAGAAGTATGAAATTTTTAAGCTTCCACGGCACCAGATAGTATAAAAGCAGGGTGACGGGAAGGAAAACAAATAAAAAGAAAATACTGCTGAAAATCATAACATGGAATCCTTTCCTATATTATATACTGTCTATCGGCCCGACAGCATATCATGAAGCCGCCCTTCATGAGGCAGCTTTGGATGACAGGACATTTCTATGAAGCTGTTTTACATTCTCCTGTCACAGACTGTCCTTAAATGCCTGGTCTGCCTTGGAAGCATCCGGGTGTACCACATAGAGAATGAAATTTCCCTGGACGTCTAAAATGTGGTCCTCCAGCAGGTCAAACTGCTCTATGCCATAGCCCTCGAAGCTGGATTTCTGGGTTTCCAGCCGCTTGTTTACGGCTGATGTGACAGCCTCAGCCTGGGAACTGTCCTTTAATTTTACAATTAAGATTTCCTCTGCATCCATATTGCTGGCAGGAGCGTACAGGGCAACTCCCTCGTAATCATTGGCATTTAGACCGTAGAACTTTTTAAACATCTGATTGCTGCTTTCTTCCATGCCTTCCAGGCTTACGGAACCGGATACAGCCTGGCTTACTTCCTCAAGAGAAGATTGGCTGTCCGGGGTGCCCATCTGAAGCATGATGATGAATACAAGAAGCCCCACCACCATAAGGATACGGATAGGGGTTAAAGGGGACAGGGATTTATTCATATTCGTTTACCTCCGCTATCATATCAATGGCCCAATATTGGTAGAATTCTTTTTTCATATGGATACCGTCAGGGTCATATAAATCTTCATATTCATTCACCGTATCTGTTATATCTACATATGGAATGTTATTTTCTTCACAGTGGGCTTTAATCTCCTGGTTCCAGTCCGGAATTTTTCTCCACTTCTCAGAACGTTCAAAGGCAGGGTCAATGGCCGGAATAATTGAGTTTACATAAATGACAGCGTCAGGGAGCTCTGCCTGCAGTTCTCCAAGAATTTCATCCTGTTCTGTGATATAATCCTGCACATTATCCCAGTAGCCGATACTTACGTCATTTAATCCGAAGCAAAGGAAAATGCTGGAAGGATTCAAAAGCTTCAGCTGCTCTGTGTAGCCGGCAATATCCCGTATGGTGGCTCCGCCCTCCGCCATGACCCGGCTGTCCTCCACAAATCCGTGGTAAGAAAAGCCTACGGCCCGGGAATCTCCTAAAATGGCGGAATCTGTAAACTGCTGCCACACATCTAAATCTCCGTTTTCCAGAGCTGCTTTGCGCTCCTCTTTTTCAATAGCTTTAATTTCGGCTTCTGTTTCTGAAGTGTCCTGGCTTTCCAGGGCTGTTATGTAAGAAATTCCCTCATCTAAATCATCTGTGGGTATGTTTCGCCCGGAAAGAGCGATAAAAATAACAATTCCGATTATCAGCACCACGGCCAGAAGTTCTATGGCCAGACGCTTTCGGGGATTCCGGAACTGCCGTTTCAGAAATCTCAGAAATTTTCTGAGCATGTAGAAAAATCTATTTTTCATCCATAGTCTCTCCTCAAGATTTCAAAATTTGTCAGCTTTTTCCCCGGGATATGACTTTGCTGAAGGGGGATCGGGGCTGAAAAGCTTTAATATTTCTATAATAAAACGAATCGCAAAATATAGCAATATCCGACAAGGATATAATTTTACAAGATACGAACATTTTTTTACTTAA
Organism: uncultured Blautia sp.; assembly: GCA_902476765.1. Taxonomy (GTDB): domain Bacteria; phylum Bacillota; class Clostridia; order Lachnospirales; family Lachnospiraceae; genus Blautia. The sequence continues at coordinate 30,191 of CABSEJ010000013.1, forward strand.
CACTCTCCACCATCAGCGTACAAAGGGCCGTTTGGTCTCTTATTCAGAGTAGGTACGATGGCTTTATATAGATTTAACATACTTTTTTTACAAACATGATAGTTGGCTTTCGCTTTCCCCACTAAAATAGGTGATGTTTGAGAAAAAAATGAATGATGTAAAACCAAGGGTAGGAAAATTAAGGGAGGAAGAACACTGTGTCGGAAATCACACTGAGAAACGTATGTAAAATGTATGACAGTGAACATTACGCAGTAAAGGATTTTAACCTGGACATTCAGGACAGGGAATTTATCATCTTTGTAGGCCCGTCAGGCTGCGGTAAGTCCACTACCCTGCGGATGATTGCAGGGCTGGAGGACATCAGCGACGGAGAATTGTGGATAGACGGAAATCTTTGCAACTACTATGAGCCAAAGGACAGGGGACTTTCCATGGTATTTCAGAATTATGCTTTGTATCCCAATATGACGGTTTACGGGAATCTGGCATATGCCCTGAAAATCAGAAAGGTGCCTAAGGAAGAAATTGACAAGAGAGTTCGGCAGGTGGCAAAAACCCTGCAGATAGAACATCTTCTGGACCGAAAGCCCGGGGCGCTTTCCGGAGGTCAGAAGCAGAGGGTGGCTATTGGAAGCGCCATTATCCGAAAGCCCAAGGCTTTCTTAATGGATGAACCTCTGTCTAATCTGGATGCAAAGCTGAGGGCTCAGATGAGGATTGAGCTTTCTAAATTACATAAGGATTTGGAGACCACCATTATTTATGTGACTCACGACCAGACAGAGGCCATGACCCTGGGAACCAGGATTGTTGTGATGAAGGACGGAGTGGTACAGCAGGTGGAGGCTCCTATCCAGCTTTACAATAACCCGGCTAATCTTTTTGTGGCAGGCTTTATCGGTTCTCCTTCCATGAACTTTTTCGACGCCTGGGTAGGAGAAGAGGAAGGAAAAACGGTTCTCTATCTGGGAGGAACAGAGCTGGGGAAGAAAGTATACCTGGAAGGAAACAGAGGAGAGAGATTAAAAGACAGCTACCAGGGGAAAAAAGTAATTCTGGGAATCCGTCCGGAAGATATCTGCGATTATGAGAAGGCCAAGGCGGAAGGCTTCCATAGAAGCAGCGTGGGCATTGAAGAGACTATTGTAAACCGGGAGATGCTGGGAGCAGAGGTCATCCTTTACTTCGACGCACAGGGAAAAAGCCATTCCGTACGGCTGAGTCCGGAAAACCAGACCAGAACCGGAGAAAAAATCACCTTATATTTTAATCCTGATAAAATTCATGTGTTTGACATGGATACCCAGGAAAATCTGTTTTATGTGGAGGGAAATCTGTGATGAATAGGGCGAAGAAAAATTTTAACTGGACCCCATACTGCTATTTGCTTCCCAGTATGCTGGTGTTTGCTGTTTTCCTGTTTTATCCTTTCGTAAAGACTATCTATTTAAGTCTTTACAAGACCGATAAAATGGGACAGGCCAAGCTTTTCGTGGGAGCGGAAAATTATGTGGATTTACTTACCTCAGAATCTTTTCTTAACAGTCTGAAGGTAACTTTGATATTTGTAGTGATTGTTGTGGCGGGAAGTATGCTTATCGGTTTAATTGCAGCCGTTCTGTGCAACAAGGCTTTTCCGGGAATCCGTTTTTTCAGTACGGCCTATGCTCTTCCCATGGCCATTGCTTCCAGCTCCGCAGCCATGATTTTTCAAATTATGCTGCACCCTTCCGTGGGTATTGTAAATAAGCTGCTGAAGCTGGACATTAACTGGTTAAACGACCCCAAGACGGCTCTTATCTGCGTAGCCATCCTTACGGCCTGGCTGAACAGCGGCATCAATTTCCTGTATTTTTCCGCAGGACTTGGAAATATTGACGACACGATTTATGAGAGAGCCTCTGTAGACGGTGCCACAGGAGTGCAGCAGTTTTTCAGCCTGACTCTTCCGGGGCTTTCCCCTATCATGTTTTATACCCTGGTGGTAAATGTGATTCAGGCTTTCCAGTCCTTCGGCCAGATTAAGATTCTGACAGAGGGAGGTCCTAATGAGACTACCAATGTAATCGTATACTCCATTTACAGAGATGCTTTCTTTAATTACAGATTCGGAAGTGCGGCAGCCCAGTCAGTTATTCTATTTATCATCATCATGCTGATTACCCTGGTAATGTTCCGCATTGAAAAGAAAGGAGTGCAGTATTCATGAGCCAGAGCGAAAACATGGCCCTTACCGGGCAGAAGATAATCTCCAGGGAAGAGCTTCTTGCCCTGAAAAAAGAAATGAATGCAAAAGCTCTGACCAGGAGAAGAGTTAAGACTGGTCTGAGACTTGGAATCAATATTATTGTGGCGTTGATTGTGCTGCTTCCTCTTTTGTATGCGGTAAGCATTGCCTTCATGCCTTCCAATGAATTATTTACAATGGAGCTGAACCTGCTTCCAAAAAGTCCAACCCTGCAGAATTTCATAGATGCCTTTACCACGGTGCCTCTGCTGCGGTTTATCCTGAATTCCTTCCTGGTAGCGGGATGTATTACCCTGGGACAGATTATTACCTGCTCCCTGTCAGCCTTCGCCTTTTCCTTCCTGGATTTTAAGGGGAAAGGCGTGCTGTTTATGATTGTTATGGCTACCATGATGGTGCCGGGAGAAGCCACCATTATTTCCAATTACCTGACTGTGGGAAATCTGGGAATGCTGGACACTTATCCGGTACTGATTGTACCTTACCTGACTTCGGCCATGGGAATTTTCCTGTTCCGTCAGTTTTATATGTCCTTCCCCATGTCTTTGTATGAATCAGCAAAGCTGGATGGATGCAGCAACCTGAAGTTTATTGTGAAGATTCTGATACCCCTGACAAAATCAGCAATCGGGGCTATGGCTGTGTATACCTTCATCAATGCATGGAATCAGTACATGTGGCCTCTGCTGGTAACCGGTTCTAATGAAATGAGAACCGTACAGATTGGTATCAGTATGCTGGACAGCGTGGACTCCCAGTCCATCACCATGATGATTGCGGGAGTGGTAATGGTAATTATTCCTTCTATATCTATCTTTATAGTAGGACAGAAACAGCTTATCCGGGGTATGTTCTCCGGTGCGGTAAAAGGATGATATTTGAGAAAAAGGAGAGAAAAATGAAGAAAAAAACAGTTTCACTGGTATTAGCGGCAATTATGGCATTGGGAGCCCTGGCAGGATGCGGCGGCGGAAAAACCATTGCAGAGCAGAATCAGGAGGCTTCTGCTGACGCAGACGGAGGCAGCCAGGAAGGGGGCTCCCCGGAGATGGCAGATGCTTCTGAGGTCAGCGGCACGGAAATCAGCTTCTGGCATTCCATGGGCGGCGTTAACGGTCAGGCCATTGACACTCTTGTAGAACAGTTTAACGAAGAGAATGAGTACGGAATCACAGTAAACGCCCAGTACCAGGGAGAGTATGACGATTCTCTGAATAAGCTGAAGAGCGCTCAGATTGGAAATATGGGTGCAGATTTGGTACAGGTGTATGAAATCGGAACCAGGTTTATGATTGACTCTGGCTGGATTATCCCTATGCAGGAAATGGTAGACGCAGACGGATATGACCTATCTCAGATTGAACCTAACCTGGCTGCTTACTACACCATTGACGATAAGCTGTATTCCATGCCTTTTAATTCTTCCACTCCTATTATGTATTATAATAAGGATATGTTTGATAAGGCCGGAATCACGGAAATCCCGGAGAGCCTGGAAGGAATTGAAGCTATCGGCGATAAACTGCTGAACCAAGGCGGTGCCGGAGAGGTTATGTCTATGAGTATCTATGGTTGGTTCTTTGAACAGCTTATAGGAAAGCAGGGGCTGGAATATGCCAATAACGGAAATGGCCGTACAGACGCAGCTACAGCCGTGGCCTTCGATGAGAACGGGGCTGCCGAGAATATTCTCACTGCCTGGAAATCATTAAACGACAAAGGTTATGCTCCTGTTGTAGGAAAAGGCGGGGATGCAGGACTGGCAGATTTCTCCGCCGGAAAATCTGCTATCACTCTGGGCTCTACAGCTTCTCTGAAACAGATTCTTCAGGACGTAAACGGCAAGTTTGAAGTGGGAACCGCTTATTTCCCCAAGATTAAGGACAGCGATGAGGGCGGTGTTTCCATTGGCGGTGCTTCCCTGTGGGCTTTAAATAATGAAGACCCCAAAAAGCTGAGAGCTACCTGGGAGTTTGTAAAATTCCTGATTTCTCCCGAATCTCAGGCCTACTGGAATACCCAGACCGGATATTTCCCTGTAACTACTGCAGCCCAGGAGGAGCAGGTGTTTAAAGATAACCTGGCTCAGTATCCTCAGTTCCAGACCGCTATTGACCAGCTTCACGATTCTGCACCGGAATATGTAGGCGCCCTGCTCAGTGTATTCCCTGAGGCAAGAGCTACTGTGGAATCTGAAATTGAAAGCCTGTTAAACGGAAAGCAGTCTGTGGAAGATACGGTAACCAATATGGCAGATTCTATTAACGAGTCCATCGAGGAATATAATCTGGTAAACGAATAAAAAAGATTCTATAAAATGTGTTTCCGGGGTATACTGATACCAGGGAACAGCAAGAAAGGAAGCTGGGGATCTGCCCCAGCCTCTTTCTACCTGAGGGACTGAAACAGCATCGGCACAGAGGCAAAAATTCCGGTACACAAAAGGAAAGATGACAGGGCCAAGTGCACGATGAAAAGGAGCGAAAGAATTAGGCTCAAATGCGGGAGGAAAATGAATGACAAAAATATTTGCCCATAGAGGGGCCAGCGGCTATGCACCGGAAAATACCCTGGAGGCTTTTTTACTGGCCAGGGAACAGGGGGCAGAGGGAATCGAGCTGGATGTGCAGCTTACGAAAGACGGGGAGGTTGTGGTGATTCATGATGAAACCATAGACCGGACCAGCAACGGAAAGGGAAATGTAAGGGACTTTACCTTAAAGGAATTAAAGAAATATTCCTTTCATAATAAAAAGAAGGAATATAAAGGGGTGAAAATACCTACGCTGAAAGAGGTGCTGGAGGCGGTAAAACCTCTGGGTATGGAAGTAAACATTGAATTAAAAACAGGTATTTACTGGTACCCTGGCCTGGAGGAGAAGACAGTAGAGCTTGTAAAGCAGGCCGGTATGGAGGAGCGGGTTATCTATTCCTCCTTTAACCATTACAGTATCGGGAAAATAAAAGAACTGGATCCAGAGGCCCAGACTGCCTATTTATACAGTGATGTGATGTTAGATGTGGAAAAGTATGCAAAAAATAACGGAGTATGTGGATTACATCCTGCGGTTTATCATATGAAAATGGGAGATTTTATGGACAGATACCAGGACAGCGGCCTGAAGGTAAGAGTATGGACAGTAAATAAAGAGGAGGATATGAGACTTTTTATTGAAAGGGATTTAGAGGCTGTGATTACCAATTATCCTGACGTGGCAGTAAAAGTCCGGAAAGAGGTTCTCTATGCTTAAAGATAAAAAGCTGTTTCTCCTGGATATAGACGGTACAGTGTGCAAGGGTCAGCAGCTGATAGGAGGAACCAGGGAATTTCTCCGGGATGTGAAGGAGAGCGGCGGCCAGTTTGTGTTTATCACTAATAACACTACAAAAAGTATAGACGATTACATCCTGTTCTTTCAGAAGCTGGGGATTTCCGGGGATTATTCTAACTTTGTCACTGCCTCTTATGCGGCTGTGCAGCATTTGAAAAGATATTATGAGGGAAAGCTGATTTACGTTATGGGAACCAAGTCCTTTATCCGGGAGCTGAAAAGAAATAAAATCCGGGTTACCACAGATTGTGAGGATGAGGATATTGATTGTGTGCTGGTGGCTTATGATAATCAGCTTACTTACGAGAAGCTTCAGGATACCTGCCAGGTGCTGCTGACCAGAGATGTGGACTATCTGGCTACCAATCCGGACTATGTATGCCCTATAGAATTCGGCTATGTGCCGGACTGTGGGGCTATCTGTGAAATGCTGGCTCATGCAGTGAAGCGTCAGCCTCAGTATATCGGAAAACCGGAAACCGCTATTGTAGAAGCTGCTATGCGGCTGAATCACTTTTCTAAGGAAGAAACCCTGGTAGTGGGAGACCGGCTGTACACGGATATCCTCTGCGGACATAAGGCCGGCGTGGAAACGGCCCTGGTGCTTACGGGAGAAGCTACGGAAGAGGAGGCTGGGGCCTGCACTTACGGACCGGATTATATCTTTGCCTCTGTAGGGGAGCTGCACCGGGCCTGGAAATAGGGATTTCCTTATCATACAAGAATAAAATAAAAAAGAATAGCAGAAGATGAAAGAAGGAGACTTTTCTGTAGACCTTCCCGGACTTGTGAAAGCCGGGGGTTATAGGAAAGCCTCCTTCTTTTTAACTGCTAATCGGGCAGGGGATAAATTTAATCGATTTTCTTGGCGAAAAGTGGGATTTTTGGCGTTTTGCAGTATAGCCCCCTATATAATGGAAAGAAACGAAAAGGAGAATTATTATGTGTCAGAAAACGTATTACAATCAGTTGATGGAACAGTGGTTTGTTTTAAACGAGCCAAATCTTGCCATGTCATCCAGCGTCAAATATCATCAATTATTTTATAAGTATATCCGGCCCTTCTTTCGGAACATACCGATATCCCAGATTTCGGAAGAGCTATTGGAAACTTATAAGCGTTTTCTAGTATCTAAATGCAGCGGAGAGGGCTCCGAAAATTTGTCCAGTGAAACTGTGCGATGTATTTCCATGCTTGTAAATCAATGTTTGGTGCTGGCCCAGAAGGAGCATATGCTTTCCCCAGGCATGAGGCTGAACATCCGGCTAAAGAAAAATCGGAATGTGGTTCAGGTATTCTCCTCTTCTGAGCAGGAAAAGCTGGAAGATTATCTTCGTTCTCATCCTAATATCAGTACAGTTTGTGTGCTGCTTTGCCTGTACACGGGACTGCGGATTGGGGAACTGTGCAGCCTGAAATGGTCAGATATTGACCTGGAGGAAGATGTCCTGTATGTAAACCGCACCGTACAGCGGCTGAAGAGCCAAAAGCAGCCTGAGACCACGGCTCTCTTTATCACTCCGCCTAAGACGGACTGCTCTTTCCGGGCCATTCCTATTCCCGACTTTATTAAAGATGTTCTCTATTCCTATAGGCCTAAAAAGGGTGAGAGAGGTTATATTTTGTCGGATATTCCTCAGAAACCTATGGACCCCAGAACTATGCAGTACCGTTATAAGAAATATCTGCGGGAGGCAGGGGTTCCCTACAGAAAATTCCATACTTTGCGTCATACCTTTGCCACCCGCTGCCTGATGTCGGGAATGGACGCCAAGACTCTCAGCGAGCTGATGGGCCATGCAGATGTGAAAACAACCCTCAACTGTTATTGCCACACAACCCTGGAATATAAGCGGGAGCAACTGAATCTTCTTTCCCCTTTTTCACAAATCAGCAAGAACACATCTTGTCCCGCCCCTCATAAGTAGTGTATAGTTAAAGAATGACAAAAGAAAAAGAGCAGGAGGAAAATAAAAGTGACAGCGGGATTGCGGGAGAAATTTATCGGGGACAAGAAGTTCTACAAAATGATTTTAATGATTGCAGTGCCTATTATGATACAGAACGGAATCACCAATTTTGTCAGTATGCTGGACAACATTATGGTGGGGCAAGTGGGCACAGAGCAGATGACAGGTGTGGCTATTGTAAATCAGCTAATCTTTGTCTATAATCTGTGTATTTTTGGCGGAGTTTCGGGAGCGGGAATCTTTACCGCCCAGTTTTTCGGACAAAAAGATGATGAGGGAGTGGCAAATACCTTCCGCTTTAAACTGTGGATGGCCGTGCTGCTTACAGGAATTACGGTTCTGGTCTTTTTGGCAGTAGGAGATTCTTTAATTTCAATGTATCTCCAGGGTTCCCAGGACGGGGGAGACCCGGCGGCAGCTTTAAGATACGGAAAACAGTATCTGAGAATCATGTTGGTGGGGCTTTTGCCCTTTATGATGGTGCAGGTTTACGCCAGCACACTGCGGGAATGCGGGCAGACGGTGATTCCCATGAAGGCAGGAGTAACGGCGGTTTTTGTAAATCTGGTGTTTAATTACCTTTTGATTTATGGAAAATTTGGCTTTCCTGAGCTGGGTGTGGCAGGCGCAGCCATTGCCACTGTGTTGTCCAGATATGTGGAGGCTGTCATTGTAATTGCCTGGACCCACAGACATAAGCAGGTTAATACTTTTACAAAAGGGCTGTATGCTACGCTGAAGATACCAGGATGGCTTATCAAGAGGATTTTAATCAAGGGAACGCCCTTGCTTTTAAATGAAACCTTTTGGGCCGCAGGTATGGCCTTGCTGCTGCAGTGCTATTCTGTGCGAGGAATGAATGTGGTTGCAGGAATGAACATATCTAACACTATTTCCAATGTGTTTAATGTGGTGTTTATTGCTTTGGGAGATTCGGTAGCTATTGTGGTGGGCCAGCTTCTGGGAGCGGGAAAGATGGAGGAGGCAAAAGATACGGATCGGAAGATGATTGCCTTTTCTGTGGCTTGCTGTACGGTAATGGCCCTACTGCTTTTGGCCGTATCCCCAATCTTCCCCAGGCTTTACAATACCAGTCCTGAATCCAGGAAATTTGCCCAGTATTTTATTATGGTAACAGCGGTTTTTATGCCGCAGAACGCCTTTCTACATGCGACTTATTTTACTCTGCGTTCAGGAGGAAGAACCATCATTACCTTTTTCTTTGACAGCATGTTTATCTGCTGTGTCAGCGTGCCGCTGGCTTATGTCCTGGGCCATTACACGACTCTTTATGTGGTGTTTATATTTGCGGCAGTCCAGCTTGCGGATATTATCAAATGTGTCATTGGGTTTATCCTGGTGAAAAAAGGGGTATGGTTGCAGAATATCGTAGAATAAACCGATACGCTGTTTCAAAAAACAGAGGTTATTGAACCAGAGCAAAGACTATGTCCGGGATTCTTGCATATGGATTTAAGATCATTGCTTTGAATGTTTAATATATATTCGATTTGGAAACTCAGTCTGCTGAACCTGGTTAAAGGGTCAGCAGACTGAGGAGATACCGGCAGCGGATTTGAGGCGTATCTAAATTCAGCCGGAACAAATCCTGGATTTTTCCCAGCCGGTATGTCAGCGTGTTCCGGTGTATGTGTAAAGCGGCGGCTGTTTCCAATACATTTCTTTCGTATAGCAGATAGGTTTTCAGCGTTTCAATATAGGGTGTGCCATGGGCTCTGTCATAATCCAGTATTTCCAGAATTTCAGCGGAGCAAAAAATTTCTTTTTCTTCTTTTTCCCTGTTCAGAAAATCAAAAAGGCCATAGTCTTTATAGAAAAAACAAATATCCTTTCGTGAGGCGGCTTTTCCCTGCTCCAGGGCCCGCCATGCCTGTTTCATATACAGGGAAGAGTCCTGGACTTTGGGAAAAATATCGCTGAATCCGCCTAGACAGCGGAAGGATTTCAGGATTTTTTCCAGCCGGGCAGTCAGGCTCCGCTGCTGGCGCTGGTCCTTCAGAAGAAAAAGACAGGCCAAAGAATCCTCGTAGGGAACAAGACGTACTTCTGTGTAATACTCTATCTGGCTGGCCAGACGTTCATAAAGGGCTTCTTCTTTTTGCGGAATCCCCTATACACCAGAATTTGAATAAGTAAGAAAGGGGCTGTCGGTTAATACCGATTTTTCCCTCTGACAAGCAGGAAAGAGACAATCCCAGAGAATTCAGACTTTTTCAAGCCTGGATTCTCTGCGGAACTGTCTCTTCCTTTTTCTGTTTCCCTATTTCAGGGCGCAAAAACCCCTTGTCTGGATTTTACGGAGCGCTCCATCTGCTAAGCTGTCTTCTGCTCCTCTTTCCCTTCAAATTTTTCGATTTCATGGTGCAAAAACCGATGGTATTTCATGATATTTCTGCCTATCGCATACAGCATGCAGTTTACGGTGCAAATAGCGGCCTACTACGGCCGGTTTTGCGGAGCAAAACGGCCGCAATGCGAAGCTGAGCGGCCAGGGTTTCTTTTGATTTATAGATTCCCCATCCCTCATAATGGAAGAATACCGCTGGTGCGGTAAATACATTTATGAGGAGGTAATGTATGCTCGATTACAAAGACATCATTATCAAGCACTATGCCCTGCATATGTCTGGCAGGTGTATATTACGGTAAAAATGTACCCCTGTTCCAGAGGAACGGATACCGGAAGTCCGGAACTATGATACCGTGAGTCCGGAACAGGGATGTTAGCGTCGGGCGATTTTCACCAGTCAGAGTCGGATTAAAAACGCCAATCTCA
>CABSEJ010000014.1 GCA_902476765.1 uncultured Blautia sp.
TGAGCGTTCGCCTCACACGCGAGAGGTCATGGGTTCGAGCCCCATTGCTTCCATTGAAGAAGTGCTGGAAAATACAGCACTTTTTTGCTTTATGTGAAAATTTGACGGAGGGAAACAAAATGTCATTACATAAAAATGCTATACCTATTTTAGAATATGACGATAGTCAAAGGTCTGTTATTGTGCCAACACATGAAAAGCTGGACATAAAGCTGCCGGAAAAAGCAGTGTTTGCATTTCTTGGTGAGGTTATAGATAAATATGCTGATGCCAATAATATTGCATCAATAGCATATTTTGTATCCGTTACTAAGAATTACCCAATTTATGTGGCTGATTATAGAGGGGAAAACATATGCATATGTCAGGCGCCTGTAGGTGCGGCTCCGTCTGCGCAAATACTGGATTGGCTAATTGGGTATGGGGTGAAAAAGGTAATAGCAACAGGTTCCTGTGGGGCATTGGCAGATTTTCCGGAAAATATGTTTTTAGTTCCCTCAAAGGCATTGCGTGACGAGGGAACGTCTTACCATTACCTGCCTCCTTCCAGATTTGTGGAAATAAAACCTACAGTATTAAAGCAGATAGAAAGTGCAATGCAGAAGCTGCATTTTCAGTATACAGAGTGTGTCACATGGACAACTGATGGTTTTTACAGAGAAACCCGTGAAAAAATTTCTTATAGGAAGGAAGAGGGATGCTCTGTTGTAGAAATGGAATGTGCGGCATTGGCAGCTGTGGCACAGTTCAGGGGAATTGAGTTTGGACAAATTTTATTTACAGCGGATACATTGGCAAATTTAGAGGCTTACGATGAAAGAGACTGGGGTTCGAATTCTTTTGAAAAAGCCCTTTTGATGTGTCTGGATATTATTTGTGAGATGTGAAGCTCATTGTTTTATGCTGTTTCTGAAAATTAAAAAGAGAGAATGAGAAAACGGAAAAAGAGAATGGGAGGATTTTTTATGGGACAGAATACAGAAAAAAACTAAATTCACTGGTAAGGCCCAGGGCCCTGAAGCCAGGGGATAAGGTTGCTATTGTCAGTCTTTCCAGCGGAATGCTGGGGGAAGAATTTTGCAGACATTCTCTAAAGCTGGGCATGAAACGGCTGGAAGAAATGGGCCTTATTCCTGTGTTTATGCCCAATGCACGAAAGGGAGTTGAGTATTTAGATAAGAATCCCGAAGCCAGAGCCCAGGATTTGAAGGCGGCTTTTCAGGATGAATCTATAAGTGGAATTATCTGTGCCATCGGAGGAGATGATACTTACCGTTTGGCCCCCTGGCTTATGGAGGATGAGGAGTTTAAGGAGTTGGTTAGACAAAAGCCTAAGATTTTTACAGGATTTTCCGATACCACGGTAAACCATCTGATGCTGTACCAACTGGGGCTGGCTACTTATTACGGCCCTTGCTTTCTCTGTGATTTGGCTGGAATCCATCTATGACCTTCTTACAGGAGCCAGATATGGAGAGGAAAATGTAATCTGCCAAAAGTACCATTTGTTTCCGGAGAAGGAAGAATGGAAAGGAAAAATTTTATTTGTGGAGACCTGTGAGGAAAAGCCTGAGCCAAAGCTGTTTGAAAATGAACTGACGGAACTGAAAAAGTGGGGAGTTTTTGAACAGGTAAACGGCATTATCGTGGGAAAACCCCAGGATGAAACCTATTATCAGGAATACAAGGAAATCTGGAAGAAAGTGATTGGAAATCCGGCGCTGCCTGTTTTATACAATGTAAACTTTGGACATGCTTATCCCAGGTGCGTGATTCCCTATGGCGTTGAGGTACAGGTGCTTGCAGAGGAACAGAAAATCATTTTGCAGCACTCTATGTTCTCCCGGGAGAAGGATTCGGACCCGGAAAAATAAAAGAAAAAATCGGTTGAAGACAGGGAAAATAGAGGAGAAAAAAGTGGGAAGCAGTGAAAAATATAAAAAATATTTTACAGATGAATATTTAATGGGACCTAACAGTATTCGTATACTGGAAGAGCTATTGGAAACTTTTCCTTTGCAAAAGAAGGAGGAGAATAAAATACTGGATTTGGGATGCGGAACAGGATTGACCAGCCTTTACCTGGCAAAAGAAACAAAGGCCAGGATATATGCTGTGGATTTGTGGGTAAAGGAAGAAGAAAACTGCAAAAGATTTCAGGATTGGAAAATGGAAGAGCGGATGATTCCCTTGTGCCGGGACGCCAATAATCTGGAATTTGAAAAAGAATATTTTCACGCAGTTGTCAGTGTAGACGGCTATCATTATTTTGGCGGAAAAGAGGGATTCTTCACAGAAAAAATCCTGCCTCTTGTGGAAAACGACGGTATGGTGCTGCTGGCGGTTCCGGGAATCCAGGAAGAATATGAAGGAAAACAAGAAGAAGTCTTTGGAAAATGGGTGGGAGGAGACGCCTATATGTTCCATAGCCCCAGCTGGTGGAAAAATATTATAGGACAGCATCCCAGCATAGAATTTGTCCGTACCTGGGAGTTAAAAAGTTTTTCTTTAGCTTGGAAAGAGTGGCTGCAGATGGAGAATGAATTTGCAAAAAATGACCGGATTTTCTTTGAATCCACCATTAAAAAATATTCAAACTTTGTTGGCATTGCAGTAAAGAAAAAATGACAAAAACATGCATACGGAAGACAGGGATTTATACAAACAGGAATTTTGCCCAGGGCATTTAGGCTGAAGGATAAACTTTTGTAAAGGAAAGCCGGATGTGGAGGCTATCGGAAAAGGGAAAATTAAAGATTGGAGGAAAGGGACAATGAAAGTAGAATTGAAAAAGTGGGAATTGGAAGATAAGGAACAGCTTATCCGCATCTGCAACAATGTGAAAAGAGACTATTTATCGGATAGGCTTCCTTATCCTTATACAGAAAAGGATGCTCTCTGGTGGCTGAACATGGTGAAAGAGCAGGAAGGGAAGGAAGGAATCTTCCGGGCGATTCTGGCAGACGAAAAGATTGTAGGAAATATTTCTGTAGAGAGAAAGGGAGACGTATATTGCCGGGATGCAGAGCTAGGTTATATGCTGGACACAGGTGTATGGTCTAAAGGAATCATGACAGCGGCCGTGGAGGAAATATGCAGGGAGGCCTTTTCATGCCTGGATTTACTGAGGATTACAGCCCTGGTGTATGAGCCCAACATAGCCTCCAGAAAAGTGCTGGAAAAAAATAGATTTGTGCTGGAGGGAAAGATGAAGCAGGCTGTTGTAAAAGCGGGAAAAGTTTACGATTTGTGCATATACGGAAAATATCGGGAGGTTTATGAAGAAAAATAATATTTTTATTGAGGGAGTTCAGGGTACAGGAAAAACCTGCCTTTTATCAGAATTGAGGAAAGAGCTGCCGGATTACCGGGCATATATGGAGGGAGACTTATCCCCGGCGGAGCTGGCCTGGTGCAGCTATTTGACACAAGAGCAGTACGCCAAAGTTCTGGAAAAATATCCTTCTGTGGCAGAGGAAATAAAGGGTTATACTCTGAGAGAAGGACGAAAAAGAATTATAGCCTATACCCGGATACTTACGGATATACCGGGGTTTCACAAAGATTTGGAACAGTATGAAATTTATAATGGAAGAGTGGATTACCGAAAATTCTGTCAGGTGATTTGGAAGCGGTATGAAAAAATGCCGGAAGATGGAAATTTATTTGAATGTTCTTTTTTTCAAAATGCTATAGAGACCATGCTTCTTTATTATCAGATGGAAGAGGAAGAAATTATGGATTTTTACATCCGGGCCTTTGAAATTTTAAAGAAGAAAAATTTCCGGCTTTTGTACCTGGACACCTCTAATCTGGAAGAAACGATTCTACAGGTGAAAAAAGAGAGGGTGGATACCACAGGAAGAGAAGTTTGGTTTGAGCTGGTTTTGGAATACCTGGAAAATTCTCCTTTGGGAAAAGCCAGAGGTCTGCAGGGGATGGAGAGACTTCTTAGTCATTTAAAGAGAAGAAGAAACCTGGAGAGCAGGATTATAAAAGAAATCTTAGGGAAGAGAGCCTGTGTTTTGCAGTCCAAAGCCTATGATATAAAGGCAGTATCCAAATGGTGCAGAAGCGTATAAATCAAAGGGCAGTCAATTGCTACAAAAGGACGGGTTTTATACAGGAAAAATATGAGGAAAAAGCATTTTCTTATAAAAACTAGATATGGGGACGGATACATATATGCTATAGAAGAGAGATTTAGCATGGAGCTATATTCAGCATACGAAATGAAAAAGGTATAAATAGAGAATCCTTGGAAATGTTATAAGCAGAGATAAGCATTTCGGAGGTAGCTATGGAATCTATTTGGAGAAAAACCTGTGAGATAGAAAGCCGGCCCCAGCTATCCGGGGATATAAAAGCCCAGGCCCTTGTCATCGGAGCCGGAATGGCCGGAATTTTAACCGCCTATTATCTGGAACAGGCAGGGGTAAAGACTATTGTGCTGGAAAGCGGGAAAATCGGAGGGGGACAGACACAGAATACAACGGCTAAAATTACCGCCCAGCATGGATTGGTATGCAGCCGTTTGCTGAAAAAGGTAAGCCGGGAGAAAGCCCGGAAATACATGGAAGCCAGCCAGAAGGCCGTAGATGCCTATAAAGAAATCATAGAAAGGGAGCAGATTGCCTGTGACTTCCAACAGGCAGGCTCCTATATTTATTCCCAGAAGGAGGAGGAGCTGACAAAAGAGCTGGAAGCTGCCAGACAATTAGGCGTTCCAGCAAATTATGTCACAAAGGTGGAGCCGCCGGTTCCTTGTGCAGGTGCTGTGAAATTTAAGGGACAAGGGCAGTTTCATCCCCTGAAATTTTTGAAAGCCCTGTGCGGGAGCCTGGAAATTTATGAGAACAGCCAGGTGCTGGGGGCAGAAAACCATAAGGTGTGGACTGCCCATGGCAGTGTGGAGGCAGATAAAATTATTTTTGCATCCCATTATCCATTTTATAATTTTCCGGGATTTTATTTTGCAAGAATGCATCAGGAACGCTCTTATATACTGGCTTTAGAAAACGCAGGCAGGTTGGAAGGTATGTATCTGGGAACAGGACAAGAGCCTTATTCTTTCAGAGGATATGGGAAATATATACTGTTGGGAGGCTGCGGCTGCCGTACCGGGGAAAATCAGATGGGAGGAAACATAGAAAACCTGCGTCAGGCTGCCAGAGATTTTTTTCCGGAAAGCAGAGAGGTGGCCTGCTGGGCTGCCCAGGATTGTATGACAGCTGACAGAATACCCTTTATCGGAAGCTATGGCAAAGCAAAACCGGACTGGCTGGTGGCCACAGGGTTTGGCAAATGGGGAATGACGGGGTCTATGGTTTCTGCCATGCTTTTAAAAGACTTGGTATGCGGCATAAAAAATCCATACCAACCGGTCTTCACTCCTGCCAGATTTTCTTCCGTGGAACTGCCCCAGATGTTTTTGGACACAGGAAAAGCAGTAAAGGGGCTGTCCAGACAGATTTTTCAAAGACCTTCGGAAGAAGCAGAGGACTTGGCCTGTGGATGTGGGGGTATTGTGAAAACAGAAGGAAGAAAAGCCGGAGTATATAAAAATCAGGAGGGAGAACTGTCTATTGTGAAAGTAAAGTGTACGCATATGGGCTGTCAGATGGAGTGGAATCCTGAGGAAAAAACCTGGGACTGTCCCTGTCATGGCTCCAGGTTTGACAGGGACGGAAATGTGATAGACGGTCCTGCCCAGAAAGCGGCGGTTTTTCCGGATAAACCCAGGTAAAACAAGAACTTGTACAAATCCCCCGAAACACAGCAGGCTTACAGAACTCTATGTTTCAGGGGATTCGTAATGTTTAGAGGTATTTTTGCTTCATTCTATGGAAGTGGAGTGATTCCGTCGTCATTATATAAATCGTAGGAAGCTTCAGGGTAACCGATATATTCTATAGTGTTGTAATCTATTGCGTCTGTGTATTCTGCGGTGTGGGCTACAGGTATGCATTTGCCTTTGCGGATAAAAAGCGGAACTTCGTTTAAGGCCACGGAAACATAATGATGTCCTGGAGCAAGAGTTTCCGTTGTAATTGTTCCATCAGGCATAAATTTTACAAACATCATTTCCTCAGGAAGATAGACATAACGTCCAAGGGCATTTTGTGTGTAAACTGGCGCAATCATGATTTCATTTCCAAGCATCAACTGGTCCTCCACCTGGGGAGCAAAAGAATCTTCAGGATACTCAAAGGCCAAAGGCTTAAAATACATATCATCCTGTAAAGCGGCTTTCATGTATTCGCTGTAAAGATAGGGAATCAGGCGATAACGAACTCCGATAACATGGCGGAAATCTTCCGGATTTTCAAAGCGGTAGAATTCCTGGTCTCTGGTGCCGAGGGCGGCGTGATTCCGCATGAGGGGAGTGAAAACCCCTAAGGCCAGCCAGCGAAGAAGCAAGTCTCTTGTGGTATTGTCGCCGAATCCTCCTAAATCTGCTCCCACATAGAGGAAACCACACATATTTAAAGAGGGAAGCATTTTCAGGTTCAGCAGGATATGGGACCACCATGATTTATTGTCGCCAGTCCAAATACCGCCGTATCTGTGCATACCTATGTAAGAAGAACGGGAAAAGAGAAGTATCCTTTTGCTGGGACAAATTTTTTCAAATGCTTCGCTTGCTGCCCGGGTCATATTGAAGCCGAATAGATTATGTACTTTTTCGTGGCAAATCATTTCCCCATTGATATTATGATAGAATCTGCCGTAATCCTTGGGGTTGTTGCTCAGACTGTCTGCATGGTAATGGAATTCTGCAGAGACAGAATCCGTTGGCTCAGTGTTTATAAATTCTGCCAGGTAATCTTTTAGTTCTTTCAAGCCTTCTCTGGAATAAAAAATAGCAGGTTCATTCATGTCGTTCCAAAAACCGTCAATGCCTTTTGAAATCAAAGTTTCGTATTTACTGCCAAACCAGGCTCTGGCTTCAGGATTCAGGACATCAGGAAAGTGTGTCCACCCGGGCCATACGGTAGCCTCAAAATCTGTTCCGTCTGCACGTTTACAAAAATAGCCTTTTTCCTTTCCTTCCTCATACACATCGTAACCATCCTGGACTTTTACTCCGGCATCAATGATTGGAACCGGATGCACATGCTGGGATTGAATGTCGTCTACAAAGGCCTTAAAATCAGGAAAGTTTTTCTGATTAACGGTAAAATCCTTGTATTCTTCCATATAATCAATATCCATATAAAGCATATCCAAGGGGATATGGGCGTCACGATGCTTCTGGACAACCTCTTTAAAATCCTCTGCAGTTGTATATCCCCAGCGGCTTTGACCAAAGCCAAATGCAAACTTAGGCGGTATATAACTTCTTCCTATGATTTTGCGGAACTGTTTTACAATATCGTATGCTGTAGCCCCTTCCAGTACATAGAGATATAAATCTGCATTTTCACAGCATACAGATAAAATATCCTGACGGGTGTATCCAATATCAAAGGTAAGCGCTGCGGGATAGTCAAAGAAAAGGCCAAAGGTTTCTTTTCCGGAAACAATGATAAAGTTGTGGGCCCCATAGAGGGAAAATTTACCTTCTGTATGGATGCAGTCATCAGTAGCATTACTGATATATTTGTAGCCCCGCTTATTGATTCCTCTGTTGCTTTCACCCAGACCATAGACAATATCTGTTTTGTCCATAGTGTAATGAAATTGAAAACCGTTTTGGACAGAAATACTGCCATAGGTGCAGCAATCTGCAGATAATTCAATTTTTTCTATGACAGCTTCAGTTTCAAATGGATTTCCGAATTTGTACTTTTTAATCATTCCTTACTCTCCTTTAGATTGTATTTGTACTTTATAATCATTATAGGAAATTTAAATTGAAAAATCTTGCATTATTTATTAAAATAATAACACATTTTTAAGATGATTAAGAATGAGGAAGGGATGAAAAATGCTGAGACAGTATGCGCCTGAAGAGAATATTCAATATGGAACCAGGCAGCAGCCCATGGAGGCGCTGCATTTTGAAAGCGGACCGGGAACGCCAAATGAGGAATATTATTTCGCCTCCAGACATTGGCATAACAATATAGAAATTCTATTGATTACCCACGGAAACTTTAACATAGAATTAAATCTGGAGAATATTCCCTTTGCTAAAAATGATATCTGTATGATAAACAGCGGAGAGCTTCATCAGATTAAAAGCAGGGAACCGGAGAGCAGCCACGATATGCTGCAATTTGCTCCCAAAATACTGGATTTTACTTATGAGGATGAAATGCAGGAAGGGCTGACAGGGCCGCTTATCATGCAGAGACAAATATTGGTTCATAAAATTTCACCTGCTGATGACGGATATTCTTTTGTTTGCCGGGAGTTAAGAAAGATGATAAAGCTGTGTCAGGAGAAAAGGACTGGGTGGTATCTGCAGGCGAAAAGCAGATTACTGCTCATGCTGTGCTTTATGGAGGAAAACCATATGCTGCTTCCCTCTGGCAGCGTATATGACCAAGGGGAAAAAGAAAAAATAAACCGTTATAAAACTATTGTGTCTTATCTGGAAAAAAATTATATGGATAAAATTACTTTACCGGATATAGCGGAAAAAATAGGGTGTACTCCTCAATACATGTGCCAATTTTTTAAAAGTATAGCAGGAGTCTCTCCTATTCAGTATCTGATTTTATTCCGCATAAAAGAGGCAAAAAAAATGTTGAAATATTCCAGTCATACGGTGCTGGAAATTTCCATGGAATGTGGTTTTGAAAATGTAAGCTATTTTATAAGACAGTTCAAAAAATGTGCAGGTATGACTCCAAACCAATACCGGAAAAACCTCTGTCAATAGCAGGTGTGTGGTAGCAAAACAGGAATACGCTCAGAGGCGGGATACCGAAAAAAACTCTATGGTCAAAAACATGTTTGCAAAAACAAAAAACTCCTTGATTTCTCAAGGAGTTTTTAGAGCTGCCTAGCGGACTTGAACCGCCGACCTCCGCCTTACCAAGGCGACGCTCTACCGACTGAGCCAAGGCAGCAAATTTATTCTGTTTCGTGGCTGTTCCGTACCACAGTTATAGACTATACCAAAAAGATGGAAGGCTGTCAACCTTTTTTTTACATTTTTTCATAACTATTCAGCCGTGTGAATTGGAGTAGCAAAAGCAGCATAAGCTGCCAATCGGAGCTGTATTACTGAATCTTTACGTCTATATGTAACAGCCATGCCTGTGCCGGGAAGTCTTGATTTTTTTCCGGTATTTGTTATGATAAGAGGCAGAAATGAAAGGGAGATTGATTCACAATATGAGAATAAAAAAGGAGCAGGCTGTTCTGTCCTTTGCAACGACTACACAGGCCATGGCAGCAGAAAAATATTTTCAAGAGCAGGGGATACCAGGAAGGCTTATTCCTCTGCCGGGAGAGATTTCTGCTGACTGCGGTCTGGCTTGGGCGGGAGAGCCGGAGCAAGAGCCCCAGTTCAGAGAACTGGTGGAAAAAGGCAAAATAAAAATACAGGGAATCCACAGAGTATATCTTATGGTACAAAACAGTAGCAGAGAAAAGGTATAGGAAAGAAAAGGAGAAAATATGGAGAAAAGAGAAGAAAAAAGAATTGAGGCCAGAGGTCTGGCCTGTCCCAAACCGGTAATATTGACTAAGAAGGCTATGGACAGCGGTAAGGTTGGGGATGAAATCCTCATTGATGTGGACAATGAAATTGCCGCAGAAAATTTAAGAAAGCTGGCAAAATCTCAGGAGGCGGATTATCAGGTATCCAAACTGGAAGAGAAGCATTGGCTGGTAAAAATCCGGTTGCTGAAAGCAGCAGAAGGAGAAGGTGAAATACCGGCAGATGCTATGTCCTGTGAAGTTCCTTCTGCCAAGGGAGCAGCAGAAAAGAAAACCGTAGTAGTATTTTCTTCGGATAAAATGGGAGAGGGAGAAGATGCCTTGGGAGAGATTCTGATAAAAAGCTTCCTCTACACCCTTACACAGGCAGAAAAACTGCCCCAGACCTTGCTGTTTTATAACAAGGGAGCTTTCCTGACCTGTCAGGATTCCCCTGTTTTGGAGGATTTAAAGGTTCTGGAAAAAGAAGAAGTTCAGATTTATACCTGCGGAACCTGCCTGGATTATTATAAATTAAAGGATAAGCTGGCAGTAGGCGAAGTGGCCAACATGTATGTGATTGCCCAGCAGCAGTTAGAAGCAGATTGTATCATAAAGCCATAAGAATTCTGGCCGAGAAAAGAAGATAGGAAAAGAATTACAGAACACATCCCCTGACAGAAAGGGGAGGAAGGAAAAGCGCATGAAACCTATTTTAGTCAGAGGAGGCGGAGACCTGGCCACAGGAACCATACATAAACTTTGCAGCAGCGGCTATCCTGTCATCATACTGGAATGTGAAAGACCTTCAGCCATCCGCCGGCTGGTGGCCTTCAGTCAGGCTGTTTACCAAGACGCAGCAGAGGTGGAGGGAATTACCTGTATCCGTGAACAGAGTATTGAAGATGCTTTGGAAAAAGTAAGCTGGGACAGTCCCAGACTGTTAGTGGATGCTGACGGAAAATGCCTGGACAGTTTCCGGCCGGACATACTGGTAGATGGTATTCTGGCAAAGAAAAATCTGGGAACCAACAGGAATATGGCGGATCTTACCATTGCCCTCGGGCCCGGATTTATTGCCGGGGAGGACGTGGATTATGTAATTGAAACAAAGAGAGGCCATTATCTGGGACGTATTATTTCCCAGGGCCAGGCCATAGCCAATACAGGGGTTCCGGGACTTATCGGCGGCTATGGAAAGGAGCGGGTACTTCATTCCCCCTGTGCCGGGATTTTTTATCCGGTAAAGGAAATCGGAGACTGGGTAGAGCTGGGAGAGCCTGTGGGCTATGTGGAAAGCCAGGGGAACAAAATACCGGTCAAAACAGAGATTCCGGGAGTTCTTCGGGGAATCCTGCCAAAGGGATTTCCTGTGACAGAGCATTTTAAATTGGCAGACGTAGACCCCAGAAAGGAATCCAGGGCCCATTGCGCCTTGATTTCCGATAAAGCCAGATGTATTGCAGGAAGCGTACTGGAGTTGGTCAGCGCTTATGAAAAGGGCGTGTTAAAGAAATGAGAGGAAAGGACGCAATGACAGAGCTCTGGGAATGTCTGACAGAGGAAAAAACAGAAAAGCAAGAGAAAGAGAAAGTTTTTGCGTTTCTGGGAGCCGGGGGAAAGACAACCTGTATGTTGGAGCTGGCCCGGTATCTGGCAGACAAGGGGAAGAAAGTTTTGGTTACCACCACTGTGCATATGGAGGCTCCGGAAGTTTTAGGGGTTCCGGGACTGGTGGACCCTAAGGCGGAAGAGATTATTGAATTTCTTTGTAATCATGGATGGGTAGTGGCCGGAAGAAGCTGCAGCCCATCAGACAGCTCTAATGTGTCAGAGAAGGGACTGGCGGCAGAAAGCCAGGAACCTAATGAGGAGTGTCAGGTTTTAGAGCATCCAAGTCCCAGAAAGGTAAAAAAAATACAGGCTCTGGAGCCTCAGGTTTACCGGAAAGCGGCTTTGGGAGCGGATGTGATTTTACTGGAAGCAGACGGCTCCAGGAAATATCCGGTGAAGGTACCGGCGCCTTGGGAGCCGGTATTTTGGGAGGCTCCGGATGTTATCTATATTTTAGCCGGAGCTTCCGGTCTTTACTATCCTGTTTCCCGTGTCTGTCACCGGCTGGAATATGTGGAAAAAATTTTAGGAGGCAGAGAAAAAATCCTTACTCCGGATAAACTGGGATTTCTTTTAGAAAAAGGATATGTGGAGCGGATGAGAGAAAAATTTCCCCATGCCCGGCTGCAGGTGATTTTAAATCAGGCTGATGTGCTTCAGGAACCGGAGAATACAAAGAAACAGGTTCAGGAGCGGGTTTCCGTACCTCTGTACCTTCGGGGAAAAAGAGAAAAATTTGTCCATCTCATTTTGCTGGCCGCCGGTTTTTCCAGAAGGTTTGGAGAGAATAAACTGCTGTATCCCGTTGACGGGAGACCAATGTATACATGGCTGTTTCAGGCTCTCAGGGAATTGGCCGGACAGAGGCCCGAATTTTCTCTTACCGTGGTCAGCCAGTACCATGAAATTTTGGAGTATGCCGGAAGACAGGGAGCTTTGGCGGTGAGAAATTTCCACAGTGAAAGAGGGATTTCCTCTTCTCTGCAATTAGGAATCCAGGAAACAGAAAAAGAGTTCCACGGAAATGGAGACCATTATTTCTGTTTTTTTGTTGCAGACCAGCCCTATCTCCGAAAAGAAACCGTGGAAAGTTTTCTACAGGCTTTTCTGGACAGCGCAAAAAAGCTGGGAGCCCTTTCTTTTGGCGGAATACCGGGAAATCCTGTGATTTTTCATGAAGAGTATGTACCTGAGCTTCTGGCTCTTACAGGGGACAGAGGGGGAAAGAAAATCCTTTTGAACCATTTGGAAGAGACTTTTCTTTATGAGGTGGAAAATGAAAACGAACTTATAGATTGTGACAGAAAAGAAGGACTGTAAAGCGGCGCCCTTTTGTAGGGCCCCTACAGTCCTTTTTGTATTGCGCCTCTTTTATTCCCCCAAGCAATGAGCCAGGCAGCCATGCCTTTATGGATATTTGGCGACGCTGCAAGCTTAATGCCCTTTCGTTTGCAGCGTAGCATTTTATTCCGGATATACCAGACGGTCCGGTGTTATCTGGTTCAGTACCTCATCCAGATATTTTCCGGCAAGATAGTTGGCCATATTCAGGTTCATGTCCAGATAATTTCCGCAATCCTTAGGTGAGGCTCCCGGAACCTGGCCCTGGTACTGGCGGATAAAGAGAAACATTTCTTTCACCAGGTCTACAATGTCTTTGGATTCATAATCTCCTGCCAGCAGAAGATAAAAGCCGGTGCGGCAGCCCATGGGTCCGAAATATACGGTTTTTTCACCGAATTCCCGGTGGTTTCGGAGAAAAGTAGCTCCCAGATGTTCGATGGTGTGGACTTCTGCAGTGTTCATGACAGGCTCGTCATTTGGGGAAGTCATACGCAAATCAAAAGTGGTGATTACCTCCTGACCGATATGGTCCTTTCTGGATACATAAACTCCAGGTTTCAGCTTGATATGGTCTATGGTAAAGCTGGCTATTTTTTCCATATGTTTCATCCTTTCTTTATTTCACATTTTTCTCTTATTATAAGCATAACAAGCCCCAGAAGCAAGGGGGAAATAACCCCCGGGCGGGGTTGTAAAGCGGGAAAAAAACTGCTATACTTCCCTGAAAAAGCCGGCAGGAACCGAAACATGCGCAAGACTACAGAAAGGAAAAATGAGACATGAAATTACTGAATCAGATAGAAGAATATTGGAGCGGCAGGGCCAAAGGATATTCCCAGGTAAACCAACAGGAACTGGCTACAGAGCAGAAGGAAAAATGGTGGAAAAATCTGAGAGAACATCTGCCCAAGGGAAAACCGGAGGATATTAAGATTTTAGACGTGGGGACTGGACCGGGATTTTTTGCCATTCTCCTGGCCCAGAAAGGGTATCAGGTCACGGCTGTGGATTATACAGAGGAAATGCTGCGGGAGGCCCAGGCTAATGCAGGCGCTTTTAAGGACAAAATTGTGTGGCGGCAGATGGACGCCCAGAACCTGGAGTTTCAGGAGGACTCTTTTGACGTTGTGGTTTCCAGAAACCTGACCTGGAATCTGGAGAAACCGGAGAAGGCCTATGAGGAGTGGATGCGGGTACTGAAAAAAGGCGGACGGCTGCTGAATTATGATGCCAACTGGTACCGTCACCTGTTTGACAGCCAGAAACGGCTGGAATACCAGGAGGACAGGAAGAGAGTGGAATCATTGCAGATGGAGGACCATTATACCTGTACAGACATTGATGCTATGGAAGACATTGCCAGAAAAGTACCCTTAAGCCAGATTGACCGCCCGGCCTGGGACGAAGGGGTGCTGTCCCCTCTCTGCGGCCATGGGGTCAGGACGGAACCTCAGGTATGGCGCCAGGTTTGGAGCCGGGAGGAAAGGGCCAATTATTTTTCTACCCCTATGTTTCTGGTGATTGGGGACAAATAAGAGGTTTGCCTCCTTGCTGACCTGAAAAAAACATGCTAAAATAAAAAAAGGGAATTTGTAGTTTGGAGGACTAAAAGATGTTAAATGACAAAAAAGTTTTGTTTAGCGGCATGCAGGCAACAGGAAATCTTACCCTTGGAAATTATCTGGGAGCCCTGAAAAACTGGGTGACTTTAAGTGATGAATATGAATGTTTTTACAGTGTGGTAGATATGCACTCTATTACCGTGCGCCAGGACCCGGCAACTCTCCGGAAAAGAGCCAGAGCTCTTCTTACCCTCTATATTGCAGCAGGACTTGACCCGGAGAAAAACTGTATCTATTACCAGTCTCATGTTTCAGGACATGCGGAGCTGTCCTGGATTTTAAATTGCTTTACCTATATGGGAGAGCTGAACCGAATGACCCAGTTTAAGGACAAGGCTGCCAAACATGCAGATAATATCAATGCAGGCTTATTTACTTACCCTGTTCTTATGGCTGTACCAGGCAGATGTGGTTCCTGTTGGAATCGACCAGATGCAGCATTTGGAGCTGACCCGTGATATTGCTATTCGTTTTAATAATATTTACGGAGATGTGTTTACGGTTCCGGAAGCTTATATCGGCAAGGTAGGGGCTAAAATCATGAGTCTTCAGGACCCCTCCAAGAAGATGTCAAAGTCCGATGAAAATCCTAACGGAAGCATTTATCTGATGGACGATCCGGATACAATCATGAGAAAGTGCAAACGGGCGGTAACAGATTCAGAAGCCTGCATTGCTTACCGGGAGGAGCAGCCTGGACTGAAAAATCTCATTGATATTTACTGTGCCTGCCTGGGCAAAACCCCTGATGAAGCGGTGAAAGAATTTGAAGGAAAAGGTTACGGAGAGCTGAAGCTGGCAGTAGGAGAAGCTGTCACAAGCGTTCTGAAGCCTTTACAGGATGAGGTGGCAAGGCTGGAGAAAGACAAGGCCTACATTGATTCCATCATTAAAGCAAATGCAGAAAAGGCCCAGTATTTTGCCAACAAGACATTGAGAAAGGTACAGCGCAAAGTGGGCTTCCCGGACAGAATCCGGTAATAACCAGGAGGTGTGGAGGATGACAGTAGAAGAAGTTATTACGGTATTAGCTATGCAGGAGGAGATTCTTCAGTTTAACCATTTTACAAACGAGGATGCATGGGCCCTGGGTAATCTTTTAGTGGCAGAGTCCAGGAAAAGAGGCATGGATACAGCGGTGGAAATACGGCTGAACAACGGCTATACAGTTTTTAAATATGCAGGCAACACCACTAACCTGAACAGCCAGTCCTGGATGGATAAGATGTTTGCTACAGTGCGGAGAATGGAAAAGAGTACGCTGCTGCTTTACAGCGACTTAAAGAAAACAGAAGAGACCTTAGAGGATGTAGGCCTGGATTCCAAAGAATTTTCCTGTATGGGAGGGGGATTCCCGGTACGGGTGGAGGAAGTAGGCGTGATTGGAGCTATACTGGTTTCCAACCAGAGTCACTTTATCAACCATGACATTATTGTAAAGGCGCTCAGCAGATACCTTCACATAGACGAGGTACCAAGGATAAGAGCCTTGTAAAAAAGCAAAAGTCAAATACCCCGATGCAAGCATGCGGGGCATCAATCTAGCGGCGATGCAAGCATCGGGGTATTTGACCCTTGCGGCAGGTCTACGTTCCACTTCGGTGGGTGCTAAGCGTGTGCCACCGGCACACAGCACCGCCAAATGGACACGCAAGCATGTCCGCTTGGCTCGTTGCTCGCAGGAATAAAAAGAAACGGAAGTCCGGAAGAGAAGGGGGATAGGAACCCAGAAACCTTTTCCGGACTTTTTTGCTTTCTGACCAGATATTACAGGAGAGATATAGCTGACCGGTTTGGTATGGAAAAAGGTTTTATACAGAAAATACATTACAATAGCCCTGATTTCCTGTATTTTACAACAATTTTGAGAAATCTCCGCAAAATAAATTGACTTTTCAACGCTAGGATTATACAATGGGAACATCTTTAATAGAGAGGGGAGAAATTTTATGAAGAAAAAAGCACCTGGTAAAACATTGCTTCAGGTAGTAGGAATTCTCTTAGTAGTTTTTGGCGTTCTTTCATTTCTTTTGAGCCTGGTAAACATTGCCACTCTGGGAATGATGGATGGGGAACTGGGGGATATTATGGAGCAGTCCCTGGCTGCCACTGGTATCACCATGGAAGCCTACAAGATGAGTATTTATCTGACCACGGCAGCTTCTGTTCTGAATCTGATAATCGGCATTATCGGAATTGCCAATTGTAATAAAATCAAGAGAGCGAATATCTGCTTTATATGCGGTATCATCCTGTTGATTTGGCAGCTTGGCAACGATGCATATACTGCAGTTACCACAGGTTTCAGCGGTACCATGATTATTTCCGTAATTATCGGTTTAATTCTTCCCGTTCTGTATTTCTGGGGTGCAGTGAAGAACCGCCAGGCTCTGCAGGATGGCGTAGAGTTATAAAGAGAGACAAGCAAGAAGGCGCAGCCTTTGGCTGAGGGAGTAAGGCAGGACGAAACGGGGCACTATCCTGTTTTGGCCTGCCTTTTGTCAGCGGTTTATCAGCATATAATCGAAAAAATAGAAAGGAAAAGCCTATGGAACATCTGATTAAGGTAACAGATTTATGTAAAATTTATAATCCCGGGGAAAATGAAGTGCGGGCTCTGGATCATATCAATCTGGAGATTGAGCGGGGAGAGTTTGTGGCTATTATCGGTCAGTCCGGTTCCGGTAAATCCACTTTTATGAACATGCTGGGATGTCTGGATGTACCCACCTCCGGAGAGTATTTGTTAAATGGCACGGATGTGTCTACTATGACAGATAATCAGCTTTCTGCAATCCGCAACAAAGAAATCGGCTTTATTTTTCAGGGATTTAACCTGATTTCCAATCTGACGGCAGTGGAAAACGTGGAGCTGCCTCTGATATACCGGGGAATTGACAAGAAAACCAGAAGAAAGCTGGCTACAGAAGCTTTGGAAATGGTAGGGCTTCAGCACAGAATGACCCATAAACCTTCAGAAATGTCGGGAGGACAGCAGCAAAGGGTAGCTATTGCCAGGGCCATTGCAGCTAAGCCGCCGGTGATTCTGGCTGATGAGCCCACCGGTAATCTGGATTCTGCTTCCAGCAAAGAAATTCTTGGAATCTTAAAGAAGCTTCACGGAGGGGGAAGAACGGTTATACTGATTACCCATGATGATGGCATTGCAGCCCAGGCTAAGCGTGTGGTGCGTATTATGGACGGAAAAATAGAATCAGATATTATCAATCCTGAATATAACGAAACGGAGGAGAGTCATGAAAAAGGGAATGATGAAGAGTAAAAATGCAATCATGTTTATTACCCTGGGAATTCTTGTGGTGGCCATTGTAATCATTGCGGTTATCGGAAGTCTGGCAGGAGGAGGACAGGAAAGTCTGCCAGCAGTGCAGACCATTCCCGTGACAAAGGGGGATGTAACCCAGGAGGTAGACGCCACAGGAAATGTAGAAAGCGAGCAGAAGAAAACCTTCTATTCTCCGGTAAACGGGGAAATCCAGATAATGCCTGTGGAAACAGGAGACAGTGTAGAGGCGGGACAGAATATTATCAGCTTTAACCTGGAAAATCTGGAGAGTGAAAACCAGAAGGCAGAACTGAATGTGAGAAGCGGACAGTTAGATTTGCAGGATGCCCGGCAGCAGGCAGGAGAGGCCCAGGCTAAGCAGGCAGAGGCAGCGGCAAAGGTTCCGGATTTAGAAGCCAAGATTGAGGAAAAACAGAATCAGATTTTCAGCTTGCAGCAGCAGATAAAAGACGCCCAGGCCGGAGCAGCAGCCGATGCACAGGAACAGATAAATCAGGCCCAGGAAGAAGCAAAACAGAGGTATGAAGCAGCTGTTGCAGAGGCTGAAAAGAAATACCAGGATGAAAAAACAGAGTATGAAACAAAAACAAAGCCGGAATATGAGAAAAAACTGGCAGATTTGAAGGCTCAGATAGATGCAGGCAATACACCGGCTTCAGCTCAGGCGGACTATGAATATGCTTTAAATAATCCACCTAAAGAGCCGGTTAAAGAGCAAGTCAATCCTGCAGATTTTGCAGTATCTGCAGATGGTATCACTGCCTCCGCAGACACCTCTGACCTTCAATACCAGATGGAGTCTGCTTCCAGCGAGCTGGCGCAGCTGCAGTCAGAGCTGGCTTCCCAGAAGGCTATTGCAGACGCAGATACAGCAGGGCTTTCTGATGCAGCACAGGAAAAAATGAAGATTTCCAATAACCTGGCTGAGCTGGAAGTGAAGAACCTGCAGGAACTTTTGGAAGAAGGAAGAAAAGGAATCCAGGCAGAATTCCGGGGCGTGATTTCTGATGCCAAGGTAAACCAGGGAGCTACGGTATCCCAGGGTATGGAGCTTTTCACTCTTCAGAGTACAGAACAGGTTTGTGTGGACGCTAATATTTCAAAATATGATTTTGATAAAGTAAAGGAAGGCCAGAAAGCCACCGTCACCTTAGGTGATAAAGAATATCAGGGAACCGTAAAGAAAATCAGTAAGATAGCTATTGCCAATGAGAAGGGAACTCCCCTGATTGGAGTGGATGTACATATTGATAATCCGGACGAGGGTATTTTCATCGGTGTGGAGGCAAAAGTAAGTATCCAGGCTGCGGAGGCTAAGGATGCACCTATTCTTCCTGTAGAGGCAGTAAATATCGGGAAGGAGGGTTCTTTCTGCTATGTGGTAAAGGACGGAAAGATTGCCAAACAGAATGTAGAGACAGGAGTAACCTCTGATTCCTATGTGGAAATCAAAAGCGGGTTAAAGACCGGGGACCAAGTCATTGAAGATATTGGAAACAATGAGGTGGGCGATAAAGTAAGAGCAGAGGAATCTCAGGAATAGTAGAGAAAGGACAGGAAAATGGGTAATATATCAGAATATGTGAAAATGGCTATTCAGAATATCCTGGCAAACAAAGGCCGCTCTTTTCTCACTATGCTGGGAATTATCATAGGAATTGCCTCTGTAATTGCCATTATGTCCATCGGTGAGGGAACCAAAAATCAGATGAATTCAGAGATTGACGATGTGGGAAGCGGGCAGATATATATTTACTGCAGCAATGACGCTATGACAGAGGAAGAATATATCACTCCGGATGATTTAGAGGCCCTGCGGGAAATAGAAGGGGTAGAGGGAGTCTCTGTCAGCAATTCTTTTACCGGAGAGACAGTTACAGGAAAGGGTGAATTTACATTGACCATGTCTATGGAAACACCTGACGCTGTCATGATAAATAATTCTGTGATGAAGAGAGGTGCCTACTTTACTCAGGGAGATTTGGAAGAAGGAAGAAATGTATGCGTGATTTCAGATACCGATGCAAAGCGGCTTTTCGGTTCCGATGATGTAGTGGGAATGGATATAGACGTGCAGGCCTATGACTTGACAAAAACTTACCACATTGTTGGCGTTACCACTCAGAAAGAAAACGGAACCTTTGTCACCTATACCTATGAGGGAATGCCAGCATCTCTATCCATTCCGTACACGGCGGCTGTTGACTTTTTGGGAGATTCCACAGAGGAATTCACCAATGTTATGATACAGGCAGATAAGAGCCTGGATTCTCAGGATATATCCAATAAAGCAGTAAAGGTTCTGGAGCAGAGACACCAGTCTGCAGGGGAAGATTATTTCCAGATTCAGAGTTTCCAGGATGTGGTAAAAATGATGAATGACATGCTGGGGATGGTAACCGCTTTTATTTCCTTTGTAGCCGGAATTTCTCTTTTGGTAGGAGGCATTGGAGTTATGAATATCATGCTGGTGTCTGTTACTGAGCGGACCAGGGAAATTGGTATCCGTAAAGCCCTGGGAGCAAAAACATCCTCTATTATGCTGCAGTTTTTAGCGGAATCTGCTATTCTCACTATTATCGGCGGAATTATCGGCATTATAGCAGGAATTGCAGGAGGATTTGGAATCTGTTCTATTATGAGCTCAGGACAGGGCACCACAATTACTCCGGGAATCAGCTTGGGAACCATTCTTTTTGCAACCTTGTTCTCCTGTGCCGTAGGTATTTTCTTCGGAATCTATCCGGCGAAAAAGGCGGCTGCTTTAAGCCCTATAGAGGCTTTGAGGAGAAACTAATGGAGGCAAATAGGTCAATACTCTAAAGGAAAAAGAGAAGACATATCCCGGGGAAGGGCAGTGGAAAAATACAGCTTTTCTCCGGTGACAGGGTGGCGAAACTCCAGTGAATAGGAGTGAAGAGCCACCCTTTTTATATGGCTGTATTCCGGGTAATAGAGGTAATCTCCCAAAAGGGGAGTTCCCAAATACTTCATGTGTACTCTTATCTGATGAGTACGGCCTGTTTCCAGGCGCAGCCGCACCAGGGAAAGGCCTCCTTGGCTTGCAATAACCTGGTAGTGAGTAACAGCCCGTTCTCCTGCGGCAAAATCTACCTGCCGTTCTATAGCAGAGCCAGGTTTCCTGGCAATAGGCGCTTCGATTACCCCTTTCGGAGGCTGAGGTATACCGGAAACAGCGGCCAAATATGTGCGGCGAATCTGCCGCTCCTTCATTTGGGCAGATAAAAGAGAGGCGGACAGAGAATTTTTCGCCAATAGGAGAAGTCCGGTGGTGTCCCTGTCCAGACGGTTGATGCAGCGAAAAACAAATGGCTCTCCTTTTTCACGGAAATACCAGGCCATTCCGTTGGCCAGGGTATTTTCATAATTGTGGATAGAAGGATGAACAGGTGTGTCCGTCGGTTTGTTTACTATCAGAATATCCTGGTCTTCGTAGAGGATATCCAGGTCCATGGGGACAGGGAGAATATGAGGGGAGGCCTGAGTTTCCTGTAAAAGGATTTTTACACAATCCCCCGGATGAAGCTGAGTGCCCACATAAGCCCACTGCCCGTTTACGGTAATCCCCTCCCGGGTTTTCTTTAATTGTATCAGTACCTGACGGGAGCAGCCCTTTTTTCGCAGGTATTCCCCTGCGGTGGAGGGAAGCTCCTCTTTTTTTACTATATATTCTATGATGCGGTTCATGCCTTGAGTTTCACGTCCTTTGCAGTACCCTTGGCCACGGACTTTTCCCTATGGAATTACCGTTGGCGGAGAGGGATTTTATCATCAAAATTATTATACTAAGGGGGAAATACCTGTCAATATATAAAAAAAGTAAAATCTTTGGAAAGTACATATAAAAGAATTTCAGGGTAGGTTTTTTCGGTTGTATTAAAAAAAACTTTGTGGTAGAATGTCCCTAGGTATCCCGAAACGGATACAGATTTGTCATGTGGTGAAATAATAGAAAGCAGGAGGGTATTGCATAAATGAAAGAAAAATATGTTGCATATGTCGGAACGTATACCCATGGAAGCAGTATCGGAATCCATCTGTATGATGTTAATGTGGAAGAAGGAACACTGTGTGAGAGAAAGGTAGTTCCGGTAAATAATTCCTCTCATCTGGCCCGTTCTCTAAACGGGAAATATCTTTATTCCATAGCGGATGAAGGGGTGGCGGTGTTTGCCATCGAGCCGGACGGAGATTTGACCTTTATCAATAAGGTAGATATTGACGGCATGAGAGGCTGTCATCTGTCCACAGATGAAGAAGGAAAGTACCTTTTTGTGGCAGGATACCATGACGGAAAAGTAACGGTGGTGCCTACCCCTAAGGACGGCCGCCTGGGAAGTGTTGTGGACGGTGTGTTCCATAAAGGCCTGGGAAGCGTTGGAGAACGCAATTTCCGTCCTCATGTAAGCTGCGTGCGTCCTACCCCGGACAATAAATATCTGTGTGCCGTGGACAACGGGATTGACCAGATGAAGGTTTACAGAATCAACAGCAGGACAAAGAAGCTGGAGCTGGTGGATATTTTAAGATGCCAGAGAGAGTCCGGCCCCAAGCTGATTAAATTCAGTCCTGACGGAAGATTTGCCTATCTGAATTTTGAACTGAACAACACTATTCAGGTTTACGGCTATGACGGCAGCGGTAAGTCTCCGTCTTTTGAGCTTCTTCAGACTAAAACTACGCTGGCCTCTAAAGATGACCAGATTCATGACGCTACCTCCGGTATGTGCTTCTCACCGGATGGAAAATATATTTTCTGTTCAACTGCAGGAGAGGATACGGTAGCCATGTATAAAAGGGATGAGGAGACAGGGCTTCTGGAAACTCAGTTTATTCTTCCTATCAGCGGTAATTATCCTAAGGATTTGGACGTGTTCCCCGATGGAAAACATCTGGCTGTGGTAAATCACGAATCCAATTCCATCACTACCTTTACCATTGATTACGAGAAGAAACTGCTTATGATGAAAGGCAGACCTATGAAGGTGGAGACACCTAACAGTATTATCTTCTCCAGGTGTGAGAATTGATACAGAAATAAAAAACAGTTAAAAAAGAGAATGAAAAACGGGAACTCAGAAGAATATAGTTAGAAAAAAGGAAGTGAAAGTTATGGAAGGCGGGCCTGGTTGTCCTGTGAAATTATGTTTTAGAAGAAAAAAAGAATATATTTCCTGCTGACAGGCCTGACCCTTTGTCTTATGCTCTGTCAAAGAAGGCAGGAGACGAAGGGAGATACCATGATTAGAATTTTTAAGACTATAGAGGGAAAAATCCATCAGGTGGATAAAGCCAGCGAAGGCTGCTGGCTGGCTCTCACAGACCCTACGGCAACAGAGATTTTTGAGGTGGCAAATCAATATCACATAGAGGTGGACGATTTGAGAGCGCCTCTGGATGAGGAGGAACGCTCCCGTATTGAGGTGGAGGATGAGTATACCCTGATTCTGGTGGATACCCCTGTGCTGGAAGAAAGGGGAGGAAAGGACTGGTATGGAACTATTCCTCTTTCTATTGTGGTGACCGATGAGGTGATTATTACTGTCTGCCTGGAGGATACTTCTGTTTTGGGAAGATTCATGGACGGTAGGGTGCGGAATTTTTACACTTACATGAAGACCCGGTTCATCCTTCAGATTCTGTATAAAAATGCCAGCATGTTTCTTCACTACCTGCGTATTATTGATAAGAAAAGCGAGGAAGTGGAGGATAAGCTGCAGGCAGCTACGAAGAACGAAGAGCTGATTGAGCTGATGGAGCTGGAGAAGTCCCTGGTCTATTTTACCACCTCTCTGCGGTCCAATGAGATTGTGTTGGAAAAGCTTTTGAAGGTGGAACGGATTAAGCAGTACCCGGATGATAAGGACTTGCTGGAGGATGTTATTATCGAGAATAAACAGGCCATTGAGATGGCTAATGTGTACAGCGGTATTTTAAGCGGCATGATGGACGCTTTTGCTTCCATTGTGTCCAATAACCTGAACCTGGTGATGAAGTTCCTTGCTACGGTTACTATTGTAATGTCTATTCCCACCATGATTTTCAGCGCTTACGGAATGAATGTGCATACCGGAGGAATGCCCTTTGCAGACTCAGCAGGGGGATTTTGGGTTGTTATAGTGATTTCCCTGCTGCTGAGCCTGATTGTTGCTATTATCTTTTCTAAGAAAAATTTGTTTTGAGAAGATGAAAATATGTGTTAAGGAGACAAGATGAATTTTTTGAACAAAATGGAGCGGAAATTTGGAAGGTTTGCTATCCATAATCTGACGAAATATATTATCGGGTGTTATATTATCGGATATATCATTACCTATATCAGCGCTATTTTTGATATAAATCTGCTGGAATATTTGACTTTAAGTCCCTATCATATCCTGCATTTCCAGGTATGGCGTCTTGTGACATGGGTTTTGATTCCGCCATCCAGCTCCAACATATTTTTTGTAGTGATTATGCTGCTGTTTTATTACTCTCTGGGAAGCGCTCTGGAGAGGAGCTGGGGAGCTTTCCGGTATAATGTATATATTTTAGGAGGTATGTTGTTTACAATAGTGGGAGCTTTTGTTCTCTATTTTTTATGGGGGCCTATGCTGAGTACCATGTACTCTCTGATGTTTTCTACTTATTACATTAACCTGTCCATCTTCCTGGCATTTGCTCTGACTTATCCGGATATGCAGGTTTTGTTTATGATGATTATACCTGTTAAGATAAAATGGCTGGCCTGGCTGGATGCCGCCTACATTCTTTATGACTTGGTAAGAGGAAACTGGGCGGTGCGGACAGTAATCATTGCATCCCTTTTGAATTTCGTTATCTATTTTCTTTCTACACGGAATTTCAGAAGGATTTCTCCCCAGGAGATACACAGAAAGCAGCAGTTTAAGCGGGCTGTGCATCCTAAGATGGCTCCGGGAATTACCAAGCATAAATGTGCAATTTGCGGCAGAACAGAGGAAGACGGAGATAACCTGGAATTCCGTTTCTGTTCCAAGTGCAACGGAAATTATGAATATTGCCAGGACCATTTATTTACCCACGAACATATTAAGTAGGAGGAACAAATATATATGCGTAGAACAAAGATTATCTGTACCATGGGACCAAATACGGACAAAAAAGCAACCATGAGGGCTCTGGTAAAAAACGGAATGAATGTTGCCAGATTTAATTTTTCTCATGGGGACCATGAGGAACAGCTTGCCCGGATGAACCTTTTGAAAAACGTCAGGGAGGAGCTGGATAAACCGGTGGCTATCCTTCTGGATACCAAGGGACCGGAAATCCGTACCGGACTTCTGGAAGGCGGAAAGAAGGTAATGCTGAAGGAAGGTACAGATTTTACTTTGTATACCGAGGAAATGACCGGAAATGAAAAGGGGTGTTCTATCACTTATCCCGGCTTGGCCAGAGATGTAAAGCCCGGCAATACCATTTTAATTGATGATGGACTGATTGAGCTGAAGGTAAAAGAAATCAAAGGCGGAAAAATCGTCTGTTATGTGGAAAACGGCGGAGAGCTGGGACAGCGCAAGGGCGTTAACGTGCCAAATGTAAAAGTAAAGCTTCCGGCCATTACAGAGAAGGATAAACAGGATATTATCTTTGGTATCCAGCAGGATATTGATTTTATTGCCGCTTCCTTTATCCGCAACGCAAAAGGAATCAAGGAAATCCGTCAGATTTTGAAGGAAAATCATGCGGAGCATATTTCTATCATCGCTAAGATTGAGAATGCGGAAGGCGTGGATAACATTGATGAGATTATCGAGGCTTCCGATGGCATCATGGTAGCCAGAGGAGACCTGGGTGTTGAGATTCCGGCTCCTGAGGTGCCTCATATTCAGAAAACAATCATTAAGAAATGTAACGAAAACTATATCCCGGTTATCACAGCTACCCAGATGCTGGATTCCATGATTCGTAACCCTCGGCCCACAAGAGCAGAGGTGACGGATGTGGCCAATGCTATCTACGACGGAACTGATGCGGTTATGCTTTCCGGAGAAACTGCTGCAGGCAAGTATCCGGTGGAAGCTTTGAAGATGATGAACGAGATTGCAGAAAACACGGAGCAGTATGTGAATTACGATAAATACATTATGCACAGAACTATGTATGAAAAGACCAGAATCTCCTGTGCTATCGGAATTGCTTCTGTGCGTACGGCCAGAAATATTGAGGCGGATTGTATCCTGACACCAACCATGTCCGGCAAGACTGCAAGGCTGATTTCCAGTTTCCGTCCTACCATGCCTATTTATGCTATTACGCCCAGCGAGATGGTGCAGCATAAAATGCAGCTTTATTGGGGAGTAATGCCTTTGAAGGGAAACACCAAGGACACCACGGAAAACATTATTTTAAGCGGTATGGAGGTTGTGAAACGGAAACGTTTGGTGAAGAAAGGACAGACTGTGGTAGTGACGGCCGGAGACCCGGCTACCAATGCCAGCAAGTCTGAATCTAATGTAACTAATATGCTCCATGTAATAGAAGTAAACTAAAAAACAGGCTTGAGACGGTGAGGGTTATACCTGCACAGCTACAAGCCGGGAAAAGTCGAAGAGGACTGCTTGCTTAAAGGTATGGGGAGAAATTCTATTCCTCCTGAACCTTTCGTTGGCAGCCCTTTTCTTTTCTGTCGGCTTTGGGAGGAGCTTTCCCTGTGAAGGATGAAGGATTTTTAGGAAGCACTGGCTGGGATAACTTATCCTGAAGCAGTGACAATTTTTGTATAAGGAGAAAACACATGGAGACTATAAGACTGCGGGGCGTTGTCTTTGACATGGATGGCTTGATGTTCGATTCAGAAAGGATTGTACAGTATTCCTGGGATGTGGCGGGAGAGAAGCTTGGTTTGGGAAAGCTGGGAAAAAACATTTATCACACCCTGGGATTTAACAAGGGAAAAAGAAAAAAGTATTTTCAGGAAAAGTACGGTTTGGACTTTCCTTTTGAAGAATTTCAGGAATTATACCGGGCTGCTTATCATGCCTATGTAAAAGAGCATGGACTTCCTGTAAAAAAAGGGCTTCATGAGCTGCTGGATTATCTGTTGAAAGAGCGGATAAGGATGGCCGTGGCCACTTCCTCCAGCCGGGAACATGCTCTGGGGAACCTGAGGCAGGAGGGGATTGAGAGATTATTTTCAGCGGTAATTACCGGGGACATGGTTTCCCGGGCAAAGCCGGAACCGGAGATTTATGTGAAAGCCTGCCGGGCCCTGGAGCTGCCGCCAAAAGAGGTGCTGGCTCTGGAAGACAGCTATAACGGGCTGTGGGCCGCTCACAGGGCGGGGATGGTGCCGGTAATGGTGCCGGATTTACAGACGGATTCTTCCAGTGTTGATTCGATTATAGAGATAAAATTAGATTCCCTTTTGGCAGTTCGGGACTGGATTGCGTCATTGCGTTAAAAAGGCAAAAGAATTTGTCGGAATTACTTGAAATTCAAAGTATATTTCCGTATAATGGGGTCTGGTGCAGGGTATCCCGGAGAAAGCGTGTTTTCCAGCCGGGCAGGCCAGCACTTTCAGATTTCGGATTGAATGTGATAACATGAATATAAGGAGATAAAAATATGGACAAAAGACCATTTGTGACAAAGGAACAATTAGAAGAGATTGTTAAGCAATATCCCACCCCGTTTCATTTATATGACGAAAAAGGAATCCGGGAAAATGCCAAGGCTATGAAGGCGGCTTTTTCCTGGAATAAAGGTTTTAAAGAATATTTTGCAGTAAAGGCTAATCCTAATCCTTTTTTGATTCAGATTCTTAAAGAATATGGTTTTGGCTGTGACTGTTCCTCATACACAGAGCTGATGCTGTCCAAAGCTTTGGGCTGCACAGGAGATGATATTATGTTTTCTTCCAACGATACGCCGGCCCAGGAATTTCAGTATGCCTATGAGATGGGCGCCATTATTAATTTGGATGATATTACCCACATAGAGTTTCTGGAAAAAGCCATTGGCTGTATTCCTAAGAAAATCAGCTGTCGTTTTAATCCTGGCGGTATTTTTGAAGTCAGCAACGGAATTATGGATAACCCTGGAGATGCTAAATATGGTATGACCAGGGAGCAGATTTTCCAGGCCTTTCGTATTTTAAAGGAAAAGGGTGCAGAGGAGTTTGGAATTCATGCTTTCCTGGCCAGCAACACAGTGACTAATGAATATTATCCTCTTTTGGCTAAGCAGTTATTTGAACTGGCTGTGGAGCTTCAAAAGGAAACCGGAGCAAAAGTCAGCTTTATCAATCTTTCCGGAGGTGTGGGAATTCCTTATACCCCTGACCAGGAGCCTAATGACATACGGGTGATTGGAGAAAAGGTGCGCCAGGTTTACCAGGAGGTTCTGACCGCAGCAGGTATGGGAGACGTGGCTATCTATTCTGAGCTGGGACGCTTTATGATGGGACCATACGGCTGCCTGGTAACAAAAGCTATTCATGAAAAGCACACTTACAAGGAATATATTGGGGTGGATGCCTGCGCTGTAAATCTTATGCGTCCTGCCATGTATGGAGCCTATCATCACATCACGGTTATGGGTAAAGAGGAAGAGCCCTGTGACTATAAGTACGACGTTACAGGCTCTCTGTGTGAGAATAATGACAAGTTTGCCATTGACCGTATGCTTCCCAAAATTGATAAGGGAGACCTGCTGGTGATTCATGATACCGGCGCCCACGGTTTTGCCATGGGATATAATTACAACGGAAAACTGAAATCTGCAGAGATTCTTTTGAAAGAAGATGGCAGCTTCCAGCTTATCCGCCGGGCAGAAACACCTAAGGACTATTTTGCTACGCTGGACTGCTTTGACATTTATAACAAGCTGGATTGTAATAAGTAAGAAGAAGCAGAACTGTGATATTCCGTTTCAGCCATGAAGATTTTCAGCCTCGTAAAACAGATAGTGAAGGCGTGCAGGATTGCACAATGAGGCTGTAAACCAGGACATGGACCAGGAGGACCAGAAGAAGACCAGAAGAATTGCAGAAAATGCTTGCAATTTTTCTGGTCTTATGATATAGTAATTATCGGTTCGAAAATAAAAGCCGGCGTGTCGGAATGGCAGACGAGGCAGACTCAAAATCTGTTGTGGGCAACCACGTGCGGGTTCAAGTCCCGCTGCCGGCAGTTTATCGAAATAGCTTTCCTATAGAAGTTATATGAGACTTTTGTAGGAAGGTTTTTTTGTATATATGGGACTGAGAAGGTTTAAGAAAATTTGAGGGAGAGGATAGGCGGAGAGGATAACATGAGATGTATCGAAGCTTCGAATGACTTATCTTTTGCAGCGAGCAATCTCTATAAAAAATAACATGAGATGTATTTAAATAAACAATATGTAATATGAATTTTAAACAGATAAAAAATAACATGAGATGTGATGAAATGGGCAATAGCTTATCGGATAGTTTGTTCCGCCCCGATGAAAAAATAGGAGATGTATCATGATAATATAAAAATGTGTTTAGAAATTTTAATTTATAATCAAAACAATATGTAATATGAATTAAATATTGATGTTGACATTAGAGACATTAGGGTATATGATTATATCAATAATCAATAGTCTCTCTGAACAAGGGCAAAAATATTATAGTTTGAGGCATATGTGCCCTTGGCTAGAGAGAATAAGACAGGAGGTGAAAGACTTGAATGTATATGCCATTAGACTGAAGCTGTACTTTCTGGCGGATATACCTTTAAACAAAATTCAATCAAAGGTAACGGACTTTTTAGACCAGAGCTTTGCCAGGGAGCCTGCGTTTTTGGAACGGCATGAGCAAAATACATTTAAGAATTATGTATTCGATTATCCATACCCCGGAGAAGCAGACCGGATTTACCGAAAGGGGAAAATTTATACCTTGACAGTCCGTACCATTGAACCTTTATTGGCAAAGTATTTTTCTGAGGTGTCTGTGAACTGCTATACCCAGGAAATAAAGGGCCTGACTGCAGACATCAGGATACTGCCCAAGAAATGCATCCAAACCCTTTATACTCTG
The DNA here is from genome assembly GCA_902476765.1 of uncultured Blautia sp. Lineage (GTDB taxonomy): Bacteria > Bacillota > Clostridia > Lachnospirales > Lachnospiraceae > Blautia. The sequence continues at coordinate 29,531 of CABSEJ010000014.1, forward strand.
ACACCGGTGATTTTAAAGGATTCGGAAGGCTACTGGAGAAGTCAGAAGAGTCTTTCCTATTTTGAAGAACGGCTGAAGACGAACCTTATAAAGAAATGGAATCAATTTGAAAAGGTGAAGCTTCAGGAAGATTTTCCGTTGTATACTATGCTGGAATTTTTAAATGCCGGTCCTATTGTAGTGGAGTATAAGAATATACGGCTGCTGGGGGATAAGATACGTCTTCAGATTGCAGACAACGAAAGGGCCCAGGCGCTGGCTTATATGAGTCTGGGAACAGGCCTCCTGGAGATGAACAGCCGGGGAGCAGGATTTGTGAATTACCGCTGGCTATAGGAGGAAACGTATGCTGAAAGAATGTTTGGAAGTATTTAAAGACAGGATGAACGCTACCCAGGGGAGACTGGTCCTGGACACTTACATACCGGCAGATGGGACTTATCTTATTGTGGACTCCCAGGGAAATATTCTGGTAAACACAGATATTGTCAAAGACAAGAAGACAAAAAAAGTAGACCGGTCGGACCCGGCTTTTCCACAGATATGTTTCTGTGATTATCAGAGCCAGCTTATTTCTATGAATAAACCGGTAGACCCGAAGAAAATTATCCATTCTAATAATTATCTGGCCTTTTTTGTAAAAAAAGAGAGCATTGTTTCCGGAAAGCTGACAGAGGCTATTATAGACGGCTATTATGATATATTGGAAAATCCCGCAGAGAAGAAGTATCAAAAATCAAAAGAAGCCACAAGAATCTATAAACTCTATGAGGAGACAGCTGGTGAAGTGGATAAGGAAGCAGTGGAGAGATGCAGAGAGTGGATAAAAGGGCATATTTTTCATCTGGAAAATGTGGACCTGGAAAAGAAGGATTATCTGAAGATTTTCTTTGCGGCAGATAGAGAAGAATATGGAAAAGAAGGACAAAGATACATTCTTCCCAATATCTATAACAATAACAAGTTTAATGTGGAGATTGAGGATAAAGTATATGGAGTACCAGATAATAATCTGGGAATGAATGCCAAAAAGCCTTTTCTGGCTATGAAGACCAAAAAATGTAAGATACCTTATCTTCTTGACGGGGAGGAGGCAGTTCTTCAAAAAGAATTTTTTGATTATCTGATGAATCTGGTTTCAGGCGGCAAATATCATGTATATGTGGACACAGAGAAAAAAGAGATTTATGGGTGCGCCAATGGGGAAGCGCCGGAAAAAATAGAGACAGGCTATTATTTCCGGATGAAAAAAGGAAAATCAGAAGCGGAAATTTATGGTGTGGATAATATTCCAGGCTATAGCCGTAAGCTGAGTCCTGCTTTTCTCTTTAAGAATCTGCTGGAGGTACAGCACGAAAAACATCCGGAATACCAGAAATACGGAGCTTATTATGACAGGGTTGAAGTGGGGAAACTGATAGACCAGGTTTTGTTTTCTAATTTCCTGGGAAACAGTTATAGCCTTGAACCTGGTGAGGTGAATATAAAAGAAGAAATTATGCGGCAATGTGTGATTGCTTCTAAGGACAAAATTTTTGACTGGATTTTTAAGGGTACAGACCAGGGATTTCCCCAGATGCTACAGAAGACAGCCCTTACTATGATTAAAAGCAGCGCTATGAAAGAATATCGGGAGAGGGTTCTCTGGCAGTTTAATCTCAAATGGTCTTTTGAAGAATACTTTGCAAAGAAGAAAGGAGAAGATATGGGAGAAATTATTTCTGAAATAAGAAAAAAAGTAGAAGAAAAAGTACTCTCAGAGAAAGTGATTCCTGTGGAGAGTGAAAGGGAATACTATTATTGCGTGGGGCAAATGGCCGGGTATTTGATTTCTCTGAGCAAGTCAAAGGATAAGAATCAGTCCCTGATAAATCCTTTTATCAATGCGAAAACTGACGAAGGGATTAAAAGACATCTTTTGCAGTTATATAAAAAGTACAACTACGGAATCTCAGATAATTATAAGAGAGTGAAAAATCTGTTGGCTATGGTGGAAGGATATGTGCCGGAAACTAAGCCGGACCAGGAAATGATTATACTGGGATATGTCTGTGACAATGTGATTTATAAGAAGGAGGGAAGATAAATGGAAAAAAGAGTATATGGGGTGATTGGCATTTCTTCTATTATGGCTAACTGGAATGCGGATTTTTCCGGCTATCCTAAGACCACAAGCGAAGGGCAGACTTTTGGAAGTGATAAGGCTTTAAAATATCCTATGAAAAAGATGTGGGAGAATGAAGGGAAAAAGGTATTGTATATAAAATCCATGCGGCTTTCCCAAGACGGCTCCTCTCTGATTCCAAGGACCTTAAAGGAACGTTATGAAATGCTTTTTCAGGTGGAGAATCTGGCAGAATGCAAAGACATTAAAGTGGTTTTGCAAAATCTGATGTCAGCGGTGGATGTGAAAAATTTCGGCGCTACTTTTGCAGAATCCAATAAAAATATTTCCATTACCGGAGCCGTTCAGATTGGGCAGGGCTTTAATAAATATGAAGGGACAAATCCAGAAGAACAGCAAATTCTGTCTCCTTTCCGGGATGGTAAAGAAGATAAGAAAGAAGATAAAAAGGAAGCATTAAATTCTACATTAGGAACGAAGATTGTCAGCAATGAAGCTCATTATTTCTATCCCTTTGTCATCAATCCGGCGGCATATAAGGAATTAACCGAGCTTGGAGTGACAGAGGGTTATACGGAAGAGGATTATGAAAATTTCCGCAGAACCGCTCTTGTCTGTGCCACTTCCTTTGCTACCAATGCAAAAGAAGGCTGTGAAAATGAATTTGCTCTTTTTGTGGAAACAGATGGGGACGTGTATCTTCCTAACCTGTCTGAGTATATCCTTTTTGAAAAAACAGAAGGGAAGAATCGCATCCGGCTGGAATGCGGAGATTTCCTGAGAGAGTTTTCCCAGGGTATCCAGAAAATGGATGTTTATTACAATCCTTATACAACTGATTTAGAGGGCATTCCGGAAGGAATGAAGGTGTATGACATCCGCACACAAAAAGAGGTTTGATAAATGGAGATAGTAAGATTTACACTGAGCGGGAGAAGTGCATGCTTTAAGAAACCGGAGATGAATAGCTACTGCTATTTTACATACGGAAATATCCATAAAGTAGCTTTGCTTGGAATCTTTGGCGCTGTTTTGGGATATGGAGGGTATGGACTGCTTCAGGGCTTGTCTCAAAAGAAGACAAGAAAAGAAGGTCTGGGCTATGGTTTTCCCCAGTTTTATGAACGGCTGGGGGAACTGAAAATATCCATACTTCCTTCCCCAAATTATGAGAAAGGCTATATTCCAAAAAAAGTCCAGGCTTTTAATAATTCTGTAGGCTATGCCTCCCAGGAGCAGGGAGGAAATCTGATTGTAAAAGAGCAATGGCTGGAAAATCCAAGCTGGGATATTTGCCTTCTTGTGGATTCAGAGGAAGGGGAAAAATTAAAAACAGCTTTATGCAGGCAAAAATGTGTGTACTATCCTTACCTTGGAAAGAACGAGCATTTTGCAGATATTAAAAATGTGCAGGTGGAACCGGCAGTTTCTGTAGCATTTTCTATGGGAAGGCTCCACTGTTTATGCCCAAAGGATGTTATAACCCTTACGGATTTGGATGAGGACGAGCTGGAGGAGTTGGATGGCTTAGGAAGCTTTAAGTACGAGGAAGCTCTTCCCTATGAACTGGATGGATGGACCAATCATTACAAGCTGCGGGAATTTGTGTATACAGATGCCTTTGTGGAAGCGGAGAAGAGTCCTGTTTATGAACTTGGAGACGGGAGAAAAGTAATTTTCTATTAGAGCATTGGGAGGGATTCAGATGGAGAAAAGCAACAAGATTTTGTTATACCATGGCTCTAAAAGAGAGCTTCAAGGAGAGATTCAGCCCTTAAGCAGAAAGAATTGTGACTTTGGACCGGGATTCTATATGGGGACAGAACCGGAGCAGCCCCTTACTCTGATTTGCAATTTCCCAAAAGCACATATCTATAAAATGGAACTGGATGTGGAAAAGTTAAAAGTTTTAGATATTCAGGTGGGCTTGGACTGGGCACTGCTGATTGCTTATAATCGTGGAAAAATGGAGGCTGCGAAAGAAACAAGACTCTACCAGAAATACCAGCAGATGATGACGGGATATGATGTAATAAAAGGATACATTGCGGATGACCGGATGTTTGTGGTTTTAGACCGTTTTTTCAGAGGTGAGATTACAGATAAAGCTTTGATAGAAAGCCCTTCGGTGCTGCACCTGGGAAAGCAATATGTGGCAGTAACAGAAAAAGCCTGCAGAAATATAAAAATTTTAGAGGGAAGACAGCTTCAGGACCAGGAAAGGCTAAGGCTAATTTCCATCAGCGAAAAAAACAGACAGGAAAGCATTGCTAAAGCAGAAGAAATCTGTCGGAGATATCGCCGTGAGGGCAGATTTTTCGATGAGATTATGGGAGAGGGCGACGGAATATGAAGAAAGAATTATCATCCTTTGAATTGCAGCTGTGCGACATTCAGGGACGGCTTTTTGAACTGGCTTTGAAGGAAAATTTGGAATATCCGGATTTTGCAGAGAAGTTTATGAATAGTGAAACCGCCCGTTTCCTGGATTATCCCTATGACCGTCTGCAATGGGCCGGGGAGGAGTATATCCTTGAAAATTTAATGGAGGAAGCAGTACTAAAGCAATGCAGAGGGGAAAATTATTCCCAAGAGCAGGTATATTGGATGGGATATGTGTACCGGTATTGGCATTTTTATACCGGGGAGACCAGCAGAGAAATCTATGCCCAGGCAGATGCCTGCCAGATGGCAGGATGCTATCTGGGATTTCATACTCTGGATGTGCCCATGGCCATCGAAGATTTGAAAGAAATTTATAAGCAGAAACAGGAACTAAAATAGGAGCAGGATAGACTGCTGTGGACTGCTGTGAAAGGAACTGCCACGTTAAACAAGAATGGTGAGAGGCTGTCATATTAAACAAAATTTGAGAATATTTATACATTTCATTGCTCAGTCTATGTTATTTTGAGCCTAAGGTCTCAAAGCTATCCTGAACAAATTGGCATAAACTGTATAAATATTCTTCCTATATGTTTAATGAGGCAGTCTTTTTTTATGAAGGAGAGGGCGAATGAAAAGTGAAATTATGGAAAAGCTTTTGGAGGGGATGGATGAGTTCTATGCCCATTGTAAGGAAGAGAATGGAGAAGTTTTGAGAGAGACTCTGCCAGAACATACCAGACTTACCAGTGAATATTTTCGTATGCTTTGGGATAGAAAAAAGGTCAGGGAAATGGTAAGCCGGTTCCAAAAACAGATGGCAGAAGGAATTTCTGAGGAGGGCAAAGCCTTTTGGGAGGAAATACTGCTGGGAATACCGGTGTTCCATGATATGGGAAAACTGAACCCTGATTTTCAAAGCATACATATGAAGAGCGGGCGGACAAAAAAGGCGAAAGAACTGACCGAAATCATCGGAACCCGGCATTCCTTGCTTTCTGCAGTCTTATATTTGGATTATTATCTAAAGAGAGTAAAAGAGGTAGTAAAGGAAAAAGAAGAAAAGAAGCTGTTGAAAATATGTATATTGCTCCATTCCTATGTGATTTCCAGACATCATTCGGATTTGTGCAGTTTCCAGGAGTTTCTGGAAGATTTAGAGGAAAACAAAGGGAAAGCAATTCTGGAAGCGCTGGGAAATGGAGTTGATATTAGCTGGAATGAAACTTTTGCATTATCCCCCAGGGTGGTAAGCAGACAGAGCGAACAATTTTATAAGTATACCGCTGGACTGGAGAAGGAAGAGAGTATCGGAATCTATGCCTACGTGAGGCTTATGTATTCTATGCTGGTGGCAGCAGATTTTTATGCAACTTCAGAATTTATGGCAGGAGCCCCAATTTACCGGCCGGGAGATTTGACAGAGGAAAAGAAATGGGCAGACTTATACGAGAACACAGATTTGCTGAAGAAAATCCGAAAAATCCAGATAGAAGTCTATCCTCATAGGGAGGAGGAATTGAGAGAAGAGAAAGATATTAACATCCTTCGTACAGAAATGTTTTGTGATGCGGAAAAAGTATTAAAACAGCATGTGGATTCCGGAGTTTTCTATTTAGAGGCGCCTACAGGTAGCGGCAAAAGCAATACAGCCTTAAATCTAAGTTTACAGCTGATGAAAGAGGATACCCGGCTGTGCAAAGTGTTTTATATTTATCCCTTTAATACTCTTATCGAGCAAAATATAGAGAGCCTGAAAAATATTTATGGAAAAGACCAGGAAATTTTTCAAAACATTGCAGTTATCAATTCTGTCACCCCTATAAAATTAGACTTAAAGGCAAAGGAAAAAGAGGAAGAAACAGAATATACCCTGTATTACCAAAAGGCCCTGTTAGACCGGCAATTTTTGAATTACCCTATGATTCTGTCTACCCATGTAAGCTTGTTTGATATGATGTTTGGAGACAGAAAGGAATCGGTATTCGGTTTTCATCAGTTAATGAACAGCATTGTAATCCTGGATGAAATTCAGAGCTACAACAATCAGCTCTGGGGAGAAATCAGTTATTTCCTGAAAGAGTTTGCCTATCTGATGAATATAAAAATTGTCATTATGTCTGCTACTTTACCGGATTTTGATAAGCTGACAAATCAGATATATCCGGCAGTGCGGCTGATGGAGAATCAGGAAAAATATTTTCAGAATCCATGCTTTCGGAATCGTGTAAAAATATTTTATGAATTGCTGGATTGTGAAAATATAGAGGACGCTTTGACGGAGCATATCCGGAAATCTTCGGCCAAAAACAAAAAAATATTAGTGGAGTTTATAAAGAAGGGCTCTGCTTACAAATTTTTTCAAAGGCTTTTGGAGGATGAAGAAATTAGCTGTGATGTGGAATATATGTCAGGAGATGACAGTGTTATAGAGCGAAGGCGGATTCTGGAAAAAATAAAAAGCTCTCAAAAAGGAATCATTCTGGTAGCTACCCAGGTAATTGAGGCAGGGGTGGATATTGACATGGATATTGGATACAAAAATATTTCAAAATTAGACAGCGAAGAACAGTTTATGGGAAGAATTAACCGTTCCTGTAAAAGGGAAGGAGAGGTTTACTTTTTTAAACTGGATGACGGGAAAGAAATATATAAGGGTGATGTCCGGATACAAAAACCATTTACCCTGGAAAATCAGCAAGTGAGGGAATTACTTAGGGAGAAAGATTTCGGCGCTTACTATGATGGAATCCTGGAGGTTATAAAAAGAAATTTCAACGATAATACAGGAGAAACAGGATTAAAGGATTTTTTCCAAAATCAAGTGGGAAAATTAGACTGGCCAAAGGTGAGGGAACGGATGGAGCTTATTCCAGATGATAACTGGAGTATGCAGGTTTTTCTGGCACATACACTGACAGACTTAGATGGAAAACAGATAGACGGATGGGAGCTGTGGAATACATATAAAAGGTTGCTTCAGGATACTTCCATGTCCTATCCGGAGAAAAAAGTGAAGCTTTCAGAAATCACAAGTCAGATGAATTACTTTTTATATCAGATAAAGAAAAATGTAAATTTGCAGTACAGCGATAAAATAGGCGAAATCTTTTGCATTGAGGATGGGGAGAAGTTTTTCGATAATGGGAAACTGAACCGGGAAAAAATACAGGGAGAAGTTGGGGACTTCATAGATTTTATTTAGCAGAAAGCAGGGAAAAGGATGAAGATAAACGGGACTTTGATGAATTATTATTTTCACTGTAAGCGTCAATGCTATCTTTTTGGGAACCGGCTGAATATGGAAGATAACAGTGAAGAAGTGAAAATAGGAAAGGCTATCCACGAGGAAAGAGACAATAGAGAGAATACAGAACTGGCTATTGAAAACATAAGGCTGGACAAGCTGACCGGGGAGTATCTTACAGAACTGAAAAAATCCGATGCAGATATTGAGGCAGCAAAATGGCAGCTTCTGTATTATTTGAAAGTATTAAGGGAAAAAGGAATAGAGAGAAAAGGGAAGCTGGAATTTGCAGAGAAGAACAAAGTGGGAAAGAGAACGGTTCTTTTAGAATTGACAGAAGAGGCGGAAGCAGAGCTTAGAAGATACGAAAAGGAAATACAAGAATTACTGGAGCAGGAGGATATACCGCCTGTTTTGCATACGGCCAAGTGTAAGAAATGTGCTTATTATGAGTATTGTTATATTTAGGATAGTTTTTGTCCTGTAAGGTACTTGAATGAAATGTACAGGGAGGGGAAGCTGTATTAAATAGGGGATTTTCCCAAAGAGTGAGACGAGGAGAAGAACAAAGGAAAGGATTCAAATACAAGGAGGTGTATAAAGTGGGAAGTACGAGATATATTTCATCTATGGGAGAACTTACACGAAAAGATAATTCTTTATGCTTTCGGAAAGGAGATAAAAATGTTTATATTCCTATTGAAAATACGAAGGAGATTTATTGTCTGAACGAGGTCAGCATAAACAGCAAGCTTTTAGACTTTCTGGGACAGAATCATGTAGTGGTACATTTCTTTAATTATTATGGCGGATACAGCGGAACTTTTTATCCAAAGGACCAATATATGAGCGGTAAACTGCTGGTAAAGCAGGTTGAAAAATTTCGTCAGGACAGGATGAGGATTGCCAAAGCCATTGTAAAAGGAATTGGGATTAACATATATGAGGTTCTGTATCACTATTATAAACATGAAAAAAAGGAAGTAAAGCAGACTACAGACTGGATTCGAAAGGAATTTTATCCCGGTTTGGAAAGGGCTGAAGATATAAGAAGTCTAATGTCTCTGGAGGGAGAAGTATGGATGCGTTTTTATCATGATTTCCGTTATTTTCTGCCAGAAGATTTTGTAATGAATAAAAGAGTGAAGCGTCCGCCGGATAATCCTATGAATGCGCTGATTTCCTTTGGAAATACCCTCTTATATACAAAGACAATTTCTGCTATCTTCCGCACACATTTAGACCAGCGTATCAGTTATCTTCATGAGCCCTCTGAGGGGAGATTTTCTTTAAGCTTGGACATAAGCGAGGTATTTAAACCCGTCATTGTGTACCGCACAATTTTTGACCTGGTAAACAACCGGAAGCTGCAAGTAGCAAAACATTTTGAAAAGAAAGTGAATTATTGTCTTTTAAATGAAGAAGGCCGAAAAATATTCATAGAGGCTTTTGAAGGACGGTTGGAGTCGGTTTTTCAGCACCCAAAGCTAAAAAGAAAAGTCTCTTACCGCACTGCTATAAAGCTGGATTGCTACAAGCTGATAAAATATATTATGGAAGACAAAGAGTTTGTGCCCTTTAGTTTAAAAGAAAATTGCTAGGAGATATGGTATGCCGAAAAAGATAAATTATAATTATGCCTTTGTTTTTTATGATGTTGGAGAAAAAAGAGTGCAGAAGGTATTTAAGGTCTGCAAAAAATATCTTTCTCATTTTCAAAAGTCAGTATTTCGAGGAGAGATGTCGCCTTCGAAACTAATCCGTTTAAAAACAGATTTGAATAAAGTCTTGAATAAAGAGGAAGATTTTGTGTGTATTATAAAATTGATGAATGACAGCGTGTTCGGTGAAGAAGTTTTAGGAAACGGTGGAGAGGAAAATGGAGAAACATTAATCCTGTAATTTTACCAGGTGTTATTCGGCAAATTAAACGCTGCCATTTCCGTCAGATTAAAACAGGTCTTTTGGAGTGTCTGATCATGGTATGAAGCATATAGTTTTGGGGATTTTCG
>CABSEJ010000015.1 GCA_902476765.1 uncultured Blautia sp.
AATCATGTTCTTACGGTCAGCGCAGCAAGTGCGCAGACCTAGGCTGAACTGTTACCCAGAAGTTTCAGAAACCAGGGGAAGGGATTCACAAATTTTATTTGTGAGAGTATAATAAAGTATGCCAAAAGAAGATTCGCAGCCGATGTTACTCTTACAGCTTTTGGCTTGCATTGACAGACTGTTTGTAACATGGGAAAAATACTTTTTATCGGCAGCTTGATATAAAGGGCGTCCTGTTCAGCTTTTTAGCGGATGAGGCGTCCATTACATAGATTTGGAGTTAAGCTATGAATTACACTTATATGGTAAGGTGCAGGGACGGAAGCCTCTATACCGGATGGACAAACTGTTTAGAAAAGAGATTGGCCTGCCATAATGCAGGAAAAGGAGCAAAATATACTAAGAGCAGACTTCCGGTGGAGCTGGTTTATTATGAGACTTTTGAGAAAAAGGAAGAAGCCATGAGAAGAGAATGGCAGATAAAACAGATGAATAGGAAAGAAAAAATGAATTTAATTCAATCTTTCCCCAAAGAGATACATGAAAAAAGCTATGATAAACACGAGCGGTAAAATTAAATTTTGAAATCCCGATTTTTCCTGGGGCATGGGCTGGGGAAAAACCGGGATTTCTTTTGTCACAATTAAAAATTCGATGGTTAAATTACTTTCACAATATTATAATCCCCGTCTACAAGGACAACATCTGCAAATTTTCCTGGAGTCAGGGAACCGGCCTTGTCATAGATTCCGATACTCTTTGCAGGATTTCTCGTGGCGGCAAAGATAGCTGTGGATTCGGGTATACCGAATTCCATGGCTTTTTTCATGCAGTCAAAAAGGTTGGTAGCAGAGCCGGCTATGGTTCCGTCAGAAAGAGTGGCCAGCCTGTCTTTCATGGTAACTTCCTGGCCGCCCAGTTCATACTTTCCATTTTCCATTCCTGTGGCCATCATGGAATCACTGATGAGAATTACTCGCTCTTCTCCGAACATTTTAAAGGTAGTGCGGATGGTGCTGGGATGGATGTGATAGCCGTCGCTTATGAGTTCCACCATGCAGTCGGGAGAGTCGCAGGCAGCGCCGATAACTCCGGGGTCTCTGTGGGCAAAGGGAGGCATGGCATTATACAGATGAGTGACATGTCTGGCTCCCAGGTCCATGGCCTTTTTCGCACAGTCATAGTCTGCGGTAGTATGACCAATGGAAATTTCTACTTCTTTCTCCAGGGCTGTGATAAAATCAAAGGCATTTTCACTGTTGGGAGATAAGGTAACCAGTTTGATTTTATTTCCTGTAAGGGCATTGCATTTGCGGAAAAATTCTACATCAGGAGGGCAAATATGTTCTGCGGCCTGAGCCCCTTTTTTCTTTACGTCTACAAAAGGTCCTTCCATGTTTATGCCTGCAATTCTGGCAAGCTCCGGAGACTCCGGGGCTTTGGAAACCGTGGCAAAGATTTCTAAAAGTCTTTTTTTGGAAAGTGTCATGGAGGTGGGGCAGTAAGAGGTAATGCCATGTTCCTTTTCATATTTCAGAATCACCTTTAACCCCTCCGGGTCTGCATCGCAGAAGTCATGTCCAAAGGCGCCGTGGCTGTGAACGTCTACCAGCCCCGGAATTGCTTTTAACCCGCTGGCATCAAGTTCTGTCCTATCGGTTACTTCATCTTCGCTGGAAACCAGAAAGCCTTTTTCTATATAAATGTCATTTTTCAGAAAGGTTCCATCTTCCTGGAATACCATTGCATTTTTGATAATCATAAAATCCTCCTTTTTATCCTGGTTCAGCAGGAATTTCTATTAAAATCTGTACATTGAGGGTACCCTTGTCCAGAGAGGGTAATCTGTGTTCTTATTATAATTCCACCGGGACATTATTTCAATGTATGAATAAGAAGGAGAAAGAACTTTCATGACTTATGCAGAATGCTAAAAAAATCAGAGATAAAAAAGTGTAAAATTATTCACTGTGACAAAAGGTGTGAAAGAAATTTCAGAATCTGTAATTCTGTTGAAAAATGTTTCAAGGATGCTATACTGAGGATAAAGAACAGCGGAACGCAGAAAGGAGAGTAATATGGACGACAAGTTAGAACAGCTAAAAGGGCATTTAATCGTATCCTGCCAGGCACTGCCTCATGAGCCTCTCCATTCTTCTTTTATCATGGGAAGAATGGCAAGAGCGGCGGCAGAGGGAGGTGCCCTGGGAATCCGTGCCAATACCAAAGAAGACATTGAGGAGATTAAGAAGAATGTAGACCTTCCGGTGATTGGTATTGTGAAAAGGGATTACGATGACAGCAAGGTGTACATCACGCCTACCATGAAAGAAATCGAGGAATTGATGGAAGTGAAACCGGAAATCATTGCCATTGACGCCACTGTTTCTTTAAGACCCGGCGGAAAAACACTGGACGACTTTTATCATGACATCAGGGAGAAATATCCGGAGCAGCTGCTGATGGCAGATTGTTCCACCGTAGAAGAAGCGCTTCATGCAGACCAGCTTGGGTTTGACTTTATAGGGACAACTCTTGTAGGTTATACGGAGCAGAGCAAAGGAGATAAGATCGAAGCCAATGACTTTGAGATTATCCGCACTATTTTGGGCAAGGTTAAGCACCGTGTAATTGCAGAGGGAAATATCAACACACCCCAGAAAGCAAGGCGGGTTATTGAATTAGGCTGCTACAGTGTTGTGGTGGGTTCTATTATCACACGTCCCCAGTTAATCACAAAGTCCTTTACAGAGGAAATGGCAAAGCTGGAGAAATAAAATCTAGGAGGAATTAAAAAATGAGTAATTTAGAAAAGTATAGAGGAATTATCCCGGCATTTTATGCATGTTATGATGAAAATGGAAATGTAAGCCCAGAAGGCGTCCGTAATCTTACTCAGTATTTTATTGACAAAGGTGTGAAGGGGGTTTATGTAAACGGTTCTTCAGGAGAGTGTATTTACCAGAACGTGGAAGAACGTAAGATTATCATTGAAAACGTTATGGCAGTAGCTAAGGGAAAACTCACTGTTATCAACCATGTGGCCTGCAATAACACAAGAGACAGCGTGGAGCTGGCAAAGCACTCTGAAAGCGTGGGTGTTGACGCTATCGCATCCATTCCTCCTATCTACTTCCGCCTGCCTGAATATTCTATTGCAGCATATTGGAATGCAATCAGCGCAGCAGCTCCTAACACAGATTTTGTTATTTACAACATTCCTCAGCTGGCAGGAACAGCCCTTACCATGAGCCTGTTTGCAGAGATGATGAAAAACCCAAGAGTAGTTGCTGTAAAGAATTCTTCCATGCCTACTCAGGACATCCAGATGTTCAAGGCAGCAGGAAAAGCAGCTAAGGGTGAGTTCATCGTGTTTAACGGTCCGGATGAGCAGTTTGTGGCAGGACGTGCTATCGGCGCTGACGGCGGAATCGGAGGAACCTATGGAGTAATGCCTGCACTGTTCCTGAAGCTGAACCAGCTTATTGCTGACGGTGACAGAGACACAGCTGTTGCATTACAGTACGACATCAACGAAATCATTTATAAGATGTGTTCCAGCCACGCAAATATGTATGCTGTGGCAAAAGAGATGCTCCGTGTAAATGAAGGACTGGACATCGGAGGAGTAAGAGAGCCTCTGGAAAACCTTCAGGAAGCTGATAAAGCTATTGCAGCAGAAGCAGCCGCAATGGTAAAAGAAGCAGAGAAAAAATATCTTTAATACATAGGGCCAGCTTTTAAATTCATGCATTTTATATCTATTTGCGTGAAAATTCATGGCTTTGGAACATAAAAGTGAAGCAGTCACACCGGTGTATGCCGCATATGCTGCTGCACCGGGATTTTTTTTGCCTTTTTTACGATGAAAGCACGGAACATCTGGCTTTCATGCATGGCCATGTCTGCGTCAGCAGGAACGAAATATTTGTTTAAAATTACATTAGAGGGAGGTCTAATATGCAGGGTTTTACTGTCATTGACTTAATTATATTGATTGTTTATCTTGCCGCTGTATTATTTGCAGGTCTTCATTTCGCAAAAAAAGAAATGAAGGGAAAAGAATATTTTAAGGGAGACGGAACCGTTCCCTGGTGGGTAACTTCAGTTTCCATTTTTGCTACTTTGTTAAGCCCCATTTCCTTTTTGTCCTTAGCAGGAAATTCTTATGCAGGTTCCTGGCTGCTGTGGTTTGCACAGCTTGGTATGCTGCTGGCTATTCCTGTTACCATTAAGTTTTTCCTTCCGGTTTACAGCAAGCTGGATATTGACACAGCTTACCATTATCTGGAGCTGCGCTTTAACAGCAAGGGACTGCGTATTCTGGGAGCTGTGATGTTTATTATTTACCAGATTGGCCGTATGTCCATTATCATGTACCTGCCATGTATGGTGCTGTCCAGCCTTATGGGAGTCAGCGTAAATGTATTGATTATTATCATGGGCGTTATTGCAATTATTTACTCTTACACCGGCGGACTTAAATCTGTACTTTGGACAGACTTTATCCAGGGCTCTGTACTGCTGATTGGTGTAACCTTCGGACTTATTTTCCTGTTAGTACACATTGACGGCGGACTGGGAGCAATTTTCCATGAGTTTACATCTGGTGAAAAATTCCTGGCAGCAAATCAGCCGATTTTTGATGCAAATATTCTGAAAGACAGCGTTTTCCTGCTGATTGTAGGAGCCGGCTTTAATACCATGGGCTCTTATGTATCCAGCCAGGATATTGTACAGCGTTTCACAACTACTACAGATACTAAGAAACTGAATAAGATGATGCTGGCTAACGGCGCTCTGTCCATCTTTATTGCCACTGTTTTCTATTTAATCGGTACAGGCTTATATGTATTCTACCAGGTACAGGGAAATCCACTGCCTCCGGCAGCTCAGCAGGACCAGATTTTCGCTTCCTGGATTGCATTTGAGCTTCCTGTAGGTGTAACAGGACTTCTTCTTGCCGCTATTTATGCAGCCGCCCAGTCTACACTTTCCACTGGTTTGAACTCTGTATCTTCAAGCTGGACCCTGGATATTCAGGAACGTCTTTCTAAGAAACCTTTAAGCTTTGAGACACAGACTAAGATTGGCCGCTGGGTATCTCTGATTGTAGGTGTTTTCTCTATCGTAGTTGCCATGGTACTGGCAAACGGCGGTGTAAAATCTGCATACGAGTGGTTCAACGGATTCATGGGCCTGGTATTAGGTATCCTTATCGGAACCTTTATCCTGGGCGCTTTCACAAAGGTTGCAAACACCTTTGGAGCCGTACTGGCCTTTATCGCAGCGTCCGGAGTTATGGTTTATATTAAATACTTCGTTCCTGCAGAGGACGTATCTATTTGGTCATACTCCATTATCTCTATTGTAGTATCCCTGGTAGTGGGAATTCCTGCAAGTATTATCTGGAGAAAGGTAAAAGGAGACAATTCCAAACCGGCCCAGTATACAACCATTTATAAAGACTAATAGAAAAGCAACAATTGTGCATCAGCCTGGACTTTTATATCCAGGCTGATTTGTAAACAGGGGGGAACAGAGAGAGTATCCAAATCCCCCATATTTCAGAATATATGTATAGAGTCAGGAGGAAGTAAAATGGTATTTGGGAATATCAGAGATTTAAAGGATTATGGTTATCTGGAAGCAGAGGTTTTAAAATGCTTCGAATATGCAAAAAATCATGATTTATTAAGCTATGAAAAAGGAAGCCATGAAATAGAGGGTGACAATCTCTTTGTAAATATAGTAGAATATGAAACAACAACTCCGGAGAACAGATTCTGGGAGGCTCACAGAAAATATCTGGATTTACACTTTATGTTAAAAGGACCGGAACAGATAGACGTAAACTTTATAGACAACATGGAGCAGAAGGAATTTGTGGACAAGGATGATTTCCTTCCTTTGGAGGGAGAACCAAATAGCCATGTTGTCCTTACAGAAGGAGATTTCCTTTTGTGTTACCCAAAGGATGCTCACAGAACAGCCGTACAGGTGAACACCCCGGCTGTGATTAAGAAAGCAATTTTTAAAATCAGGATTAAATAAAAGGATTTTCGGACAATGATAAAGGAGCAGCAGTATGAAACAGTATATATGTATTGACATAGGCGGTACTTCTATAAAATATGGTATGATTCAGGAGGACGGAAGTTTTCTCACCACCGGAGAAATGCCTACAGAGGCCATGGAAAAAGGCGGTCCCGGAATTATGGTGAAAATACAGAACATAGCAGAAATGTATATAGAGGAGTATGAGCCTGTAGGAATCTGTGTTTCCACTGCAGGTATGGTGGATTGTGAAGAGGGAAAGATTACCTATGCGGCTCCTTTGATTCCTGATTATACGGGAACGGAAATCAAAAAGACCATGGAACAGAGGTTTCAGCTTCCCTGTGAGGTGGAAAATGATGTGAATTGTGCAGGGCTTGCAGAGAATTTTGCCGGTGCTTCCAAAGATGCAAAAATCAGTCTGTGCCTTACTGTGGGAACAGGAATCGGCGGTGCAATCCTTATAGACAATAAGGTGTTCCATGGATTTTCCGGTAGCGGATGTGAAGTCGGCTATATGCACCTTCCGGGAGGGGAATTTCAGGACCTGGGAGCCAGCAGCATTCTGGTGAAGAAGACAGCAGAGTACAAAAAAATTCCGGCGGAAAGCATTAACGGAAAATATGTTTTTGAAAATGCTAAAAAAGGAGATAAGGATTGCATCCGGGCTATTGATGAGATGGCAGAGGTTCTGGGTATGGGAATCGCCAATATCTGCTATGTGATAAACCCGGAAGTGGTTGTGCTGGGAGGGGGAATCATGGCCCAGCAGGAATATCTGGGAGAGCGGCTGAGAAAAAGTCTGGATAAATATTTGATTCCTTCCGTGGCCCGCCATACCCGTCTGGCCTTTGCCAGACATCAGAACCAGGCGGGAATGCTGGGGGCGTTTTATAACTTTAAATCAAGACAGGAAAATCACTGAGAGAAAAACAAAAGAGGACAGGAGGCAGAGGGATGGAAGAGTACGAAAAAAATATTATTCCCCATATAGAAGCAATTTATGAGACTTTTACTTCTCTGGAAAAAAATATAGCGGATTTTTTTATCCGCAGGGAAGGTAAAGGAGATTTGTCGGCAAAAAGTGTGGCAAAACAGCTCTATGTATCCGAAGCCTCTTTGTCCCGGTTTGCGAAAAAGTGCGGTTACAAGGGATACCGGGAATTTCTATTCTGTTATGAACAAATGGAAACACCCGTAAACCGTCCTCCTGCCAGCGACCATATAAAAATGGTATTAAACAGCTATCAGGAGCTTTTGAATAAAAGCTATTCTCTTATGGATGAGGAACAGATAGACAGAATTGAAAGCATACTTTCTCAAAAAAAGAGAATCTATGTGTATGGCAAGGGAAGTTCCGGTTTAGTAGGAATGGAGATGAAACTTCGTTTTATGAGAATCGGTGTGAATCTGGAAGCTATCACAGACGACCATATCATGAAGATGAATTCCGTGCTTTTGGACGAAGAATGTGCCGTTATCGGTATAAGCGTCAGTGGTAAGACTGCGGAGGTTATGGAATCCTTAAAGGCAGCCAAAAGGTGCGGGGCCACTACTGTACTGATGACATCCCATATTGACAAGCAGTTTAAAAGCTTCTGTGATGAGGTGGTGCTTTGTGCGGTGAAGGAAAACCTGGAAACAGGTAAGGCCATCTCTCCCCAGTTTCCTATTTTGGTCATGGTAGATATCATCTACTCCAGGATGTTGAGGGCAGATGAATTCCGGAGAGGAACTCTTCACGACTATACCCTGGAGGCTTTGGATGAAAGAGGATAATAATCATACAAAAAAGTAACCGACCATCAGCCAAAGGAAGGGGATTTTTACTGTTTACGAGATACAAGTGAACAGTAACGGGGATTGCCGGAAATTATTATTCATATTGCACAAAAAAACTCCTGGTGTTAAAATATTATTATGCAGTTATATTATGCTGCCAAATCTCATAGACATACTGTACCTTCTCTGAACAAGGGCATACATTCCCTTGTTCAGAGAAGGTACAGAAGTCTGACCATGAGATTTCTGGCAGCATAATACTATTTTTAGCTTCATGTGTAAAGGAATCTGGCTTTGTGCATGGAGGGTACATAAAGGGAGGGATTTTTATGAGCAGTAACGGTGAAACAATGAGAAACAGGCAGTATCTTCTGAAATTTATTTTGTTTAGTGTCATAGGCGCCTTTATGTTCTTTGTTTCTATTCCCTATAATGGGAAAAGCACCATACCCCTGGACCATCTGACCACGATTATCCGAAATCTATTAGGAGATTACCAGAAATACTGGGTATTGATTCTTATGATTTTCGGCGTGTTCTGGGGATTTTACAAAAAGACATGGAATAAAGACGTAACATCTACCATTTTCACAGTGTTCAAGATTTTGGGAACTATCTGTGCTATCATGTATATCTGGAACATAGGGCCTGAATTTTTAATGACAAATGATAATTTATTCCCTTATTTGTTCGGAATACTATGCCAATCTCTGGCTTTTCTGATCCCTTTGGGAGCTATATTCCTTGCGTTTTTAACAAATTATGGGTTAATGGAATTTGTAGGTGTGCTGGTACAGCCAATTATGAGGCCTGTCTGGAAAACTCCGGGCCGTTCAGCTATTGATGCTGTGTCTTCATTTGTAGGAAGCTATTCTCTGGCACTTTTGATTACAGATAAGGTATACCAGGACGGAAAATATACCAAAAAAGTATCATTGCAACGGGATTTTCCACAGTGTCTACCACTTTTATGATCGTAGTGGCTCAGACCCTGGATTTGATGGGAGACTGGAATTTCTATTTCTGGACCACACTGGTAATTATCTTTATCATTACAGCCATTGTAGCCAGGATTTATCCTATCAGTAAGATTCCCGATGAATATAAGGAAGGTGTAACTCCTAAACCAGAGGAAACGGTAAAAGAGAAACGGTTCAGGAAAGCTCTTCAGGAAGCTTTAGATGCAGCGGCAGCTTCAGGAAATATAGGAAAAAATGTATGGGAAAGCTTCCGGGACGGTATTGTTATGTGTGCTTCCGTACTTTCTACCATTATGGCTATCGGACTTTTGGGTATGCTGATTGCTTTATATACACCGGTATTTGATATTATCGGCTATATTTTCCTGCCTTTTGCAGCGGCAGTACAGCTTCCAGAGGCCACTGTAGCAGCCCAGGCCCTGGCTACCAGTATTGCGGAAATGTCTCTGCCTACAGTATTTGTTACAGGAGCTTCCATGGCAACCAGATATGTAGTAGCAGTTACCTGTATTTCTGAGATTATTTTCTTCTCAGCAGTGGTTCCTTGTATTATGTCAACTTCTATCCCAATTAAAATGAGAGACCTTATTATCATTTGGGTGGAAAGAGTTATACTATCTATTTTGTTGGCCGGAGTGGTGGCACTTATCTTCCTGTAAGATTTACTTATGCCTAAAGAAGTAATAGAAATGAAAAAATTATGCCATTCCTATTTGTCATTTTACTATTACGCCAGATACCCTCAGTGTACAATGTGGTTTGACCTTTGTACACTGAGGGTAGGAATGGCCGTTATATTTTGTATAGAATATTTATGAAAAATTTTTCTTGAAATTTTCTCAAAGTCCGTGATAAAATATTTTTTGTTCTAAGAACGCGTATAATGGTTCAGCGTGAAATCAGATTGATTTTGCGCTTATTTTTTTGCTTTGAAAGGAGTTTTATCAATGGAATTTTACATGAAGTTACCACGGAACAAAAAGGAGTTTGCTTTGTTTATGGGGATTATTTCAATCATTTCCGTAAACATTATTGCTCCTCTGATTACCTGCTTTGAGGCCGGATTTCACTTGTATATTTATCAAGACGTTCTGACTGTCTTGCCTTTTATCTGGTTGAGTGTGATTGCCATTGTGCTGCTGACCTATGTTCCGGCAGAAAAACTGACTGAAAAAATAGTGTCTAAGGGGGATAGTTTCAACGCAAAAATTGTTGTTAATATTCTGTGTACAGTTTTTATGATGTCAGTTTTATTGACTGTGATAGGAACGTGGATTGGAACACGCTCTGTTACATGGGAACCTATTCGAATGTTTTTTTTTCAAATGGCCACGTAACTTTGCAATATCTTTGTTTGTGGAAATGTGTATTGCTCAGCCCATTGCAAGACTGTCCATTCACCGGCTGCACCTATGGATGGATAGCAAAGAGGAGAGAAATGGATAAAAATTCCCTGTTGGAATCCGAAAAAACGGATTTTCCAACAGGGACCTTTTATTTTACAGAGTTATATTATAGGATAATCTATGAGATAGTGTACGGATATATGAAATTTGAATAATTAGTAGTTCTCTACTTTTCTCTCAAAGTATGCTCTTGGATGAGCGCATACCGGGCATACTTCAGGAGCTTCCTCAGCTTCGTGTACATAACCGCAGTTTCTGCATTTCCAGCCTAAAGGTGCGTCGCCTTTAAAGGTTTTGTCTGCTTTGTAGCTTTCTAAAAGCTTCTGATAACGTCTCTCATGGGCTGCCTCTACTCTTGCAACACCTTCAAATTTTGCTGCCAGTTCAGGAAAGCCTTCCTCTCTGGCTTCTCTTGCCATACGGGCATACATATCTGTCCACTCGTAGTTTTCTCCTGCAGCGGCATCTTCCAGATTTGCTGCTACATCATGGATTCCGTGGAACTCTTTGAACCACATTTTTGCATGTTCCTTCTCCTGGTCTGCAGTTTCCAGATAGAGGGCTGCTAACTGTTCATATCCGGCTTTTTTTGCTGCGGACGCATAGAATGTATATTTATTTCTTGCCTCGGATTCGCCTGCGAAAGCAGCCATTAAGTTTTTCTCTGTTTTTGTTCCTGCGTATTTGCTCATAGTAAAGACCTCCTTATGTATGAAATGATATTATATAGATTTCTTGCACATCCTATATCTGTATGCCTGCGCAAGCCAGCTTGCGGTCCGTCCAGCTGCGGGTCAGGGCTTTCATAGTAAAAACCGGCACATAAATCTTCATTATTTATGTGCCGGTTTTTAAGTTTCAGATGTTAAGAATTATCCGAAGTATCTCTTCAGAAGACCTGCGAAAGCTTTTCCGTGACGAGCCTCGTCTCTTGCCATTTCATGAACAGTGTCATGAATAGCGTCCAGGTTAGCTGCTTTAGCACGTTTTGCCAGGTCTGTCTTTCCTGCTGTAGCACCATTCTCAGCTTCTACACGCATTTCCAGGTTTTTCTTTGTGCTGTCAGTAACAACTTCGCCCAGAAGTTCTGCGAATTTAGCAGCATGCTCAGCTTCTTCGTAAGCAGCTTTCTCCCAGTACAGGCCGATTTCCGGATAGCCTTCTCTGTGAGCAACACGAGCCATAGCCAGATACATACCAACCTCAGAACATTCTCCTTCGAAGTTAGCTCTTAAATCAGCCTTGATGTCTTCCGGAACATCAGCAGCAACACCAACTACATGCTCTGCAGCCCAGCTCATATCTCCGCTCTGCTCAATAAATTTGGAAGCAGGTGCTTTACATACTGGACATTGTTCTGGTGCCTGCTCTCCTTCGTAAACATAACCACATACGCTGCATACAAATTTCTTCATAGTTCTGTTCTCCTTTTCTTAAAATGAATTTTTAATAATCTGACCGGTGTACTGTCTCAGCCATACTTCGTATAATCGTTTGTTTGAAGCTCCATCTGCTGTGTCGTTGTCAATGAACGCAGCCACTGCTTCGTCTCATTTTTTCGCTTTGCAGAGTGAAGATTCATTCTGTCACAGTATACTGGGAATGACTAAGGCATTGCACCAATCAGGTTTTTATAAAATAATAATAGTAATGATTACTATTTTAATCTAACATACTAGATTAAAAATGTCAACTACTTTTCTGTAAATTTTTTTCTTTTAAACAATCTTTACAGATTCCGTAGAAGGTAGTAGTATGTGCCGTAATCTCCCCGTCGAAGTTTTCAGCCGCCATTTTATAAATACAGTCCATGTCAGCTAACTCAATATCTTTGATACAGTGACATTGTGTACATATAAAATGACTGTGGGGTTTGGTGTTGCAATCGAATCTGTCAGGGCCATTTCCTGTGGAAATCTTGGCAATTTCACCCAGCTCTACCAGTAAGGAAAGATTCCGGTATACAGTCCCCAGGCTAATATTGGGGTATTCTTCCCTGATACCTGCATAAACGGCGTCTGCGGTGGGATGTTCATGACAGTTCTGCACAAATTCCCGTATACATTCCCGCTGCCGGCTGTATTTTAAAGTAGCCATGCTGTCTCCTTTCTATCTGCCGGAAAAATTCTGGCGGATTGATAATAGTAATTGTTACTGATATTAGGATAACATATCAGATAAAAAAGGTCAAGAATAAATTTAAAAGAAATTAACTTTTTTCTTTTAGAATTGCAGAAAAGCTTTTGTTGCACCTGGGCGGTTTGTCTGCTATGTTTAAAGATAGAAGAATTCAGATATATAATTTCAGAAAAAGGAAGAATAGATATGGCAAGCATTAAAGATGTGGCAAAATTGGCGGGAGTGGGTCTGGGAACTGCCTCCAGAGCTTTAACGGGCAAGGGCTATGTGGCTCCCGAGACGAAAAAGAAGATAGAAGAAGCGGCCAGAATTTTGCGGTATAGGCCCAATGTGTTGGCTCAGAACCTGCAGAAAAACAAGTCAGGAATTATAGGTATATTAGTGCCTGCCCTGAATCATTGTTTCTTTGCAGAACTGGTACAAAATCTGGAGGAAAAGCTTTACCTCCAGGGATATAAGACTATGGTATGCTGTACGGTCAGCAGAGAACAGGGAGAGCAGGATTATCTGGATATGCTGGAAAATAACCTGGTGGACGGCATCATAACAGCCACTCATTCTTTCAATGATGAAGCATATTTGGAAAGCGGGAGAGAAATTGTGTCTCTGGACAGGGATTTCGGAGGAAAAATACCTATGGTTTCTTCCGACCATGAGGCAGCAGGAAAAATGGCGGCCAAGGCTTTTAAAAGAGCAGGATGCCGGAAGGTTTTAAGCTTGTACGGAGAAGATGCCAAGGGAGGCCATATCTCGGTGGAAACGGCTCACGCAGTATTAAGGGAATATCTGCTGACGGAGGGAATCCAGGTGGAAGAGGTCTGTACGGACAGAGACAGATTTGATATACCTTATTATAGGAAAATAGCTGCATGGTGTTTGGACAACCAGAAGGATACAGACGGTATTTTTGCTTCAGACCATCTTGCCGTAGAGTTTTTCATGGAAGGAATCAGGAGAGGGCGGAAAATACCTCAGGATTTGAAAATCATCAGTTACGACGGTACAGAGCTTACCAGAAGTGTGTACCCGGAAATTACCAGTGTGGTACAAAATATAGACGAAATATCAGAGACTCTTACCCGGCTTTTGTTGGATAAGATAGAAGGAAAAGAAAATGTCACTGGTAAAGTGACGAAAATCTCCTGGCAGAAAGGGGGAACCTGCTGAAAATGAAAAGAAAGGAAGCCCCAGCATTGACAAAAGCCCGGGAAAATTTTATATTTAGCATATGGAAAGGTTTCCACTGAGCGTGGAAATGAAGCGAAAAGATGGCGCAGCAGACCAGTACACTAGGTTAGTCTGTCTGCAGAATCAAGGACGAAGGGAGAAACGGCCATGTCAATGGACAGATTGAGGAGCCTTTATTACGGGCTGTATGGAGAGAACGGGATTACCAATTATTTTTTTGACCAGCTTATGGAGATTATGGAGACGGCTAAGCTGAACAGAAGCCCTCAGCTGAAAAAGCAGGATAAGGGAGGAAATTCCTGGTATCTCTCTGAGAAAATGGTGGGAATCATGCTGTACCTGGATAAGTTCAGCGAGAATCTGAAGAAGTTTGAGTCAAAAATCGACTATCTCAGTGATTTAGGAGTGACTTATGTACATTTTATGCCTCTGCTCCAGCCCAGAGAGGGGCAGAATGACGGCGGCTATGCAGTAGCAAATTATCTGAACGTGGATAAAAGGCTGGGGACCATAGAACAATTGGAAAAGGTAGTTGCAAAGCTAAAGAGAAAGGGCATTCGCACTTGTATTGACTTTGTATTGAATCACACGGCAAAGGAACATGAGTGGGCTCAGCGTTCGAAGAAAAATGAACCCGGATATGAGGACATGTATTACATGTTCGATAATTATGGAATCCCATCAGAATATGAGAAGACTTTAACAGAAGTATTTCCTTCCGTTGCGCCTAAGAATTTTACCTACTATGAAGACATCAATAAATATGTGATGACAAGATTTTATGAGTTCCAGTGGGATTTGAATTATAAAAACCCTAATGTGTTTAACAAAATCGCAGAGGTATTACTGGCTCTGGCCAACAAGGGAATTGATATTTTCCGCCTTGATGCCATTCCTTATATGTGGAAGGAGCTGGGGACATCCTCTATGAACCTGCCTCAGGTGCATACTCTTCTGAAAATGTATGAGATGATTATTGAGGAGGTATGCCCCTCTGTGATTTTCCTGGGGGAAGCTATTGTGGAGCCCCATGAGATTGTAAAATATTTTGGAACGCCTCAGGAGAAGGAATGCCATATTATGTATAATGCCTCTCTTATGGTGCTTCTGTGGAATTCTCTGGCAACCAGAGATGTGCGGCTGATGGAGAAATCTCTGGCTATTGATTACGGAACGCCGGAGGATGGAGTTTGGATAAATTATGCAAGATGTCATGACGACATCGGATGGGGATTTGAGACAGAGATTATCAAATCACTGGGCATGGACCCTGAGGCTCACAAGCAGTTTATGATTCAGTTTATGGAAGGGAAATTCCCGGGAAGTTTCTCCAGAGGAGAATTATACGAGTTCAATCCGCAGACACTGGACGCCAGAAACAGCGGAACCATGGCATCCATGTGCGGTCTGGAGGAAGCAGTGGCAGAGAAAGACAGATATAAGCTGGAGCTTTCTGTAAAGAGAATTCTGCTTCTCAACAGTATTATTATTTCATATACTGGTATTCCTCTTTTATACAGCGGTGATGAAATCGGACAGCTTAACTGGTGGGATTATAAGAAGGATGGGGAAATCGCCCATGACTCCCGGTGGCTGCATCGTCCGCCTATGGATTGGGAGAAGGCGGCCAACCGCCATGACCAGGGAACCGTAGAGGGAATCCTCTTCAGCAGAATTAAGGAAATGATAGAGATTAGGAAGAGCCATGACGTGTTTTCCTCTAAACTTCATTCTATACCTGTGGATACTCAGAACAAGGCAGTATTCGGCTTCCATAAAGAGGATAAAATGCTGGTACTGGCAAACTTCAGCGAGAAGGAGCAGGTAGTTGACTGCAATACAGTAAACTGGTTTGGACTTCCAGGGGAAATGCATGATTTGATTCAGGGCAAGAGTGTAAAGCTGTGGGAAAATATTGTATTGGGGCCATATGAGTATTTGTGGCTGGTGTAGATGAAAAAATATTTTGGATTACCTTTAGGAGGCAGGGAGAAATCTCTGTCTCCGCTGTTTTTTGTAGCATATAAAAAAATATGGTTTATAATAAATATAAAATCATTAAGCTGAATATAGATATAGCTGGGGTCAAAAGACCATGAGCTTTAACAAAAGAGAATTGGGAGGTATCAGGATGAAGGTAGTGGTTGCTGTGGATTCTTTTAAGGGGAGTCTGTCTTCTCTGGAGGCAGGCAAAGCCATAGAAGCGGGAATTTTAAAGTGCTGCCCGGATGCGGAGGTAAAGGTAAGGCCTCTGGCTGACGGAGGGGAAGGGACTGTGGAGGCTTTGATTCAGGGAATGGATGGAAAGCTTGAGAGGATAAAGGTAACAGGACCCCATGGGAAACCGGTGGAAGCCAGATATGGTATTGTAAGGGAGAATACGGCGGTGCTGGAAATGGCGGAGGCAGCAGGAATCACCCTTTTGGAAGAAGAAGAGAAAAATCCCTATTACACCACCACCTTTGGTGTGGGAGAAATGATAAAGGATGGAATCAAAAAAGGGTGCAGAAGATTTCTTATTGGAATTGGCGGAAGTGCTACCAATGATGGAGGCGCAGGGATGCTTCAGGCCTTAGGTTTCGGACTGTTGGATAAAGAGGGTAAACAGATTCCCTTTGGAGCCAGAGGGCTGGAAAAGCTTGAGAAAATTACTTCAGATCAGGTGCTTCCTGAGTTAGAACAGTGCGAATTTCATATTGCCTGTGATGTGGAGAATCCTCTGTGCGGTCCCCAGGGCTGCAGCGCTGTATATGGACCTCAAAAAGGGGCAGATTCTCAAATGATAAAAGAAATGGATAAGTGGCTGGCAGATTATGCGGAAATTGCCAAGAAAACCTTTCAAAAGGCAGATTCCGGAATACCGGGAACCGGGGCGGCAGGAGGGCTGGGCTTTGCATTTCTGACCTTTACCAGGGGTGAATTAAAGTCGGGAATCCAGGTTGTCTTAGAGGAGACCAGACTGGAAGACTATATAAAGGAAGCGGATATTGTCATAACCGGAGAAGGCAGGCTGGACGGACAGACGGCAATGGGAAAGGCTCCTGTGGGAGTGGCGGATCTGGGAAAGAAATATGGGAAACCGGTCATTGCATTTGCAGGAAGTGTGACAAAAGAAGCAAGATTATGTAACCAGAAAGGAATTGACGCTTATTTCCCTGTTTTGCGTCAGGTGTGCGCCCTCACAGAGGCCATGAACCCGGATAATGCCAGGAAAAATGTGGAAGACAGTGTGGAACAGGTGTTCCGGCTGATTGCTCTTTTCGCAGAGAGAAAAATGTAGGTAACAGTTCAGCCTAGGTCTGCGCACTTGCTGCGCTGACCGTAAGAACATGATTCAGGAGGCAAAATCCCATCGCCGTAGGCGATTTTGCATGGATTTTGCCTGTAACGGTTCAGCAAGGCTGAACTGTTACAACTGTAGAAAATTGTGGAAAAAAACTCCTTGATTTTTTTTTATCAAAGGTGTAGTATAGTACTGAACTAAGTGGTTTTTAAAACTACATGTAATGATTAAGCATACTAAATACACTTATGATATATACTATATCAATAAAAAGCAAGGAGTGAGAGTTATGAAATTTAAAATTAAAGACCCGGGAAGTGCAATTACCCATTTCATAGGCTGTGTTATGGCTGTGTTTGCGGCAGCTCCGCTGCTGATAAAGGCGGCCAGAGAGCCGGGAAGTATTTATGTAGCAGCCATGGGAATTTTTATACTCAGTATGATTCTTCTCTATGCGGCCAGTACCATTTATCACACCGTTGATTCCTCGGAGAAAGTAAACAGACGGCTGCGGAAAATGGACCATATGATGATTTTTATTTTGATAGCAGGAAGCTATACTCCTGTGTGTCTGATTACCCTGAAAGGAAAAATCGGGTATATGTTGTGCGCTGCTGTTTGGAGTGTGGCGCTGATAGGAATTATTGTTAAGGCCTGCTGGATTACCTGCCCCAAATGGTTCTCCTCTATTATTTACATCGGCATGGGATGGCTTTGTGTCTTTGCTTTTGTCCCTATTGTAAATGCTCTTTCCCCGGCCGGTTTCGGCTGGCTGCTTGCAGGAGGAATTATTTATACGGTGGGCGGAATTATTTACGCTTTGAAGCTGCCAATCTTTAATTCCAGACATAAAAATTTCGGTTCACATGAGATTTTTCATCTTTTTGTCATGGGAGGAAGTGTGTGTCACTTCATCGTAATGTACTTTTTCATCATGCCTATAGGTGCATAAACAACTGCCGGTTCAGGAGTTATCTTTCGAGAAAGAACTTCTGTCCCGGCAGTTTTTTCGGAAAATGCCCGGTGTGTAGCCGATGTGCTTCTTAAAATAATTGCAGAAGGAGGGGGTATCCTTAAAGCCGCAGGACAGAGCTATTTCTGTAATGGTATAGGAGGTAGAGCACAGCATTTGGGCTGCAATGCGCAAACGGTACCACAGGAGGTACTGTTTGGGAGAGGTCTTTTCATGCTCCATAAAAATCTTGTACAGATAGGTACGGTCAATCCCCACATGCCGGGCCACATCAGTAATCCGTATGGGATAAGAGTAATTATTTTCCATGTATTCTCTTGCCTTTTCGCAATAGGCATAGGAATAGTCCCGGGTGGATTCCAGGGAGGGGTTCTGCATAAAGGAAAGCAGCAGCAAAAGGTTGCCCAGAGGGCCCAGCTGCTTTCCCTGGGATTCCTGAAAGGAATTCAGCAAACATTCCATGCAGTCCAGTAGGCCCTGGATATTGTCTCCAGGATTATGAAATACAAAAGAGTGGGAAAAAACTGTCTGCTCCAGAAGCTCCTGGCAAATTTTGCCGTCAAATCCCACCCAGGCATAACACCAGGGCTGGTCTTCATCTGCCTGATAGTAGGTAGATTCTTTTGGGGGAATGAGGAAAGCATCCCCTTTTTTCAGGGAGTGGGAGACTCCGTCTTTTTGAAAAATTCCTTTGCCGTCTAAAATAACGTGAAGAAGATAGTGAGGACGCACTGCAGGACCAAAGAAATGTCCGGGCTGGCAGCTTTCCTTTCCGCAGAAATAGACGGTGAGAGGAACTTGCTTGGACTCTGTTGTTTTATTCATAGATTATCACCCTTTCATACATGGAGAACCTGTACCAGCAGGCATTTCTACCCTTGTTCGGAGAGGGTATTTACTACCATGCAACAAATTAACAATATTAAAAAAACAAATGGAATAGCAACTGTATGGATAAAATTATATAATAAAAACCATGGAACAGCAATGTGCCAAACAACGGAAACTCCTAAAGGGGAAAATCCTTTAAGAATTGACGTTTTTTTATCCTCAGGATTATAATAAGGGAGAAAAGAAAAATCTTAAAAAAGGCCGGAAATTCTACACCGGCCGGAAAGATAGATTACAGGCAGAGGATAAAGGAGAGAAGTGCATGAACCAGAAGCTTTTATTTTTTGATATAGACGGAACTTTGATAGAGGACGTAACCGGGTGGATACCGGACAGCACCAGAGAAGCGGTGAAGCAGGCCCAAGAAGCAGGTCATCTTCTTTTTGTCAATACCGGAAGGACAAGGACGGCCATTCCGGAGAAAATAAGGGAAATGGGATTTGACGGATATGTATGCGGATGCGGCACTAATATTTTTCTGGGAGATAAGGAGCTGTTGGTTTCCAGGATTCCGCACCAGCTTTGCTGCCAAGTGGTTCAGAAGGTGAGAAATTATCAGGTTCCGGTGTTTTATGAGGCTGCAGAGGCAATTTATTTTGACAGCCAGATAAAAGACACAGAGGGCTGGGTGGAAAACGCCAGAAAGATTTTTAAGCTTCAGGGCAGGGACATTGAAGAAGTATTGCAGGACCGGAATAAGGTTTATGATAAGATTCTTTTGGTTCTGGAGCCTACGGATAAAAATCTTGAGCTGAAGGAATACCTTTCCCGGTATTTTTTGTGCATTGACAGAACTCATAATATGTATGAGGTGGTACAGAGAGAGTATTCCAAAGGAACGGGAATCAGGTTTCTTTGCGATTACCTGGGAAAATCAATTGAGGATTGTTATGCTTTTGGAGACAGTGAAAATGACAGGGCCATGCTGGAAGCAGTTCCCCACAGTATTGCTATGGGGAATGCTGAGGAGGCCATTAAGAAAAGCTGTTCTTATGTAACAGGTTCCGTGAGAGAAGACGGAATTTACCAGGCAATGAAACACTTTGAGATTATCCGGTAATACAACAGGCCGGTTTAGAAAAAGCAGGAGGTAGCAGGATGGCAATTATTTGTAAAGACAATGTATTTACCCTTCAAACGAAAAATTCCACATATCAGATGAAGACGGACAAGGAGTTCCTTTTTCATACCTACTATGGTGCAAGAGTGGGAGAGACAGATATGTCTTATCTGGCCAGGACCATTGACAGGGGATTTTCGGGGAATCCTCAGGGAATTGAGGACAGGGGATTTTCTCTGGATACTCAGCTTCTGGAATACCCGGGCTATGGTACCGGAGATTTCAGGAATGACTGCCTCAGGGTAGTTTACAAGGATGGAAATCAGGTGACAAACCTGCGGTTTGTGTCTTATGAGATTTTAGATGGTAAATACAGCCTGGAAGGGCTGCCGGCCATGTATCAGGGTGAGGAGAAAGCGGAAACGCTGAAAATCATCCTTCGTGATATTCACAGGGAGCTGGAGGTTATCCTGTATTACGGTGTATTTGAAAATCTGGACATCATTACCAGGGCATGTAAGATTGTCAATCTGGGGAAGGAAAAGGTTCATGTTCGCAGGGCCTATTCTATGTGCCTGGATTTTCCGGAAAAGGAAATGGACTTTATTCATTTTCACGGACGTCATGCAATGGAGAGAATGATGGAAAGAAGTCCTCTTCACCATGGTATACAGGGAGTGGGAAGCAGAAGAGGCTATTCCAGCCATCAGGAAAATCCTTTTGTGATTCTCAGCCGGAAAGAAACCTCCGAGGACAGTGGCTGGTGCTGGGGCGCCTGCTTTGTATATAGCGGAAACTTTGCAGCAGAGGCAGAAGTGTCTCAGGCGGAAAGCACCCGTCTTACCATGGGCATCCATGACGCTCAGTTTGACTTTCTTTTAGAATCAGGGGAATCCTTCACTGCTCCGGAGGTTATGCTGTCCTTTTCCGCAGAAGGCTTTGGAAGACTTTCCAGAAACTATCACAAGGCAATCCGGGAAAATATATGCAGAGGGAAATTTAAGAAGGCAAGACGGCCTATTCTTATAAACAACTGGGAGGCAACCTATTTTGGATTTGATACGGACAAGCTGCTGGAGATTGCCAGACAGGCCAAGGAAGTAGGCATTGAAATGCTGGTAATGGACGACGGATGGTTCGGCAAGAGAGACGATGACAACAGTGGACTTGGCGATTGGGTTGTAAATGAAAGAAAATTGCCGGGAGGCTTGAAACGTCTGGTTGACGGGGTCAATGAGATTGGACTGAAGTTTGGTATCTGGTTTGAACCGGAAATGGTTTCCGAGGACAGTGACCTTTACAGGGAGCATCCGGATTGGGCACTGACAGTACCTGGACATTCCGTTACAAGAGGAAGAAATCAGCTTGTTCTGGATTTTTCCAGAGAGGATGTGCGGGAGCATATTTTCAACAGAATGTGTGAAATTCTGGAGAGCGCTAATATTGAATATGTGAAATGGGACGCAAACCGTCATCTAACAGAAAGCTTCCTGCAGAGCGTCAGGGAGAGGTGTTCCACCGCTATATGCTGGGACTGTATGATTTCCTGGAAAAGATTACAAAGAGATTTCCAAACATTCTCTTTGAGGGCTGCAGTGGAGGCGGCGGCAGATTCGATGCAGGAATGATGTATTATCATCCACAGATTTGGTGCAGTGATGATACGGATGCAGTGGAAAGACTGGAAATCCAGTACGGAACTTCTTTTGCCTATCCGGTTTCTACCGTGGGCTCTCATGTATCTGTGTGTCCAAACCACCAGACCGGAAGGTCTGTGTCCATGAAGACCAGAGGGGTGGTAGCCATGTCAGGAACCTTTGGCTATGAGCTGGATATTACGGAAATGTCCGGAGAAGAGAAAGTGGAAGTCCGCAGCCAGATTGAGGCCTTTAAGAAGGACTATAGCATAATTCAGGAGGGCTTGTATTACCGGCTTACCGATGACGGAAGAAATTCACCCTTTGTTTCCTGGGAGTTTGTTTCAGAAGACCAGACTAAGGCCCTTATCAATATTGTAACGCTGAGAACCAAGGCAAATCCTATTCTTCATACGGTATACGCCAAAGGGTTGAAGCCTGAGAGCGTTTATATGGTAGAAGAGACAGGACATAAGCTTACCGGAGCGGCCCTTATGTACGGCGGCTATCCTGTTCCTCAGGCTTCTGATGACTATGAGGCTGTGCAGCTTCATCTGACAGAACAGTAAAGAGTAAATATAAAAAAATCCATGGAATCTTGTTTTCTTTCTTGCGGCCCTCTGCGGGGAAGGGTATAATGTACTCAGTATATCAAAGGATGTGACAGGGGGATAAAAAAGTGAACAAGGATATAAAAGAATTTCAGAAGTCCAAAGATTTTCTGGTTTGTATTGATTCTGATGGATGCGTTATGGATACTATGGATGTGAAGCATATGCGCTGCTTCGGACCATGCCTGGTTTACGAGTGGGACTTAGGGGAGTACAGGGATGAGATTATCCGCCTTTGGAGAAAGGTAAACCTACTCAGTGCTTCCCGGGGTGTAAACCGTTTCCAGGGTCTGGCAAAAGTTCTGGGGGATATTAACGATAATTATACCAAGGTAGAGGGATTGGATGAATATCTTTACTGGGTACAGACAGCCAGGGAGCTTTCTGAGAAAAGCCTGGAGGAAGCCTTCCAGAATACCCGGAGCGATTGCTGCCGCAAAGCGCTGGATTGGTCCAGACTGGTAAATCAGTCCATGGCTATGGTCTCAGACACCAGGAAGCAGCCTTTTGACGGAACACGGGAAGCTCTTCAGGCTGCGGCTGAATATGCAAATTTAGTTATCGTAACGGCTGCTAATAAAAGTGAAATCAGTAAGGAATGGGAAACCTTTGAGCTGACCCAGTATACAGATTTGATTCTTTCTCAGGAGGATGGGAAGAAGGCAGACTGTCTGAATATGCTTTTAGCAAAGGGATATGCGAAAAACCAGGTAATCATGATAGGAGATGCTCCGGCGGACCTGGAAGCCGCACAGGAGGCAGGCGTATTATTCTATCCTATCCTGGCTTATCAGGAAAGAGAATCCTGGGAGAATTTTCCCCAAAATCTGGAGAAATTTTTAAATCGGGAATATGCGGGGGAACTTCAGGAGGAAAAAATAGCCCAGTTCCAGAAAAATTTAAATATGTGAGGAGACCAGAAGCTTTGTGCTCCGGAGGAAGTAAATTCCGTCCGGAGGACTTTGACAGATGATTTCATAGGATAGACAGTTTACCAGGGAGCCGACCGCTTTAAATATTTAGAGCGGTCGGCTCCTTTTTTGCATTTTTTGGCCTGCAGGTGCATATACTTTAGGGCAGCCCCCAGGGGCTTGCTTGCGTATTCTTAGAAGTATACGGGAAAGGCGGTGCCCTATGGCGTATTATCCGATTCTTGTAAATAAATGGAATTTACTTCCCGGGGATTACATACCAGACGGTCTGACAGAGCCGGCAATTCCTTTTTCTGCTCCCCCGGGCTCTGAAAAAAGACTTATGCAAAGGACGGCAGGAAAGGCGGCGGTCCGGCTGTTTACTCAGGCGGCTCTTGATAGGATGGGGCTGGTAGGAATCTCCGGTTACCGTTCTTACAGACGGCAGAAGGAGCTTTACCAAGATGCATTGAAGCGGAGGAGCCAGGCTGTGGCTCCTCCCGGGGCCAGTGAACACCAGACAGGTTTTGCCCTGGATGTATCCTGCCCTATGGTAAATTTAGAGCTTTCCCAGGAGTTTGCAGATACTCCGGAGGGCAGATGGCTGGAAAAACACGGACCTCTCTATGGATTTATTCTCCGATATCCCAGGAATAAACAGGAGATTACAGGATTTCCCTGGGAACCCTGGCACATACGGTATGTAGGTGAGCCTTTGGCCTTGTATCTTTCTATGACAGGACTCACCTTGGAGGAGTATCACAGCCTTTAGGCCGACGATAATCGCACTATACGGTCCATCAGAGGTGTCCCCTATGTTTAAATCCTCAGGACAAAGCAAGAAAAATCTTTTGTTTTTTCTGTAAAAGTGCTATAATCTTTACAAATATTTTACAGGTACCCCATGCAGGGGACACAAAGGAGTACAGCTTATGAGAGCCTTAAACCTAACCCTTCTTACAGATTTATATGAACTTACCATGATGCAGGGATATTTTAAGAATCCCACGGACCAGATTGTAGTATTTGACGCTTTTTACAGAAAAAATCCCTGTGAAGGCGGATATGCCATTGCTGCAGGACTTGACCAGATTATAGAGTATGTGAGAGATTTACATTTTTCACCGGATGACGTAGATTATCTCCGCTCCCTGAATATTTTTGATACGGATTTTCTGGAATATTTAAGGGGCTTCCATTTTACAGGAGATATTTATGCTATACCGGAGGGAACCGTGGTCTTTCCGAGAGAGCCGCTTTTGAAGGTGGTAGCTCCCGTAATGGAAGCCCAGCTTGTGGAAACGGCTATTCTGAATATCATGAACCATCAGAGCCTTATTGCCACTAAGGCTTCCAGGGTAGTTTATGCGGCTAAGGGTGACGGTGTAATGGAGTTCGGGCTGCGCCGGGCTCAGGGGCCGGATGCCGGAATTTACGGGGCAAGGGCAGCCATGATTGGAGGCTGTATTGGAACCTCAAACGTGCTTACCGGACAGATGTTTGACGTGCCGGTAAAGGGGACCCATGCCCATAGCTGGATTATGAGCTTTCCCGATGAGTATACGGCTTTTAAGACATATTCTCAGCTTTATCCACAGGCATGTATCCTGCTGGTGGATACTTATGATGTGCTGAATTCCGGCGTGCCAAATGCTATCCGGGTATTCCGGGAAATGAGAGATGAAGGAAAGGAACTGAAGGGATACGGAATTCGTATTGACAGCGGCGACCTGGCCTATCTCTCCAAGCAGGCCTATAAAATGCTGGCAGCGGCAGGCTTTGAGGATGCTATTATTTCCGCATCCAGTGACCTGGATGAATATCTTATTGACAGCCTGAAAACCCAGGGGGCTAAGATAAACTCCTGGGGCGTAGGTACCAATCTGATTACATCTAACGGCCATCCTGCTTTTGGCGGCGTGTATAAGCTGGCGGCTATTAAAAATAAGAACGATAAGGAATTCACCCCTAAGATTAAGCTGTCAGAAAACATTGAAAAAGTAACTAATCCGGGAAATAAGACCATACAGAGAATCTATGATAAGGCTACCGGAAAGATAAGGGCAGATTTAATCTGTCTGGAAGGAGAAACTTTTGATTCCAGCAAGGATATGATTATTTTTGACCCTATGGCCACCTGGAAGAAAACCAAGATATACGGAGGAACCTACACTCTGCGGGAACTTCTGGTGCCGATTTTCTTAAAGGGAAGATGTGTTTACACATCACCCAGTGTTATGGAGATTCGGGATATTTGTAAGAAAGAGATGAACACTCTCTGGGATGAAACCAGACGTCTGGTAAATCCCCAGGAGGTTTATGTGGATTTGTCTGATAAACTGTACAAGATAAAAACAGACCTTTTGGAAGAGATGGGACAGGCATCTATTCAGTAGGCGCTGAACAAAAGACAGGGCTGCAGCGGAAAATCATGCCCGGCCGGTCAGGCCGGGACGGAGGAATGCTTCCACTATGATTTTCACTGGCAGCCCCGTTTTTGTATAGGGTAATACCTGTTTCTGCAGGCATGCAGACCTACTGCTCCATCTGCCGTCCCAGAAAACCGGCGGCAGCCTGGGCCAGCTTCTGCTCTGTTTCCGTAAATTTTCTGCCTCCTGCTTTTTCCAGAATGGCCACGCAGCCTACGGCATCTCCTGCACAGGTAATGGTGTACAGTACCTGGGAGCCATACTCTGTCCGGTCGTCCTCCAGGACTTTTACAAAATCTTTCTCCGTGATGCAGAGGGCTTTTCTGTCTGCAATTAAGTCTTCCAGGTCACGGTGAATTCTTTTTTCGGAAAAATCCCGGGAGCCCGGCCCGGCAGCGGAAATCACCTGGTCTCTGTCTGTAATACATACCAGGCAGCCTGCGGCCTGAGCCAGGGCTTCAGCATATTCTTTAGAAAAAGTTCCTAATTCTCCTATGGGAGAATATTTTTTCAAAATTATCTGCCCTTCCCGGTCTGTGAAAATTTCCAGAGGGTCGCTCTCTCTTATTCTCAGAGTTCTGCGGATTTCCTTGGGAATCACTACCCGGCCAAGGTCATCGATTCTTCTGACGATTCCTGTCGCTTTCATATAAAAATTCCTCCGTTTACTTATGTCTGTCTGAATTACTCATTTCTGTCAGTAAATGTAGTATTTGTAAAACAGAGGAATTTATACTAGAAGAAAAATCTTTTAATAGGAACCTGAGAAGAGATTCTATGGCGCTTATCTATAAGCGAGGATTTAACTGCGTAAGCTGCTAATCAGAGCTGTATGGCCGAGCAGTACAAAAAATTTATAAAAAATTAAAAAAAGTGCTTGCATTTTCCGGGAACCTAATATATAATACATTTTGTTGTGAGACAACACCAAACATAATGGGCTATCGCCAAATGGTAAGGCAACGGACTCTGACTCCGTCATTTCAAGGTTCGAATCCTTGTAGCCCAGCTTCGAATATCCCAGACATTTGTCTGGGATTTTTTGTAACATAAGATTTTTTAGGATAGTTGGCTTTTGCCTGGGAACATGAAGTTTGTATTGGAGTGAGGAGAATGAAATTTTCTTTTGTCAGCAGAGTGCGATACAGTGAAATAGGAGAGGACAGACGGCTGACCTTAAACGGAATTTTAAATTATTTTCAGGATTGCACTACCTTCCACTCGGAGGCGGCAGGAGTGGGAATGGAATTTTTAGAAGAAAAAGGGCAGCTTTGGGTTCTGTCTTCCTGGCAGATTGTGGTGAACCGGTATCCAAAAATGGGAGAATATATTAAAATCTCCACCTGGCCCTATGCCTTTAAACGCTTTATGGGCAGCAGGAATTTTACCATGGAGAGCCAAGAGGGGGAGATGCTGGCTTATGCCAACAGTCTTTGGACTTACATTGATGTAAAGACCGGCCATCCGGTAAATGTAGGAGAAGAGCAGATAAAGGCCTATGAGCTGGAGGAAAAGCTGGACATGGACTATGCTTCCCGAAAGGTTGTGCTTCCTCAGACTGCAGAGACATATCCTTCTTTTTCTGTGCGGCCTCACCATCTTGATACAAATCATCATGTGAATAACGGACAGTATGTGCTGATGGCCCAGGAATATTTGCCTTCTGATTTTCAGGTAAAGCAGATGAGGGCAGAGTATAAGCGGCAGGCTGTGCTGCACGATGTGATAGTGCCCAGGGTTCACCGGGAAGAAAACCTCTGCACTGTTGTTCTGGAAAATCTCTGGGGAGAAATCTATACGGCGGTGGAGTTGAAACGCTGATTCCACCGGCCGCAGTCCGGTAATTCACAAGTAAATGATAAGAATACAGAAAGAATAGAGAGAAAATTATGATAGAATTAGGAAAAAAACAGGAGCTTTATATAGTAAAGCAGGTAGACTTTGGCGTATATCTGGGAGAAAGCAGGACAGCAGGGGAAAAGGAAACCGTACTTCTGCCTAAGAAAAAGGTGCCTGCAGGAGCAGAGGAAGGTGACCGCCTTACGGTATTTATCTATAAGGATTCTTCAGACCGCCTTATTGCCACTACCGATGAGCCCAAGATTCTTTTGGGACAGACCGCAGTGCTGAAGGTAGCCCAGGTGACGAAGATAGGGGCTTTTCTGGACTGGGGACTGGAGAAGGATTTATTCCTTCCCTATAAAGAGCAGACCAAGAGACTTCATGAAGGGGAAGAGGTTTTAGTGGCTCTGTATATTGACAAGAGCAGCAGGCTCTGTGCCACTATGAAGGTGTATCATTACCTTAGCACAGATTCACCTTATGGAAAAGACGACACAGTAACAGGTGTGATATATGAAATTAGCCAGAACTTCGGGGTGTTTGTGGCAGTGGATTACAAGTATTCCGCTATGATCCCCAGACAGGAGGCACAGGGGAACTACAAGCCGGGGGATGAGCTGACCTGCCGTGTAACTGAGGTGAGAGAGGATGGAAAACTGACTTTAAGCGCAAAGAAGAAGGCTTATATGCAGATACATGAGGATGCCCAGAGTGTGTACGAAATCATCCAGGATTTTGACGGAGTGCTGCCCTTTGACGATAAGGCGGAGCCTCAGTTTATCCAGCGGGAGTTTGGACTGAGTAAAAATGCTTTTAAAAGAGCAGTGGGACATTTGTTAAAAGAAAAGAAAATAGAATTAAAGGACGGGAAAATTTATATCCTGTAGTTCTTTTCCATATCTCTATCTTATGTTATAATGAACGTTAGCCGGATAAAACGGAAGAAATTAAGTCCAAAAGGAGGAAAATAAGTGGACTCTATAGATTATTATGACCGGTACGCAGTGCCTTATTACGAAGAAACCGTGGACCTGAGTATGGAAGAGCAGTTAAAAAGATTTGTGGAGCTGCTTCCTGAAAGCGCCGATGTTCTGGATTTAGGCTGTGGTTCCGGCAGAGATACTGTGTTTCTGGAAGAGGAAGGCTGCGTGGTTACGGCCATGGACGGTTCAGAGAAAATGTGCAATCTGGCCAGCATCCATACAGGAAAAGAGGTACTCCATTTAAGAGCAGAGGAAATGGAATTTAAAGAAGTGTTTCACGGAATCTGGGCCTGCGCCGTGCTGGGACATTTTCCGCCTCAGGAGGTAAAGCAGGTTATGGGCAAAATTCTGGCCGCCTTAAAGGAGGATGGTATTTTGTACTTTTCCGTACAGCGAGGCGACAGAAACGGCAGATATAACGGCAGATATTTCTACGATTATAATAAAGAGTCTCTTAATAACCTTCTGGATTCTTTTCCTGGTATAAAGGTACTGGACATCTGGAAGACCAGCGACGTCCGTGAGGACAGAACGAATAAATGGTTTAATGTTCTGGTAAAAAAGAGAAGGGACGATTAAACCTGAAGATAGAAGGAGAGTAAACAGTGGAATTTGCTCATTTGCATGTACATACGGAATACAGCCTTTTGGATGGTTCCAATAAGATAAATGAATATGTAGCCAGAGTAAAGGAACTGGGGATGAACAGTGCGGCCATAACAGACCATGGAGTCATGTTTGGCTGCATTGATTTTTATAAGGCGGCAAAGGCGGCTGGTATTAAGCCGGTTCTAGGCTGCGAGGTATATGTAGCCCCGGGATCCCGCTTTGACAGGGAGACAGGACACGCAGAGGACAGATATTATCATCTGGTACTTTTGGCAGAAAATAACCAAGGATACCAGAACCTGATGAAAATCGTGTCCAAAGGATTTGTAGATGGTTTCTATTATAAACCCAGAGTGGATTTAGAGCTTTTGCAGGAATATCATGAAGGAATTATTGCACTAAGCGCCTGTCTTGCAGGAGAGGTTGCAAGAAATATCACCAGAGGTATGTATGAGGAGGCAAAAAGCGCTGCCTTCCGGTACAGAGAAATCTTCGGAGAGGGAAACTTTTTCCTGGAGCTGCAGGACCATGGAATCCCTCAGCAGAGATTGGTGAACCAGCAGCTTCTCAGAATGAGCCAGGAAACGGGAATCCAGCTGGTGGCCACAAACGATGTCCATTATACTTACAGCTCAGACGCAGAGGCTCACGATATTCTTCTCTGTGTACAGACAGGAAAACGGCTTCAGGATGAAGACCGTATGAGATATGAAGGGGGACAATATTATGTAAAGTCTCCGGAAGAAATGGAGGAGCTGTTCCCCTATGCCCTGGAGGCTTTGGCCAACACCCAGAAAATCGCAGACAGGTGTAATGTGGAAATTGAATTCGGCGTTACCAAACTGCCTAAGTTCGACGTGCCTGCACCTTATAATTCCTGGGAATATCTAAACAAGCTGTGCTATGAGGGACTGGAAGAAAGGTACACAGAAAACCTGGATGAGCTGAAGGAACGCCTGGAATATGAATTAGGCGTAATCCGGAAGATGGGGTATGTGGACTATTTCCTTATTGTATGGGACTTTATCAAGTTTGCCAGGGACCATGATATTATGGTGGGACCGGGAAGGGGTTCCGCAGCTGGTAGTCTGGTTTCCTATACTTTGGGAATTACGAAACTGGACCCTATTAAATATGATTTGCTTTTCGAACGCTTTCTGAATCCGGAACGTGTATCCATGCCGGATATAGACGTGGATTTCTGCTTTGAGAGAAGGCAGGAGGTAATTGACTATGTGGTACGCAAATATGGAAAAGACAGGGTAGTACAAATCGTTACCTTCGGTACCATGGCGGCCAGAGGCGTTATCCGGGATGTGGGGAGAGTTATGGACTTGCCCTATGCACAATGCGATACTATTGCCAAGATGATTCCCAATGAACTGAATATCACCATAGACAAGGCGCTTTCCATGAACCCGGAGCTTCGGAACCTTTACCAGTCTGACGAGACAGTGAAGAAGCTTATTGATATGAGCAAAAGGCTGGAGGGACTGCCCAGGCATACTTCCATGCATGCTGCGGGAGTAGTCATAAGCCAGAAATCCGTGGACGAGTATGTGCCTCTTTCCAGGGCTTCCGACGGTTCTATTGTAACCCAGTTTACCATGACTACACTGGAGGAGCTGGGACTTTTGAAAATGGATTTCCTGGGACTTAGAACACTTACCGTAATACAAAATGCAGTGAACCAGGCCCGCAAAAATAAAGGTGTGGTGCTGGATATAGACCATATTGATTATGAGGATAAGAAGGTATATGAAATGCTGGGAGCCGGCAGGACAGACGGTGTGTTCCAGTTAGAGAGCGCAGGAATGACAAGCTTCATGAAGGAACTGAAGCCGGGAAGTCTGGAAGACGTTATCGCCGGAATTTCCCTTTACCGCCCGGGACCTATGGATTTTATTCCCCAGTATATCAAGGGAAAGAACCATGCGGAAAGTATCCGTTATGACTGTCCTCAGCTGGAGCCTATTTTGAAATCTACCTATGGCTGTATCGTATATCAGGAACAGGTTATGCAGATTGTACGCTCCCTGGGTGGCTATACACTGGGACGAAGCGATTTGCTGCGCCGTGCCATGAGTAAGAAGAAAGCCTCTGTCATGGAAAAGGAAAGGCAGAACTTTGTCTACGGAAATCAGGAGGAAGGAGTTCCGGGATGTGTGAACCGGGGTATTTCAGAGCAGATAGCCAACAAAATTTACGATGAAATGATTGACTTTGCCAAATATGCCTTTAATAAATCCCATGCAGCGGCCTATGCAGTGGTTTCCTATCAGACTGCTTTTCTGAAATATTATTATCCCGTGGAATTTATGGCGGCTCTTATGACTTCAGTGATTGACAATCCTTCTAAGGTGGCAGAATATATTCTGTCCAGCCGGAAAATGGGGATACAGATTCTTCCGCCGGATATAAACAGGGGAGAAAGCCAGTTTTCTGTGGATGGAAATGCCATTCGTTACGGACTGTCTGCCATTAAGAGCATTGGCAGACCTGTTATCCAGTCTATTGTGGAAGAGCGGGGAGAGAGAGGGGAATTCAAGAACCTTCAGGATTTCATAGAGAGAATGTCCGGTAAGGATGTAAATAAAAAGGCCATAGAAAATTTCATCAAAGCAGGAGCCTTTGACGGACTTCCCGGGAACCGGCGGCAGAAAATGATGGTGTATGCTCAGATTCTGGACTCAGTGAATCAGGAAAAGAAAAATGTTATGGCCGGACAGATGAGCCTTTTTGACCTGGTAGCCCCGGAAGAGAAAGAAGCTTTTGAAATCCGTATGCCTCAGGTGGAGGAATATCCCAGAGAAGCTATGCTGGCTTTTGAAAAAGAAGTCTTAGGCGTGTATATCAGCGGACATCCTCTGGAAGAATATGAAGAGAAGTGGAAGAAAAATATTACAGCCGTGACAGCAGACTTTCAGCCTGATGAGGAAACCGGGGAACCAAAGGTGAGAGACGGGGCCAAGGCTGTGGTAGGCGGCATGATTACGGCCAAGACCATTAAATATACCAAGACCAATAAGATTATGGCTTTTCTCACGGTGGAAGACTTAGTGGGAACAGTGGAGATTGTAGTATTCCCCAGAGATTATGAAAAAAACTCTAAGTTCATGGAAGTGGACGAGAAGGTGTTTATCCAGGGAAGAGTTTCCGCAGAAGATGAAAGAGCCAGCAAACTTATCTGTGAAAATATTTATCCTTTTGACAGCGCCCCCAGGGAGCTATGGCTCCAGTTTGAAACAAAGGAGGAGTTTCTGTCAAAAGAAGAGGGGCTGTATCAGGATTTGAGGGAATCCGACGGAAATGACGCAGTAGTGGTGTATGTCAGAAGCCCCAAAGCAGTAAAACGGCTGGGAGCGTCAAAAAATGTAAAAATTAACCAGGACTTACTTGTCAAACTGTACGAAAAGTATGGAAAAGACAACGTAAAAGTTGTGGAAAAGAGTATTGAAAATCTGCGGAAAATGCTATAAAATAAGAACGATTCAATGTATGAAAGTATAAACAATATGGCTGCCAATGAAGTTGATGGAGGAGAAAGATGACTGCGAATAAAGAAATCAAGACAATCGGAGTTTTAACAAGCGGTGGAGATGCCCCGGGAATGAATGCGGCAATTCGTGCGGTTGTGCGTAGAGGCTTGAGCCGTGGTGTAAAGATGAAGGGAATTTTGAAAGGATACAGCGGTCTGTTGAATGAAGAAATCATTGATATGACTGCCGTGGATGTTTCCGATACTATTCAAAAAGGCGGTACTATTCTCTATACTGCCCGCTGTGCGGAAATGCGTACAGAAGAGGGACAGAAAAGGGCAGCCGAAATCTGTAAAAAGCACGGGATTGACGGCCTGGTAGTTATTGGTGGTGACGGTTCCTTTGCAGGTGCCCAGAAGCTGGCCAACCTGGGTGTAAATGCCGTAGGTGTGCCGGGAACCATTGATTTGGATATTGCCTGTACAGAGTACACCATTGGTTTTGATACAGCTGTAAATACAGCAATGGAGGCTATTGATAAGGTTCGTGATACCTCTACATCTCATGAGCGTGTCAGCATTATCGAAGTTATGGGAAGAAACGCCGGCTATATTGCTTTGTGGTGCGGTATTGCAAACGGTGCTGAGGATATTCTGCTTCCGGAAAAATATGATTATGATGAGCAGCGTATTATCAACAATATTATCGACAACCGTAAAAAAGGGAAAAAACATCATATTATTATCAACGCTGAGGGAATCGGACATTCTGAGGCTATGGCGAAACGTATCGAGGCTGCTACGGGAATCGAGACAAGAGCTACCATTCTGGGACACATGCAGAGAGGCGGAACACCTACCTGTAAAGACCGTGTGTACGCATCTGTAATGGGCGCCAAGGCAGTGGACGTGCTGTTAGAGGGCAAGACAAAGAGAGTTGTGTGCTACAGAAACGGTGAATATATTGATATGGACATTAATGAGGCGCTGGCTATGAAGAAGTCTGTTTCTGAGTACCAGTATGAGGTAAGCTATTCCCTGTCACATAACTATACAAAGAACGGAAACTAAAGAGCAAATAAGTAAGAACAGGATTTCAGGACGTGCGGTGACAATCGCACGTCCTTTTGACATAAGGAAAGGAAACAAGGGAAATTTTATGATTACAAGTGCATCAAACATGCAGATAAAGAAGGTGCAGCAGATATTAAAGAAAGCCAGAACAAGGCGGGAGGAAGGAGTTTTTGCGGCGGAGGGAGCTAAGATGTTCCGGGAGGCGCCGAAAGAACGGTTGAGAAAAATTTTTATTTCTCAAGCTTTTGCCTTATCCCGGGAAGGAAAGGAGCTTCTTGCGGAAAAAGGACTGGATACAGAGTCCTCGCCTCTTGTGGAAATTGTGGAGGACCGAATCTTTAAAAACCTGTCTGACACTGTCACACCACAGGGAATTCTGTTCC
The DNA here is from genome assembly GCA_902476765.1 of uncultured Blautia sp. Taxonomy (GTDB): domain Bacteria; phylum Bacillota; class Clostridia; order Lachnospirales; family Lachnospiraceae; genus Blautia. The sequence goes on from CABSEJ010000015.1 coordinate 33,717, forward strand.
TGGTGGAAATAAAAACCAGTGGGCTGGAGGATATGACAAAGGGAAGCAAGCCTCCTTTGCTGATGATATTAGAAGACCTTCAGGATCCGGGAAACCTGGGAACTATTGTGCGCACCGGAGAGGGGGCCGGAGTGACAGGAGTTATATTGAGCAAAAATTCTGTGGATATTTATAATCCAAAGGTAATCCGTTCTACTATGGGGTCTGTTTATAGGATGCCTGTATTGTATACAGATTCTATTGAGGAGGAAATTCTTCCTGTGTTGAAGGAAAATGGAATCCGCACCTTTGCGGCACATCTTCAGGGAAAGAATTTTTACGACAGAGAGGATTACAGAGAGGGAACTGCTTTCTTTATAGGAAACGAGGGGAACGGTCTGAGCCGGGAGCTTACGGCTAAAGCAGATGTGCTGATTAAAATTCCCATGGAGGGGCAGGTTGAATCTCTCAATGCGGCTATGGCCTCCGGAATTTTAATGTATGAAACCCTGCGGCAGAGGAGATTAGATTAGATTTTGGAGAATGTCTTTTCTGGAAAAACAAACTTTGATAATTGAATATAAAGCACAAAAAAAGGTGAATATTTTGACATATTTACCTTTTTTTGTGTTTTACTCCCCTAAATCCTGTGAAATATTACAAAAAATACCGGGTTGACAATGAAATGTAATCTTGATAGAATAAGTCCGTAACAAAACTTAATAAATCTGTAACAAATAAGACAGACTTATGGGAGGTTATATTTTATGAAAAAAAGAATGCTTAGAATTTTAGCTTGCGCAGGTACAGTAGGAATGTTAAGTACAGCTTTTGCTGTTCCGGCTATGGCGGACACTACAGAAGAAAATCAGAATATAGATACAACAGAAACAGAGCAGACTGAGGCAACAGACCAGGAGAGCTTTGACTGGGCGGACAAGGCTGCAGCAAATGTAAATACATATGCAAATATCCGCAGCGGTTCAGATATCAGTGCAGAACGTGTGGGTAAACTGCCTGCAGGTGCCGTTGCCACTGTTGTAGGAGAAGAGAACGGATGGGTGCAGATTGTCTCCGGTGAAGTAGAGGGATATATCAGGGGAGACCTGCTGGTATCCGGAGAAGCAGCCCAGCAATTATTTGCATCTGTTTACGGAGATGTGGAAATCGTAGGTGCAGAACCTGTAGACCAGGCTGCAGAGGAAGCAGCGGCACAGGCAGCAGCCCAGCAGGCAGCTCAGGCGGCTTCCGCCCAGAATGCTGCGGTATCTGTATCCCAGAGCGATTTAGATTTAATGGCTGCCATTATTGAGTGTGAGGCAGGGGGAGAACCTTACGAAGGGAAAATCGGCGTAGGGGCTGTTATCATGAACAGAATCCGCAGTTCCCAGTTCCCCAATACCTTGTCAGAGGTTATTTATCAGAGCGGTCAGTTTTCACCGGTAGCCAGCGGAAAGCTTTCTTCCGTGCTGAGCAGAGGCGCAAGCCAGGCCTGCTACGATGCGGCCAGAGATGTATTTG
>CABSEJ010000016.1 GCA_902476765.1 uncultured Blautia sp.
CAATCGACGTAGCCACCGCTACGCCTCATTCCTCCGCCTTGCAGAATGAAAATTCGTTCTACGTCATTATGCTGAAAATGAACGTGCCAGTATACTATTACAGCAAAAAAACTTAAATTTTCTCTCAAAACACAAAATCTCCACATTTTTATTGTAGACTAATAATGCCGACGGTAATTAAACTTTTCGTGTATAGGGGGCCAATTGCTCCTTTGTACAGCGAGAACAGTAACCATAAGGAGAATCTTTGTTTTATGAAAAAAGAAAACCGACATCTGGCACAGCAGCGCCGTGCCGCAGAAAGAAAAAAACAGGCGCAGATGAAAAAAACCAAAAAATTCCTCACCTACTTTATCCCCGGACTGGCTGTCCTGATTTTAGTGGTAGTATTGATTGTAGACGGATTAAGAAATTCCGGTTCTGAGGCTTCCCAGGAAGAAGAGACCACCCAGTCCGCTTCTGCAGAAGACAGCAATACAGACACCCAGACCACACTCTCTACAGACTCCTCTCTCACCATTGCAGACGGAGACACAGTAAACATTGATTATGTAGGTTCCATAGACGGAGTAGAGTTTGACGGCGGCAGCACTCAGGGGCAGGGCACTGATTTAACCATTGGCTCCGGCTCTTACATAGATGACTTTGAAGAACAGTTAATCGGCGCCCACCCGGGAGATACGGTAAATGTATACGCCACCTTCCCTGAAGACTATGGTAAAGAAGATTTAAACGGCAAAGAAGCCTTGTTTGTAGTTACGGTAAATGGTATTTATCAATAGAAAACATCTGATAGTTCTTCCCACGAGGTTTCTCACCTTAATCATTGACGAATATTTTTATATGTGTTAACATATCATTGTCAGGAGGAATACTGGCATGAAAAGTTATTCATCAAGGGATGTCTTGAAGATACTGAAAGCTGACGGATGGTATGAAGTAAACGTGGTGGGTAGTCATCATCAATTTAAACATCCAGTCAAAAAGGGACGTGTAACCTTAAAGCATCCTGACAAGGACATTCCCAGAAAAACGCTTGATAGTATCGAAAGACAGTCGGGGCTGCTATTCCGCTAGCCCCGACACTCCTCAATAAGTTAAGACAGGAGTTGTGTGCTTATGAAAAAAGTTGAACGCTATTTTTATCCAGCAGTTTTCACTTATGAACAAGGCCAGGAAATCGCTGTATCTTTTCCTGACTTAGATGTTGCAACAAGCGGGGAAAATGAGGATGACGCTTTTATTTCTGCTCGTGAACTACTGGGCTGCGTCCTATATGGACTGGAAGAAGACGGAGAGAAAATCCCATCTCCCACCCCCCTTTCTAAAGTGGCCACCAGTGAAAATGAACGTGCTATACTTGTAGATGTATATATGCCTTCTATACGCTTGGCGCAAGTGAACCGTTCTGTAAATCGCACTGTAACGCTGCCTGCATGGCTTAACGCTGCTGCATTAGAAAGAAACGTGAACTTTTCCCAAGTTCTCCAGGATGCCTTAAAAGAAAAATTTCATCTGGGATAACTCATCTGGGAAAAGGGACTGTCCCATGAAACGAAATTTGAAGATGTTTCATGGGGCAGTCCTTTTTTGTACCGCTTAAACCACTAAAATATCTTTTTTCTGGCTGTTATCACAGAAATGATACAGATAACTGTAAAGAGAGCCAATACGAAAAGAGCGCTTAAAATATTTACCCTGGTAAGATTTTCCTTCATTACATTTCCCAGGGCTTTCACAGAAAAATAAGAAGTCACGGTCATCAGCACAAAGGGACAGTAATAGGCAAAGCAAATTTCATTTCTTAGGGAACGGCACAGAACATTCCGTGTAATCCCCAGCTTCTCCAGAATCTGGTAGCGCTCTCTGTCCTCATAGGCATCATTCCCAATTTTCATAAAAATAATACTTCCCGCTGCCAGGATTAAGGTTGCAAACATAAAAAGGCAAAGAGAATAAATGACCCGGATATAGCTGTCCTCTTTCAGGCTATCCTGGGTATAATTAACGCCTGTCAGGTACAGCCCATCCTCTCCCTGTTTTACCAGACTGCTTAAATAGGGTCTGGAAGCGTCTATGTTTTCCGGATTCTCCAGCCGGTAACTCAAAAGCCGTATCTCTGTTCCCTGTATTCTCAGCTTTTCATAGGTCTCATCAGAAACCATATGCAAATCTGCATAAGTCTGAAGATTTCCCAGATAAGGGGTGGTAACAGAATCTATTTCCTCATAGTCTTCCTCTCCGATTTGGATAGTCTTTTTCTCTTCTGTGTCAGGTACCAGGCTCATTAAAATTTCATGTTCTAAGTTCACGGTCTGGTTATCTGAAAGCTGTGGGAAATCAAATTCCAGTCCTGCCTTTTTGGCGGCCTCCTGTACCTGAGAATAAGGCACTACGCCATAGATAGTGTTGACATAGGGCGTATGGAACAGCTCCGCCGGCAGCATCAGCAAAGTAATTTCATTCCAGTATTCCACCGGGTTCTCTTCCTCTATTCCTTTCAAAATTTCCTCTCCCTGAAGCAGGTTTTCATAATCTATGACCTGGCAGGTATAAACCTTGTCAAAATTTTCCGCCTTATCGTATCGCTGTTTCATAGCTATGGAGAGGGCCATAACCGTCACAGAACAAATCATCAAAACCGTAACCATGGCGTAAGTCCTGTAGTTCTTCTTCATGCGGAAGGCCAGGTTGTTCAGCCACAGATTCCTCTCCTTTTTATAAAGAAATTTCTTATTTCTGGTAAAAGCCCGCAAAAGGGCAGGAATCAAGCCGGAGTACAGCAGATATACTCCCAGAATTACCAGCACAACCGCCTGGGGCATGCGGGCAATAGCCTGGTAACCCCTGGTATCCAGAGCTGCGCCATAACCCAAAGCTAAAATCAGGATTCCCCCCACTACCCGGATGGCAGTGATAGCTTTATGCTCCGGACGGATTTCCTTCTGTCTGGCTCCGGAAAGCAGGTTCAGCACACTGCTTCCTTTCAGACTGAAATATCCTTTCAAAATCATCAGTCCATAGAGGACCAGAAACATTACCGCTGTATTTATCACTGGCCGCAATGAAAAAGAGAAGGATACGTCCACACTGATTTCCGACAGTTTTAGAAGGGCCATCTGGAACAGCTTGGAAAAGGCCACACCCAGCAGCAAGCCACAGATAAGCGAAAAGGCCCCTACAAAAGCAGATTCCATGGCATACATTTTTCCAATCCTTCCATTGTCCAGCCCCATAAAAATATAAATCCCAATTTCTTTTTTCCTCTGGTTCAAAAACACATTGGAAGCATACCAGATAAAGAAAAATAAAAACACAGCGAACACCACAGAGGCTGCCTGAATCATAGAATCAATTATATCTTTCCGGAATTCCAGAAGCACATCCATGGACTTAGAATACACGGCATTTTGAAAATTAAAGAAAATAAACACCGAAAAAGTCAGGGAAAAAACCAGCATGCCGAACTCTCTCATGCTTCTCTTAAAATTAGAAAAAGCCAGACGAAAAAGACTCATTCCTGCTCACCTCCCATAGAAGCCAGAGTGGACATGATTTCCTCATAAAACGCCTTTCTGTCCCCTTGATGATTTAAACAGCATTGAATCCGGCCGTCTTTCAAGAAATACACCTGTTTGGCATAGCTGGCACTGTAGGCATCGTGAGTTACCATGACGATAGTGGCCTTTCCGGAATCATTGGCCCCTGCCAGGCAGCAGAGTAAATCCCGGCTGGCCTTGGAATCCAACGCACCGGTAGGCTCATCTGCAAAAAGAATCCTGGGTTCCGTAATCAAAGCTCTGGCACTGGCCGCTCTCTGCTTCTGTCCTCCGGAAAGCTGGTAGGGATATTTTTCCAGATGGGTTTCCAATCCAAAAGTGGCTGCAATTTCCCGGACTTTCTTTAATATCACAGCGCTCTTTACTCCGTTTAAGGATAAAGGCAGGGCAATATTATCCTGTAAAGTCATATTATCCAATAGATTATAGTCCTGGAAAATAAATCCGATTTTATCTCTGCGAATCAGGGAAAGCTGCTTGTTTTTCATCTTCACTACATCCTGTCCCTCCAGCAAAATAGTTCCTCTGGTAGGCTTATCCAGAGTGGAAAGCATATTCAGCAAGGTAGTCTTTCCAGCTCCGCTGGGGCCCATAACAGCCATAAAATCCCCCTGGTAAATATCCATACTGACGTCTTTCAGCACAGAGGTCTGATAACCACCCCGGCCAAAGCTTTTATACAGATTTCTGATTTCCAATATTTTATTCATGTCCTGTTACCTCCTACTGTTCTTAGAACCGAAGGCCATAAGCTATTTTCCAAAACAAACCTCTGGCTTCCGGTAAAACAATTTCTCTGTACACAGCTTATTTTACCAAAAGGGTCTGTGCTTTTCCTTACATCCCCCTAACAGTTTCCTCTCCTATCTAACATGTTTGTAACATTCGGATAAAAAAGAACAACTGGTCCCTTCCTGCACGGAGAGTAATCATCCTTTTCTTCCTGCAAGCAACGAACCAAGCGGACATGCTTGCATCGCCGCCAGATTGATGCCCCGCATGCTTGCATAGGGGTATTTGACTCAGGAAGCTTACAGCAGGAAATGTTCCCGCAAATCCTGGAATTCCAGAATAAATCTGCAGCCCTGCTCTGGCTTTGATTCTGCCTTTATCCCTATATGCAGCAGCCTCCCTATTTTCCTTACAAAGTATAAGCCCATCCCCGTAGAACGGTAATCTCCTTTCCGGTGATTTCTGCCTACAAATCCTTTCTCAAAAATGTAGGGCAAATCCTCCGGAGCAATGCCCAGTCCTTTATCCTCTATCACAAGAACAGCTTTTCCCTCTCCCAGGCTCCTGGCAATAAAAGTCAATACAGGCTCTTTATCCCGGTATTTTACTGCATTCTGCACCAGTTGGTCCAAAAGGTAAACCAGCCACCGCTTATCCGTGTATACCTCCACTCCTTCTGTCTCCACAGAAAGCTGGAATCCATGATGGATAAGAAAGTAGGATTGGTTTCTCACTGTCTCTCTCACCGCCTCCTTTAAGGAGATTTTTTCGAATCGCACGTCATGTTCCGGCCTCTGCAGCTTACTTCCCATCATAACCGTATGAATCAGAGTCTCCAGCCTGGCTATACAGTCTCCCATTTCCTTTCTAAGCTCTTCCTGTCCGTTTCTCTCATTCATCAGCTTCAGGGAAGCCAGAGGCAGCTTGGCCTCGTGAGACCACTTGGCAATATAGTCAATCAGCTCTTCCTGTTTTATGCCGGACTTCTCCAGTATTTCCTGCTTCTCCTGTTCCTTCCGGACCAAATAGGCTGCCTCCCTGGTTCCTAAAATCCGGGTAAGCTCCTGCCCGGAAAATTGGGAAATCTCTTTTTCTCCCTCCAGGATGCTTCCCTGGCACCTCCATCTCAGTGCATCCCGGACTGCCAGCCAAAAACCTCCCAGAAAAAGCAGCAAATCTAAATAAATCAAATCCTGGATATATAAATGGGAAGCACATAAAACCCCCAGATACAGATTCAGGCACAAAGCAAAAAGCCCTGCGCCTAAATATCCTTTTCCTCTTTCCTTCCAATAGCCCTTCATTCCAGATAATACCCCTTTCCCTTTTTGGTGCCAATATAAGGCAGTCCTCCTGTCTGGTCCGAAAGCTTGTTCCTAAGCCTGGAAACCAGTACGGTAAGAGAAGCGTCTGTCACATACTCATCCGTACTCCACAAATGCTGCATCAAGGTTTCCCTCTCCACTACCCTGCCTCTGCTATCTGCCAGAAGACTGAGAATCTTGTTTTCCGACTTGGTAAGCTCCACAGCTTCTCCCCGATACAGAAGAATCCCCTGATTTCTGTCATATAAAAGTCCCTCCGCCAGGTATTCCCTTTCCTGCAGAGTGTATTCATAGGTTCTTCTCAGCAGAGAGCGAATCTTCACCAGCAGCAGTTCACTGTCAAAGGGTTTTTCCACATAATCATCTCCCCCTGAAACCATGGCCATAACTTTGTCCCCGTTCTGCTCTCTGCTGGAAAGAAAAAGAATGGGAATTCTGGATACCTGACGGATTTTCCTGCACCAGTAAAATCCGTCATACTTAGGCAGGTTAATGTCAAGAAGCAGCAAATCTGCCCCCTGCTTTACACATTCCACATCCACCTGGGTAAAGTCCTCCAGATATTCCGCCTGAAATCCCCACCTCTGGCATAAACGGCAAATTTCACCTGCCAAAATCAAATCATCTTCCACCACTAAAATCTTCATTATCGTCTCCCGGATTTTTCCATGTTTTCACAGATAGTATCTTCTCTGAACCAGGACATGTATGCCCTTATCCAGAGAGGATATAATGGTTCAGAATTATTTTACATGTTTCCCCAAAAAAATCCCAGAAAAAAAGCCAACATTGCAAAAATGTTATTTTTCCTGAAGGGGAAACCAAAGCCTTACTCCGAAGCCTCCGCCCTCTGGCCGGAAAACCTCAGTCCGTCCCTGGTGTGCCTGGACAATCTGTCTTACAATTAAAAGGCCCAGCCCATGGCGCTGCTCCCCTGTACCAGTGTCACAGACCATATAATGAGGAGCGTTTTTTATAGATTCCAACTCCTTATCCGTTACCCCGGCTCCATTATCCGCCAGGGTCAGCAGTCCCCACCCTTCCCGGGACTCAGCTTTAAGAAAAATAGTGCATCCCTCCGGATTGTGTACCTGGGCGTTTGAAATCAGATTGGACAAAGCCCTCTTTATCAGAGCCTCGTCTCCATCTATATACAAAGGCCCCTGTTCTGGTTCTGTCTCCCACTCTATAGGATACTGGCCCTTATGGTCCAGATTCAGAAAGTCCACTGCAGACTGCCGGGCTAAGGCTACCAGATTTAAAGATTTCCGGTGTAGAGGCTGGACATTGTATTCCAGCTTTGAGGCCAGATTTAAATCATTGATAAGATTCTTCATACGCACTGCCTGAAGCCGGATGACTCCTGCCTGCTTCCTGGCCTCTGGGGGAAGCTCCTTATCCTCTTCCAAAGTCCCGGCATAACCCAGCACCACGGACAGAGGGGTTCTGATGTCATGGGACACCCCGGCAATCCAGTTAGCCCTGGCGGTTTCCTTTTTCCGAAGGGCATAATTCTGGGTTTTCAGACGTTCGGCCACCCGGTTAATGGAGACAGCCAACTGGCAAAGAAGACCGCTCTCCTTTACATATACGTCCTGCTGCTGTCCCAAAGCCTCAATTCCCTTTACAATAGGTTTTACTGAGCGAATTACTCCCGCTGAGGACACAATATAAATAATCACCAGTAATACAATATTAAAAAGAACAAATTCTAACAGCAGATAAGGAACACTTTGTATCAGATGATAATCAAAGGTATTCCACATCAGCTTAAAATAGCTGGTCTTCGGATACCCCAGCACCACCAGATTATCTCCCATAGGGCTTACCGTGGTAGGATAATCCTGGATATATCCCCGGATTCCCCAGGATAGGGCTCCCAGGCTGTACTGTCTGGGAATGTCATCCGGCAGATTTTCACTGGCCCAGATAACCTGGCCGCTGCCGTTCTCTATAAGAATGGCCCAGGCCCCGGCTTTTTCCAGAGTTTCCTGTGCTTCCTGTCCCAGACTGTAACCCTTTTCTGTCTGGGCTAATCCCTCTGCCACCAACTGGGCATTGCTCCATGCATCTCCCTGGTTGGTGTGGCTCTGGGTGTACACAGCCGTGATAACAAAAGCAATATTCAGAACAATTCCCGCTGTCACAGACAAGACTAAAATAAAAAAGAAACGGGAAATAAGCTTCATGGTACTTTTCATCTGCTACTCCTCCAAAATCAACTTATACCCCAGGCCCTTTACCGTAATGAGAGACACGGGCCTGGAGGGGTTGGCCTCTATTTTCTCCCGGATACGACGGATATGGGCCATAAGAGAATTTTCATAGCCATAGGGATTCTCTCCCCAAGCCGCCTGACACAGCATGTCTATGGTCACAATCTTTCCTGCATTGCGGTACAGGGCAGAGAGGATTTCAAACTCCTTAGCCGTAAGAGGCAGGCTGTCTTCCCCCCGTACTACCTCTGCCCTTTGAAAGTCAAGGCTGCAGTCTGCCAGACGTACCAGGCTGTCTTCCTTTTTGTAACACCTGCGCAGTATCACTCCCACCCGAAGCAAAAGCTCCCTGGGAAGAAAAGGCTTTACCATATAGTCGTCAGCTCCCAGTCCAAGTCCCAGAAATTTATCCTCATCCTCTCCTCTTGCCGTTAGAAACAGCACCGGAATATCTTCCATCTCCTTTATTTTCTGAAACAGACCAAACCCGTCCCCGTCAGGAAGCATAACATCCAGCACCGCCAGCTCAGGTTTCCATTCCCTGCACAGCTCCAGGGCCTGGTGTACATTCCCTGCTGTTTTTATCTGGGTATAGCCCTCGGCTCCCAGGATTCCCTGAATCATATATAAAATGGTTTCCTCATCATCTACCAACAGAATTCTTTTTTCTTTTACATAGGATAAATCCATTTTTACACCTGCCTTTCTGACCGGCTTGACCGGACAAGGCAATTATATCATAATCATAACCAGTTGGAATCCATTTTCCAAAATGTAAGGTAATTGTAAGGCAGCGGGAATGTTCTTGTAAGGTTGCCCCTGTATACTGAAATCTATCAAAAGAAAGGAGCAATTCAAAATGAATTTGATTGAAACACATAATCTCACCAAAAGATACAAAGATTTTACCGCTGTATCCAAACTGAATATGCAGGTAAAGAAGGGACGTGTCTACGGCTTTCTGGGGCCCAACGGCGCAGGAAAATCCACCACCATGAAAATGTTCCTGGGCCTTACCCGCCCCACCAGCGGCAGCTTTACCATGATGGGAAAAGCCTATCCCAAAAACCGGATGGAAATTTTACGAAATACCGGAGCTTTCATCGAATCTCCTTCCTTTTACGGTAACCTAACAGGAGAGGAAAATCTGGATATTATCCGTAAAATTTTAAAGCTGCCTAAGGACACGGTAGAAGATGCCCTTTCCCTTACAGGGCTTTATGAATTCCGCAAGCGCCTTGCAGGGAAGTACTCACTGGGCATGAAACAACGTCTGGGATTGGCGGAAGCCCTTCTGGGCCGTCCTCCTATCCTGATACTGGACGAACCCACCAATGGCCTGGACCCGGCGGGAATCCACGAAATCCGGACTCTGATTCGCTCTCTGCCGGAGAAATACAACTGTACCGTGCTGGTTTCCTCCCATCTGTTATCAGAAATCGAATTGATGGCTGATGACATCGGAATCCTGAACCACGGCCGTCTTTTGTTCGAAGGCACTTTAGAGGAATTGAAATCCCAGGCCGCCCAACTAGGCTATCCTACAGATAACCTGGAGGAAACCTTCTTATCTATGATTGAAGAGGATAATTTGAAACGAGGTGGAAAAAGATGAGTTTTGCCTTAGAAATAAAAAAGCTGAAGCGTACCGGCTTTTTTCCGGCCTTTCTGATTGGAGCCCTGCTGGCCTCTCTGTTTCCGGTAGTCAATATGGCTGCCCGTCAAGAGATGTTTGTAAACCAGCCCCTGGCTCCCCTGGAAATCCTGCTAAACGCCAACTGGAGTATGATGGCCACCTTAAATGTTTTTCTGGTAATCATCGGCTCCTGCATGATGTACTATGGAGAATTCGCCAACAGAGCTATAGAAAAGCTGCACATGCTTCCCCTGAACCTCCATGTACTGTTCTTTTCCAAGGTTTTCCTTTTGCTGGCTGCATTTATCCCGGTTCTGGCTATTGAGGAAGCGGTACTTCTCTTCTGCTCTAAGCACTGGTTTTCCGAAAAAGAACTCCAACTGGATTTACTGCTGGGCAACGCAGGGTTTTCCCTGGCCATGCTGCTTCCGGTTATCCTGCTCATGCTGCTGATTGCCTCTCTTTGCAAAAACATGTGGATTTCTCTGGGAGCCGGAGTTATCCTCCTGTTTTCTGCACAGACCATTTACCGTTCAGACAGCATTCTGGCCAAAATATATACCTTCTCCATGCCCTATCAGTTTCTGACCAAAGACTGCACCCCGGAAAAGCTGGCGCCGCTGTTCCTGGTCTGGGCAGGAGAAATCCTTCTTTTCGGCGCTGCAAAAATGATACTGATAAAATTCAGGAGGACACCTGTATGAACCTTTTTACTTTGATTTCCATAGAATTGAAAAAAATCCGACGAAGCCATATTTTCTGGATTCTTCTGATACCTGTTATCCTGCTGTGGATTCCTTGTATCCTGAACTTTGATATGAATTTCCAAAATGCAGCAGGGGTACTGCCGGAGCAGGACTTCTTCCTTCAAAGCTTCATGGGGCTGTCCTGGTTCATGTATCCTGCTACTCTGGTAGTGATTACCGTTATGCTGAACCAAACGGAGAGAAGCAACCGGGCGATTCTGAAAATGCTTTCTCTGCCTCTTTCCCCGGCGCTGCTGGGCCTGGCCAAATTTGCAGTTCTGCTGCTTCTGGCCGCCCTCCAGATGGTACTCATGGGACTTTTGTATTTTCCGGCAGCAGCCTATGTTTCCCATGCTGCGGATTATAACTTTATGCTGCCTCTCCTTACTGTAGTAAAAAACGTTCTTGCTATCTATGCAAGCTCAATTCCTATGGCAGCCTTTTACTGGCTTTTAGCCACAGCCATTCAGAGCCCTGTTTTTTCCGTGGGCCTTGGTCTGGCCTCCATCGTTCCTTCGGTACTGTTGGTCAACACCAAAATATGGTATGGCTATCCCATATGCTACCCGCTCTACATGATAACAAGTCTTATGTCCCGCATGCAGCAGGGCAGCCAAGACCTTTCCGTAGAACTGTTTCCCTGGCTCATTTTCGCCCTTGGAATCACCCTGTTCTGCCTGGCCCTGGCCTGCCTCCTCTTCGGGAAATCAGAAAGGAGATAATGTCTTATGAAAAAACTGCTTACCTTTATCTGCTGCTTAATGGTTTTCATTCCCTGGAGTATTTTCCCTCTTCGGAGCAATCCCTGGGCTCTGGCCTCCCCGAACGCAGAAATCATTATTTACAGCTATGCTGCTTTCATGATTTTCTCTGCTGTTTTTACCATTCTCTGCTATACCAAAGGAAAGGTCAAAAACAGAATTATGGAAATTGCCGCTGTCATCAATGGAATTTACGGGGTAGGAGCTGTCAGCCTCATAGGCCTTGGCATTTACACGGCTCTGCGTTGAAGCTAATCCTCTATCTGTTTTTTCAGATACCTTCCTACCACGTTGGCAAAATTGGATAAATCCCGGATATAGGCAAAATCTTTGCCAAAGATTTTTTTCTCTGCCTGTAAATCCTCTTCTTCCCCGGCAAAGACTCCCAGCACGGAGATTCTGCGGTTCCGAAGCCTGCGTACTTCTCCCGCCGTGTCCTTCACTCCGAATTCCAGACAATAGGGTTTCTTTTCCGGGGGCTCCTCTGCCTTCTTCTTTCCATACACAGGATTCTGGCTTCCTGCAATAATATCATTGGGTCTTCCGTCGCTTAAAACAATCAATATCTTATTTTCTTCCTTACGGCCGTCAAGACTGTCACCGGCTGCCCGTATAGCCAGACCATCCCGGTTATTGGCAGAGCCGTAAAACTGAAAAATCCTCTGATTTTTCTCTCTTTCTTCTTGGTAATCCCGGTATTTATGCAGAATCGTATAGGCCCCGAAGGTACAGAATCCCATAACCTGATGGGGAATCCCCGCAATGCTCAGGGCCTCGCTGAGAATATATCCCTGAAGAGCTACCAAGCTCTGCCTTTCCTGCTGGGAACCACTGGCGTCAATCAATATTTCCACCGCAAAATCCCTGTTATCCCGGATAAATTCTTTCCAAAACAGCTTTTTATTTTCTGTCCGTCCCAGATTCCACAGCTTGGACACCGCCAGTTCTCCGTATTCACTGCTGCATACTTCCTTCTCTGTCCGGGTCAGAAGAGCCCTCTTTAAGGTATTGGCCAGCATTTGGATGTTCTGCCTGGTTACCAGCTGATTTTTCTTCCACACCTTCAGGTTTTCTTCCTGTATCCTTTTAACGAAATCCCTTTTGGCACTGCCCCTGTCGTCCTCCTGCAGCAATCCACGGGTCATATGAATCTTACAATCCTTGTGTACTCCCCTGCATATCTGACGGTCAAAATATTTTTGCTCCTTGGGGGTAAGACAGGATTTTCCATAATTCAGCTCCACATATTCTTTCATGCGGGCAGTAGAAGTCCCATCCAAAAGGATTCTGACCGGCCTGTCTTCCTCTTTCTTTCCGTTGTCCTGAGGAGCCACATGTCCGCTGAAAATATTAACCGGCCGCTCATCCCTTTCCTCCTCCCCAGGCTCCTGGTCGTAATCCTTATCTGTGTATTCCTGCATGGGCCTGTCCGTTCTGTCTATTTCCATATCCAGACCTTTAAAAAATTGGGCAAAACCGTTGGGATAGGCCAGAAGATAAACTTCCTCCAGGCAGGTGCATACTTCCTCCGTCTGCCTGGCCTCTTCCAGACAACGTATTTTCCCGGCCAGTCTGCGCATTCTCTGGTCTCCATATTTTCCGGCTTCCTGCTCTCCGTAAAGGGCCCATCGCAAATAGCAGGCCTCAATGGCTCCCCAGTCTGTCTGGGTCAGCCGTCCGGCTTCCAGGGAAAGGGTATCCGCAAAAGCTCTTCTGCGGATGTCTTCCACTCCTTTTCGCTCCCAAGCCACCTTTTTCCACACAGCGCTGTCTATGCACAGCCTTCCCAGCGCCCCCAGAACAGAAGCCTCCCATCCGCCATAAACTTTATTTGCGAAAAAACGATTATATTTTTTCCTATCAAAATATTTCTCAAAGGCCCCCTGGCGAACAGCCTCATAGAGCCCTATATATTTAGATTTTAAAAATCCGGTGCCCTCCGTCTCCAGACTCTGGTCATAATCTCCGCACACTGCCCAGAACAGATTGTCCATCCTGTTCTGCAAATCCCCCGGGCTCTCCTTTTCCCAGATTCTCTCATTTGTCCTCAAACACATCACCGCCATTCCAGCTTTCCGGTATTCTTGTCATTACCATATCCTCAATCAGCTCCCGCTCAAAAAGGTCAAAGCTTTTGTTGGTGATACCCATGTCAATGGCCTCCACCGGGGAAATTCCTCCCCTTATGAGCCGCAGGGCCCCCATAAGTCCCCGCATGTCCACAGCCTTTGTGGAAATTTCCCCGTTCTTTGCCTTCAGCTGCAAATCCAGAAACAGTCCTGCAAACTGGTCCAGAGCCTGGCTGCGGATAGCAGGAAACACATTCCTTAGAATCTGCTCCAGACGTTCCATGGTAAGGGGCGGCATATTGATAACCATAAACCGGGATACCAGGGCTTCGTTCAGCTCCTTTGTCCCTGCATAGCCATAATTCATCGTAGCGATAAACCTTGCAGCCGGATGCAATTCTATCCTCTCGTAGCCTGGAACATCAAGAACACGTCTAAAGTCCAAAGCAGCATGCAGCACGGACACTGCCTCATTTTTCGCCATATTGATTTCATCTAAAACCCCAAAGCCTCCGTATATGCCGCACTGATAAACCGGTCCCTTTCTCAGTGTCACCTGGTTATCCGCAAAAGTGTCTGTACCTATAAGGCTGTTGCTGTCTGTATTCACATGAAAAGAAATATTATACAAGGGTCTTCCGAAAATCCAGGCTAGATTTTCCGCCAGTACATTTTTCCCCGTAGCCTTGTCCCCGCACAACAGCAGGTTCTCTCCCTCTAAAAGGGCTGCCACTGCCCGCTCTAATAATCCAGTGCCATAGAAAGGCATGGAAGGCTCCTGAACACGTCCCATCACTTCCCCTGCCACCGTATATTTGGCCCTGAATTCCTCTGTTCTGTCCATTAAATCTTTTCTCATTTTCACTTCCATTTCAACTACACCCTTTCCCTATCTTTTTCTCACCTATTCCCCTTCTTATTGTTCTTTATTTTTTCTGTATTCCTGCTCTTTCTGCTTCCAGAATTTATGGTCTTCCTCTGTAATCTCTCGAATAACTCTGCAGGGATTACCAGCCGCTACCACGCCGGAAGGAATATTCTTGGTCACTACGGAGCCTGAGCCTATCACTACATTATCTCCGATACTCACTCCTGGATTTACCACTGTGTTTCCTCCAATCCAGACATTGTTTCCGATTTTGACCTTTTTCCCGTACTCTAACTGGGTATTCCGCACCTGAGCGTCAATGGGATGGGAGGCAGTGTAGACACACACTCTGGGGCCAAACAATACATTATCCCCTATTTCCACTTGGCACACATCCACAATAATACAGTCATAGTTGGCATAAAAGTTCTCTCCTATACTAATATGACAGCCATAATCGCAGCGAAAAGGCGGCTCAATCCAGAAATTTTCCCCTGTTTTCTCCAAAAGCTCCCTAAACAGCTGCAGTCTGTATTCTCCCTGTTCCTCTGTGGTATTGTTAATCAGTCTGGTCAGCCTTCTGGCCTTAGCATTATCTCTTCCCAGTTCTTGGTCTGCCGCTATATAAAGCTGCTCTGACAACATCAATTCTTTCTCTGTCATATACTTTTCCTCCTGCTATCTTTGTTCTGTTAAGTTTTTACAGTTTTCTATTTTTTTAAATTATCTTCATAATTCTTTTGCTTTTTCAACACAGTTTCTTCACAGTTTTTCTGTATAGTAATAATCAAACAAAGGCCAACAACCTTTTCACATAGATTTTCTTTTTCATACATGCCAGGGAGAAATCCCTGGCCCTCCTTTTTTATGACAGAATTTCAGATGTAAGGCCCATCTCGTGGCAATCTCCGTTTTTCCTCTGCTCTTACGCCATAATATACTTGGTATATTGTGCGCTCCCTGTCTTACGAATCAATCCTTTATCCGCCATGGTTTTCAATATTTGTCTTGCTCTCCGCTGTTTAATGCCTAAAGCGGCTGCTGCCTCTGCTGATGTGATACTTCCACTCCGGGCTATGGCTCTATAGAGAAGGGCCTGCTGCTCTGTCATCCCACTGGCACTGGTTTCATACACGACTGCATCTTCCATCACAATTCCGTAATCTCTGACGCTTTCTGATACACCTCCATAATCGCTGATACTCTCCCGCACATTTCTGTAATCTCTCACATTCCCTCCAGTTCTTCCAAAGTCTCCGGCACTTCTCCGGCAGCTCTCCGGCACTGCTTCGGCACTATTCTGACAATCCTCCGGCAGCTCTCCGGCACTATCCTCTATTTCTCCGGCACTTGGCAGCCCTGAATTTCGGTATAGATTAATCCTCAAAGCAATCTCCATATCAATAAATTCCGGCTCTCTCAGTCCGTATTCTTTCATCTCCCGGAGAAGTCTGGGAATACCAGTACCCCATCCTTCAATTAAATTCATATAGGAAAAAGCATGGGCCAGTCCACGATTTCTAATCTGTGAATATCCTTCCTTCATTCTATCTACTGTCACACCCGGCATCAAACCGCCGGGAGAAGTAATCTCCAGCCTGTCATCATAAATCGCCACTTGAATATGAGACGGCTGCAGAAAGCTGCAGTTCATCACTGAATTGATGATAAGCTCCCGAATACTATCCGGAGGAAGTTCATATATATCTTTGCGATAAACCCCCTCTATTCGGGCTCCAAGATGAATATTCCGCAGTACAAACTGAAAAGCATCCTCCACCTGCTGCCACAATGGCCCCTCATATTCACGCTTATCTACAAAGATTGTACGAGTGGTCCCTTTAAACATACCACATTGTATTTTTGATAAAAACGCATCCTGTCCTGTCAAAAATACATAGGCATTTGTAGGATGAATTTTTCCCTTTCCATCCTCTGCCAGAATTCCCCAATTTAAAAGGACATTTTTTGTCACATCCTTTATCGATTGACGCTGGGCCTGGTTTCTGCAATTGGACAGAGCTACCTTTTTCATATTCACACAAAGATTTTCAATCTCTGTATCCGAAATGTCCAAATCTTTCCGAATCACCGTATCATAGGAGCGGCCTTCGGACTCATAATACATCTCCTGGGTCATGGCCCGGTCAGCTTTTCGAGAGGTTCCGGAAACACGCATATAAACCCCATGTGTAATCCCCTCCTGCCTGATATAATATGGCTTTTGCCTTCCGGCACTGATTTCTACAATAATAATGGTTTTTCCCTCAATAGTCTGCAGATAAATGTCGGGCACAATAGCCGGCTCACAACTATCTGAAATAGCATTGGTAATGGCATCCATCTCTTGAAAAACACATTCCTTGGGAATACCTACTACATTTCTGGTGTCATCATCAATGCCAAAAACAATACGTCCTCCTTTTCCATTAGCAAAGGCAACAACAGATTTCATATACTTATTGCTTTTCTCCGGACGTTTCACTTTGAATTCTGTATTTTCTGACTCGCCAGCCATGATTTCATCTATAGTCATACTGTCACCTCCAGCAACTTTGAACTTTAGAATGATTCATTTTTCTCTGTTTTTTTACGAAGGTTTTCATGCCGGATATAGTATTCCAACAGACGAAATACATATTCCGGTGCATGACGGTTATCTAATTCCCAGTCGGTAACCGTCCGGTAGGGTATTTCAAAAAATTGACAAAACTCCTTGCGGTTCATTCCTGTACTTTCCCGCAATTTTCGCATTTTACTTCCACTATCCATCTCACTGTCTCCATAAACCAATAATACGCATTGCGTATTCATTATAACACATGGTTTTTACATACGCAATGCACAAAAATGCCAAAAGGCAAGTGTGTCAGGCTCCAATCACACTTGCCTTATTTGCAAATCCGGTTATGAATCAATACCATGAAAGAAATCAAGTAGCATTGCATTGATTTCTTCCGCTCGCTCACCTACAAAATGTGGCCTGTGTCCACAGCCTTTTACTTCATAAATCTTTGCATTTGGTACTTTTTCCTGCAATTCCCTGCAAGTACCAAGGGGCTATCCCACTGAAGACTTTCAGAGGTTGTACGGCCATGTCCCCGAAAATCCGGATATAAACAGCGATAGTGACCTGAAAAAGGCAAAATCTGCCCGGAAAACGCCAGCAATGCCCGGCTAAAATGGCTGTGGAGAAACAGTACAGTTTCACCCTTGCCAAATTCTTCGTAATAAATGTTTACATCACTTAATTTTGCGTATGGCATGTTCTTCCTCCTATTTTACGTTCCTGTTGTTCCATAATTGCCAAACCCCATCTTCGTCAGACCATCTTTTGTTTTGTAAATCATTGGCTTTATCAGCTTTACATCCAAATATCCCTTCGCTTAATGAAGTTTGGAAAGCAACACGATACTTTCTATCCCATCAGTGTGAGGAAACATATCTACTCCCTGAATCATCTTCACCTGCCATCCCCCCTTTGCCAACAGTTCTAAATCCCGGCTCTGGGTCTGAGGGTTGCAGGAAATATAAACCAGTTTTTCCGGCCCCATGTCGGAAACAGCATGTAAAAATTCCGGGGTACTTCCGGCCCGTGGCGGATCCATAAATACTACGTCTACCCGTTCTCCCCTTGCGGCCATTTTCTGGATAAAAGCTGTAGCATCCTGACAGACAAATCTGGCATTCCGAATGTCATTTAGTCTGGCATTTTCCACGGCGCAGCGTACAGCACTTTTATTCAGCTCCACCCCCAAAACAGATTTGGCCTGTCTTGCAGCTGTCAGCCCTATGGTTCCCACCCCACAGTATGCATCCAGAACAGTCTTGGTTTTGTCCAGGTCTGCGGCTTCTATAGCTTTGCGGTAAAGAATCTCCGTCTGCATGGGATTTACCTGATAAAAGCTGGAAGCGGAAAGACGAAACCGTATGCCGCAGAGGGTATCCTCCAGATACCCTTTTCCCTTCAGTATTTTCTCCTGATACCCTAAGACTGCGCTGGTAGACCTGGGGTTTATATTTTGTATCACCGTAGTGATTTGAGGACAAAGCTGCTGCACACGATTGACAAAGGCTCTGGCTCCCGGAAGGATTGGGGAAGCCGTCACCAGAACCGCCAGCACCTGGTTTTTCGTAAGACTGTGCCGCACCAGTACATGACGGATAAGTCCGGTCCTCCTGTCCTCGTCGTAAGGAGGATAATGAAACTCGCTGGCAGCCTGACGAACAGCCCGGACAGCTTCATCCAAAAGGGGCTGGTGAAGAAGGCACTCCTTTACAGGAATAACACGGTGAGTACCCTGAGCATAAATACCACTGGCTAATTTTTTCCCGGGACCCCAGGTAAAAGTTGAGATTACTTTATTTCTGTAATGCCAAGGGTTCTCCATGCCTAAAATAGGTTTGGGTTTCCCGTATTTTCCTAAAAGCTTTTTTATCTGTTTTTGTTTTTTCTGAAGCTGGGCCTCATAGGGCAGCTCCAGCATGGTACATCCGCCGCATCCTTTTTCTTTCAGCCTGCACCTGATGTCCTGATTTTCCATGTTCTTTTCCTCCTACATTTTAAAACAGAAATAAGCCGCCAAGGCTGTTGCATTATTTATTTTCATATACACAAAATGCCCCCGCCTAAGGCAGCTTATTTCTCATTTTTTCTAAAGGGATATGTCTGTATGCCTATTCCTTTGTTTCTGCCTGTGACAGGAAACGGATAATGAAAAATCCTGCTGCCAGCATAAGCAGGCATAATGGCAGCTGGGGCAAAGCAGGAATTCCCGGAAATACTTCTCCCAAAGAGCCCAGTACAAACCCCAGAATAATCAAGTAGGTGGGCTGTGGATATTTCTTCATAGCCGCTTCCAGAAGCTTGGTCAGGAGCAGGATACCCAGTATCAGCCCCAGTCCCATAGACAAAAGAAAGGGCAGATAAAGACTGGAAATCGCCTGCATGGTAATATCATACAATCCCAGCATTAACAAGAAATAAGAAATACTGATTCCAGGGAGAATCAATGCAGCGGCGGCAAGAAGTCCTGCACTGACCACCAGCACATAAGTACCCGGTTCCATAGTATCTCCTACTTGAAACAAATTTTCAGGTATAAAGGAAATCAAAACCACCATACCAATCCCCAGCAGCACATATATCGGCACCCGCCAGGTAAAAGCCTGGGTCCTGGCCTGGCTGTAAATCAGAGGTACGCCCCCGGCCACAGCTCCCAGGAAAAAATACAGCATTTCCATAGGATAAGCCTCTATCAGTTGCAGCAGCGGTCTGGCAAATAGAAGCATTCCCAGTCCTCCGCCTAAAGAAAACATCAGCAGAAAACGGAAATTTCTCCCCGGCGCCCGGCGAAAAGAGCTGACTGCCATTATCAGTTGGTCATAAATTCCCAGAATCATAGCCATGGATCCTCCGCTTACGCCGGGCACCAGCATTGTACCGCCTACTATCATGCCTTTTAAGCCTGTTATCATTGTTTTTTTCATGTCCTTTTATTATGCATATTCCTTTCCCAGCATCATTCACGATATAATACCACAGCCTCATAAGGCCTGATATTCAGATTTCTCTCTACCCTGCAGTCCTGGTAGTTTCCAATGAGAATCTGTGTCTTTTCCGGCTCCCAGCCCTCCGGAAGAGTCAGCTCCCTTGCAGAAGTGCTGAAATTGCAGATGACCAAAAGCTGCTGTTCCTTCCAGGTTCTGATATATACATACAGCTCCTTATCCTCAGGAAGCAGTAAATCATAGGTGCCGTACACCACAATTTCATACTCTTTTCTCAGCGCAATCAGTTTTTTATAGTAGGAGAACACAGAATCTGCTCTGCCTATCTGGTCCTTTGCGTTAATCTGCTTGTAGTTGGGATTTACCATAATCCATGGGCTTCCAACTGTAAAACCTGCATTTTCCTCGTCGCTCCACTGGAAAGGTGTTCTGGCATTGTCACGGCTCTTGTAACGCAGTCTTTTCATCATCTCTTCCTTGGTGAAGACGCCCTGTTCTGTCAGCTCGTGGTAAGCGTTAATGCTGTCCAAGTCCCGGAAATCTTCAATATTCTGGAAAGGCACGTTGGTCATGCCCAGCTCTTGTCCCTGATAAATGTAAGGCGTCCCCTGCATCATGTGAAGACAGGTAGCCAACATTTTGGCAGACTTTTCCCAATACACTCCGTCATTTCCGTATCTGGATACAGAGCGGGGCTGGTCATGATTTTCCCAGAAAAGGCTGTTCCAGGCAATATTTTCCAGTCCTTTCTCCCACTTTGTCAGCACCTGCTTCATATCCCGCAGGTCCATTTTTTTCTCAGACCACTTGTTGTCACCGTCTGCGTCCACATCCATATGTTCAAACTGGAAAACCATATTTAATTCTTTACCGTCGCTGGAAGCATATTTCTTGGCCTCCTCCAGAGTAACGCCGGAACATTCCCCTACGGTAATGGTGTCTCTGCCGTCCAGTACCTCCCGGCGCATTTCCTGAAGATACTCATGGACATGGGGACCGTTGGCCGGAGCGTTAAAGCTGGCGTATCCATTTAAGCCAGGTACACCGTCCGGAAAGGCAGGGTCCTTGGAAATCAGGCTGATAACATCCATACGGAAACCGTCGATTCCCTTGTCCAGCCACCAATTCATCATATCAAAAACCTCCCGGCGTACCTTGGGATTGTCCCAGTTCAAATCCGGCTGCTTTTTAGAAAACAGATGAAGGAAATATTCGTCCGTGCTCTCATCATATTTCCATGCAGAACCTGAGAAACAGGAGCCCCAGTTATTTGGCTCTTTTCCCTCCTTGGCCGGGCGCCAGATATAATAGTCTCTATATGGATTATCCTTGGATTTCCGGCTTTCCACAAACCAGGGATGTTCGTCTGAAGTATGATTCACTACCAAATCCATCACCAGCTTCAGCCCTCTTTTGTGAGCCTCTGAAAGCATTTTATCAAAATCCTCCATGGTTCCGAACTCTTTCATAATAGCCTTGTAATCGCTGATGTCATAGCCATTGTCGTCATTGGGAGATTGGTACACAGGAGACAGCCAGATAACGTCAACCCCTAATTCCTTTAGATAATCCAGCTTCTCAATGATTCCTCCAATATCTCCGATTCCGTCCCCATTGCTGTCTTTAAAGCTTCTGGGATAAATCTGATAAACTACACTTTCTTTCCACCATTTCTTTTCCATCATTTCCTGATTCCTTTCCGCTGTATCAGCTTTTTTCTTTTTATTTCTGTCTGTCTTCTCCGTCTGTTTTCTTTTTAAAAAATTCCAGGCTTCTCTCCAAAATCCCTTTCATATAGGCAATCAAAAGTCCGTAATTGGTAATGGGTACCTGCTGGTCTTCCCCACAGCCAAGTCTGTATTTCATTTCCCTCTCATTGAGCATGCAGCCTCCGCAGTGGACCACCAGGCTGTATTCCTCCAGTGACTGGGGAAATTCCCCTCCCGAGGTAAAATAAAATTCCAGCTCCTTTCCCGTATATTTTCTTATCCAGGCAGGCAGCTTCACTGTGCCGATATCCCCGCACTGGCGGTGATGGGTGCAGCCCTCGCTTATCAGCACCTTATCTCCATCCTTCAGGCCATCCAGGGCCTCTGCCCCTTTCACCAGTGTTTCCAGGTTCCCCTTATACCGGGCAAAAAGAATAGAAAAAGAGGTGAGAGGAATATCTGCCGGCGTATCCTTGTCAGCCTTTTCAAAAACCTGGCTGTCTGTAATCACCAGCCTTGGCTTTTCCCCCAGCCTGCCCAAAGTTTCCTTCAGAAGATTTTCCCGTACCACCAGGGCCCCGGCATCTGCCTCCAAAATATCCCGTATAGTCTGCTGCTGAGGAAGTATCAGCCTTCCCTTGGGAGCTGCTTTATCAATAGGTACCACTAAAAGGGCCAAGTCTCCCGGATTCAGCAAATCCCCTATGATTCTGCGGGAACTTTCTTCCTTTCTGGCTATCCGGGCCAGCCTCTCCTTCAAAGCTTCTATGCCCAGTTTATCCCTGGCGCTGAGCCACAGATATTCCCGGCCCTCCTGCCAGCCCTGGGGAAGCCTGTTCTCCTGCTGACAGACCTGGTCCTTAGACAGGCTGTCTCTTTTGTTCAGGATCACTATCCAGGGAATCTCTTTTTTCTCAATCCGTCTTAAAAGTTCTCTGTCCTCAGCACTCATTCCAAGGGTCCCGTCCAGCACCAAAACCGCTGCGTCTGTCTTATTCAGCACCTGATAACTTCTTTTCACCCGCAGGTCTCCCAGCTCTCCCTGGTCATCAATTCCCGGAGTGTCTATCATCACCACCGGTCCCAGAGGCAGTAGCTCCATAGATTTATACACCGGGTCTGTGGTGGTGCCCTTTACTTGGGAAACCACTGCTAAATCCTGGCCTGTCACTGCATTTATCACACTGGATTTTCCGGCGTTGCGTTTGCCGAAAAAACCGATATGTGCCCGCTCAGAAGCAGGCGTTTCATTCATTCCCATGGCGCCCTCCCTATCAGAACCGGAAATCCCTGTTTCCCTTTTCAATTTCCGTCAAATGCTTCACCAGGATGTCCCTTGTTTTCTCTCTGGGAATTTCTCCAATCTGCTGCTGAATCAAAGCCAGGCCTTTTTCCCTAGTATCCGGTGAGGCATAATCCATCAGATATTCCTTCAGCGTCATCAGGGCATTTGGCAGGCAGCAGTTCTGAATCTGACCGGATTTACACAGAGCCATAAAACGGTCTCCCGTCCTTCCCTCCCGGTAACAGGCTGTACAAAAGCTGGGCACATATCCCATACCCATAAGCCAGTTCACTACCTGGTCCAGGGAACGGTTGTCACTGACCTCAAACTGCTGGGAGGATTCCTCCTCCGGCTCCGGTTCCACATAACCGCCCACACTGGTTCTGGAGCCTCCGGAAATCTGGGAAATTCCCAGATGAAGCACTCTCTCCCGGCACTTTTGAGTTTCCCTGGTAGATATAATCATACCTGTATAGGGCACGGCAATACGGATACAGGCCACTATCTTGGCAAAGGTGTCATCGTCAATACCATTGTCAAAAACATCCGGGTCAATATCGTCGGCCCGTTTGATTCTCGGCACGCTGATGGTATGTGGCCCCACCCCGTACACAGCTTCCAAATGCTCCGCATGCATCAAAAGCCCTGCAAACTCATAGCGGTACAGCTCCAGTCCGAAAAGAACTCCGCAGCCTACGTCGTCGATACCGCCCTCCATAGCCCGGTCCATGGCTTCGGTATGATAGTTATAATCATGTTTAGGTCCTGTCGGGTGCAGCTTTAAATAGCTTTCTTTGTGATAGGTCTCCTGGAATAAAATATAGGTACCGATTCCCGCTTCTTTCAGCTTCCGGTAATTTTCCACTGTGGTAGCCGCAATATTTACATTTACCCTGCGGATGGCCCCGTTCTTATGCTTAATGCTGTAAATAGTCTTAATGCTTTCCAGCACATAGTCAATGGGACAGTTTACCGGGTCTTCTCCTGTCTCCAAAGCCAGGCGCTTATGGCCCATATCCTGAAGGGCAATGACCTCCCTTCGGATTTCCTCCTGGGTCAGTTTTTTCCTGGGAATGTGCTTGTTTTTAGCATGATAAGGGCAGTAAACACAGCCATTGACGCAGTAATTGGACAGATAAAGTGGGGCAAACAGCACGATACGGCTGGCGTAAAAAAACTTTTTTATCTGCTCCGCCAGAGCATAAATCTCCTGATTCTTGTCTTCCAGCTCACAGTCCAAAAGCACTGCGGCTTCCCTGTGGCTCAGTCCCTTTCTCAATTTGGCCTTTTCCAGAATCTGTTCAATCAGCTCCCGGTTGCTCTTGTTGGCCTGGGCATACTCCAGGGTGTCCAGGATTTCCTGGTGGTTAATGAATTCGTCTGCACATTTTGATTTTGGATTATACATGATTTTTTCCTTTCTGCCTCAGGGTCAGTTTTCCCTTCCCCCTTGGTCTTGGTTTTTTCTGCCCGGAATCATTCCGGCGCTATATCTCCACGGTCAACAACCGCCTCATAGCCAATGGCTGCAAGAGAGCTTCGCAGCTCCTCCAAAGATTCTGCGGCTTCCTTTCCCGTACAGATTTTATTGTCATATAGCAGGTATTTTTCCCTTACGTTCTCTGGTGATAAATTAGGCATTACCACGTTAGCTCCGGCCAGGATTCCCTGCTCTCTTCCCTCCGGTGCTATGGTACCCAGGGCTGTGGTAGCCGGCAGCAGCACCCGGGGAAGCAAAAGCCGTACCAGACTCAGCAGATACAAGGTCAGCTCCAGGCTTCCCTGCTTTTCTCCTGCAAAAGGGGTCTGATGATGGGGGATAAAAGGGCCGATACCTGCCATCTCCGGCTGCAGCTTTTCCAAAAACTGCAAATCATCGATTAAAGTGTCCAGGCTTTGGCCGGGAGAGCCTACCATAAATCCGGCTCCTGTCTGGTAGCCCAGGCTTTTCAGCTCTTCCAGACAGGCCATACGGGAGGAAAGCTTCTGGTTCTCCGGATGAAGCCTGGCAAAATGGGCCTCATTAGCAGTCTCGTGGCGGAGCAGATACCGGTCTGCTCCCGCCTTTCGGAAAGCCTCATAGCTTTCCCTGCTCCGCTCTCCCACAGATAAAGTGATAGCGCAATCCGGATAGCTTCTGCGAATTTCCCGGACAATCTCCGCAAGTCTCTCATCTGTAAAATAAGGGTCCTCTCCACCCTGCAGCACAAAAGTCCGAAACCCCAGCTCATAGCCGGCCCGGCAGCAGGCCAGAATTTTCTCTTTATTCAGCCGGTACCTGGAAGCCCGGGTATTGCTTCTGCGGATACCGCAGTAATAACAGTCCATTTTACAATAATTAGTAAATTCAATGAGTCCACGGATAAAAACCCTTTTTCCATAAATCCTGTCCCTGACTGCGGAAGCCCTCCGGGCCGCTTCTGCGGCTCTTTGGGGATTTCTCCCCTCCAGCAGAATCCTCCATTGCTGCCGGTCAAGGGAAAGGCCCTTTTCCAGTCTGTCCAGACAGGCCTGAAACTCCTCTTCTCCCCACTCTGCAGTTGTCTGAATCACTGTCCTATCTATTGCTGTATTATTTGTTTCTGTTTTTTCTGTTTCTGTTTTTGCTGTTCCTATTTTATCCATCCTCGGTCACTCCTGCAGGCTTTTACTCTGGCCCTGTTTTTTTACTGCTGCTCCTGGAATACAGGGCTTTAGAACTGACTCCCGGCAGTCTCCCCAGCTTCCCCGCTAAGGCGCTGATAATATCTCCCGGAGCGTCCAGCACAATACTGATGATATTTACCTGCTTTTTCTCGTAGGGAATTCCCATTCTTCCTATAATATATTTGCTGTACCGGTGCAGCAGATTGTTCACTGTCTCCGCCTGTCCTCTGTCCTCTAATATAATTCCAATGACTGCAATTCTCTCCTGTACTTCCTCCATAAACCCCCTCCTCTCTTGATATGAAAAAGAATCCTGCTTTGCAGGATTCTCCGCCTGGGTTGGGTCGCTTTAGCGACATAACTCCTCTCCAACCCAGTGCGCTCCTGCCCGGAGGGCTTTTTGTTCTATAGGAAATTCAAAGAAATTTCCTATAGAACAAAAAATGAGCTCCCCGAAAGGAGCCCACTTATACTCTGTAACCGTCTTACATTGCTTTCCGTCAGATTCTCTTCCGGTCAGTATTGTATTTGTTATGTCCGCAGTATGGCGCTGAGTACATACTGGTTGTTTGGGAAATTTTTGTGGCTGATGTCTTCCAGGCGAATCAAATCCACGTCCAGCCAAAGCTCCTCCGCCACCACCATCAGATGGGAGAACATGATACCGAAATTCAACTCTTCATATCTCCCCAGGTGATTCATATTGTGCTTCTTGGCAAACACATGGATGCGGTTGTCATAGACTACAAACCGCCAGGGCTGGCTGTTGAGACTGGAGGGAGCCAGTCGTGCAGCCTCTAAAAGCTGCTTCATCCACTGTCTGGGGACCTCCTTGTACACACACAGCTCCTTTAAGTCCATCCTTCTGGCTTCCGCTGCCTTTCTGGTATAGCTGCCCTTACTCTTTCCGAAAGCCATCATGATAACGAACTTCAGATTTCCTCTGCGCTGGGTTCCTATCTTTGGCTTCACTACCCCCAGAAAGCAGGTGCCCAGTCCCTTGGTACACAAAAACAGGCTCAGCTGTTCCATAATATACCCTGCATTCATCTGGGCTAAATCCTTTTCTTCGGAGTAAAAGGCCAGATAATAGGGCGCCTTTACCCCCAGAAAATGCATCATTCTATTCTTTCCCTTTGTATTATCTATAATAGAAATCTCTGTGTGGATGCCCGGGTTCAAGCCCTCTATCTGCCCGTAAAACTCCCGGAGCTGCTGAAGAATTTCGCCGTTCACAGGCTCCATCTCATAGCTGCGCACAGATTTTCTGAGAAAAATTGCTTCATATAAATTCATAGTATCACCCTTAATCCTCGTGTAACAATATTGTAACATACATTTCTTGAAATGCAATGCTGTTTTTGTAAAAATTCTGTTGACAAATTATTTTTTATGCCGTATTATTGTATTAAGCAATTAGTACAATAATACAAAGGAGGTGCATCTTCCATGCCTTGGAATCTAAATTCCGAGCGCCCCATTTATTTCCAAATTATGGAGCGCATTACTATGGACATTATCTCCGGTATTTATAAACCCGGAGAAAAGCTTCCCTCTGTACGGGAGTTGGCTCAGGAAGCTGGGGTGAATCCCAATACCATGCAGAAATCCCTTTCTGAGCTGGAGCGTACAGGTTTACTCTACAGCCAGCGGACCAGCGGCCGCTTTATCACGGAGGATATGACTATGATTGAAAAAACAAAAACAGACCTTGCCTCAGAGCAGATTAAAGAATTTCTGAAAAAAATGGAATACATCGGCTTTACCAAACAGGCCACCATAAAGCTTATTGAACAATTGGAAAAGGAGGAGCAGTCATGAATCCCATTTTAGAATGTAAAAATCTCACCAAGCGCTACGGAAACCGCACAGCTCTGGACCAAATCAACTTCTCTCTGGGCCGGGGCAAAATAGTAGGGCTTCTGGGGCCTAACGGCAGCGGCAAGACTACTCTTATTAAGCTTCTCAACGGACTTCTGGTCCCCACAGAGGGAAGCATTTATGTGGACGGCCAAAAGCCCGGAGTTGAGACCAAAAGCTTCGTCTCCTACCTGCCGGAGCGTACCTACTTAAATTCCTGGATGAAGGTCTGCGATATTATTGATTACTTCTGTGATTTTTATCAGGATTTCGACAGGAGCAGAGCCTACGATATGCTGAAAAGGCTGAATATCAATCCCTCTGACAGACTGAAAACCATGTCCAAAGGTACCAAGGAAAAAGTACAGCTTATCCTGGTCATGAGCCGCCGGGCAAAACTTTACTGCCTGGATGAGCCTATTGCCGGCGTAGACCCTGCAGCCAGGGATTACATCCTGTCCACTATCATCAATAATTACGATGAAAATGCTACTATTATTATATCCACCCATCTGATTTCTGATGTGGAAAATATTCTGGATGATGTGGTTTTTATCCAGAACGGACATATCCGCATGGTTGACAGTGTAGAAAACATCCGTTTCAACCAGGGCAAATCCGTTGACACTTTATTCCGGGAGGTATTCAAATGTTAAAGAAATTATATAAATATGAATGGAAATCTGTCTCCCTGCTGCTGCTCATCCTTCATGGAGTGCTGCTGCTTTACACCTTAATTGGACGCATTGCTATAACCTTCGCAATGAATCTGGATTATGGGGATTCAGCTTCCTTATTTACCAACAATTTTATCAATATCGGAGGTTCCCTTTACCTGCTGGCCTACGTTTTCTTTATCATAGGCATCTTTATCGCCACCATTGTTTATCTTACTGCCCGGATACAGAAAAGCATGTTTTCCGATGAGGGTTATCTGACTCATACACTGCCGATAAGTCCTGGCAAGCTTCTCTGGTCCAAAATACTGATTTTCTGGACCTGGCTGGCCATTGACACTATTTGCCTTATTTTATCTGTGTTTCTCCTGATAACTTACAAGGAAACTTGGCCAGGTATCATGGAAGCATTTCGTAATTTCGGCCATATGATTTCCGATACTGGAAATCTTAATGACATTGCTTTAGCGGTAACTTCTATACTAACATTGTTTATTCAAGGCTTCCTTTATTTTACCATGCTTATAGTTTTCTCTCTTTGCCTGGGAAGTCAGTTTAAAACCCACAAAATACTGGGAGCAATTGTAACCTTTTTCGGAATCAATATTGTACAGTCCATTCTAAATGCCATTCTTGTTCTGTGCATCCCGGGTCTCAGCCCTATCTCCACAATGGTGACTACAGAAAAAGGTGTTGTAGTTTCCAGCTCAGGAGGAAACGGATATGCCGCCATGATATTCACCCTGGTATGGTATTTGATTCTTTCTGTCCTGTTTTTCCTTGGAAGTCGTTACATTCTTTCCAGAAAATTGAATCTGGAATAAATAAAAGGAAAGAAGCCTCCTGCTTGTCAGGTCAGGCTTCTTCTTTATTCTATAGGAAATTTCTTTGAATTTCCTATAGCGCAAAAAGCCCTCCGGGCAGGATTGCACTGCGGATAATTATGTCGCTAAAGCTACCCAACCCAGGCGGAGAGCTTTTGACATTTTGTCGAAATCAGTCGAAATAATTCGATTTATAATTGTTGAATATGCACAATTCCAATTATATAATGAAAGCAGAAGTCAAGGCCAGGATTCTAATATCGCCGCTTTTGCGGTCCTGCAGGGGAATCCATTGGCATAATACTTCGGTGAAAGCAAATAATAAAGGAGGACATGCAAAAAAAGCTTTCATTGGTTTCATTGGCATGATAGTTGAATGAAAAAGAGTATCAAAGCGCAAAAAGTATTAGGTAGCATTACGGCAGCGGCCCTAACCCTGTCCCTGCTCCCCCTGACCCCACCGGAAGTGGTGACAGCTACTTCTCAGACGCCTCGTGTCTCTGTACACGACCCTTCTATTTTCAAGGACCCCGGAGATGACACCTATTATGTCTTAGGCTCCCATATCGCTTCCGCCAGTTCTGAAGACTTAATTGACTGGGAACAAATAAGCACAGATTATGGAAACACTTCCGCAGCGCCTTTCTACGGAAACCTTCAGGAAACTTTTGCGGAACCTTTCCAATGGGCCGGATATGATGACGGTGACTGCAGCGGCGGAAATTATGCGGTCTGGGCTCCGGATATTATCTATAACCCTCAATATGAATGGGAAGACGGCAGCAAAGGCGCTTACATGATTTACCTGTGTACCTCCTCCACCTGGAGACGTTCCTGTATCGGCTACATGGTCTCCAAAGAAATGGACGGCCCCTATGACTACATAGACACCCTGATTTATTCCGGCTTTACCACCAACGGAAATCCGGACGGAAACAGTACCAGAAATACGAAATGGGATAACGATTATCTAAACCTGAAGGAACTGGTAGAATTAGGCCCGGAAAACGGCGGAATCAGTGAAGTCAGTGACAACTGGTTTACTGACAACGGAGACTGGGACAACAACTATGCACCTAATGCCATTGACCCAACGGTATTTTTTGATGCACAGGGTGAACACCTGTATATGACCTACGGCTCCTGGTCCGGCGGATTATTTATTCTGGAATTAAATCCGGCCACAGGAGAAGCTTATTATCCCGGTGTGGATTCTGTAGATGAAGTATCTGGAAATTATACGGATCGGTATTTCGGAACCCATATTGCAGGAGGAAATCATCAGTCCGGAGAAGCTCCTTATATTCTCTATGATGAGGCCACCGAATATTATTATCTGTACGAAACCTACGGCGGCCTTACTGCAGACGGAGGTTATAACATGCGGCTTTTCCGTTCAGAAAATGTCATGGGTCCCTATCTGGATGCAGCAGGAAACAATGCAGCGGACAGTGGTTCCGGAAATTCCTCCTATGGTATTAAGCTGATGGGAAATTATGAGTTATATAACCAGTTAGGTAAAAAAGCGGCCGGTCACAACTCTGCTCTGATTGATGACGACGGGGCTCATTACCTGGTACACCACCAGCGGTTCAATATTTCCCCTCAGACAGAACAGCACGAACTGCGCATTCATCAGCAGTTCCTTAATCAGGACCAGTGGCCGGTAACTGCAGTGTACGAATACACCGGCGAGGAAATTGCCCATTATGAAAATTCTCAGGTAATTGGTTCCTATGAATTTATCAACCACGGAACGGATTCCAGCGGAAATATGCTGACTACACAGTTTGTAAATTTAAACGAAGACGGAACGGTTTCCGGAGACTACACCGGAACCTGGACAAAAACCGGTGCTTCCGATGCACAGGGAAATGATTTAGGATATGATTATCTCACCTTAAATATAGGAGACACTGTCTACAAAGGGGTATTTTTCCAGCAGACAAACGAGGCTGATTCTCCCCAGTCTGTGATGACTTTCTCAGCCTTTGGAAATGACAATACCTCTGTATGGGGAAGTATGATGCCTGACTCTGACGAAAACCGGGTAAACGCAGCCGCAGCTTCTCTTGATACCTATATCCCCTCTGCAACAGCAGAGAGCATCACACTGCCTACTTCCGTTATGGGGGCAGAGGTAACCTGGTCTTCCTCCAATTCCTCTGTATTAGATGCAAACGGCAATGTACAGCCTCCCCAGGAGGAAACCGTTGTGACCCTTACGGCTACCGTATCCTTTGGCACAGCCACTGTAAGCAAAGAGTACAATATTACCGTAAGGGCCAGAGCCTCTTTGATTTACGGCTTTGATTTTGAAACTCCGGCCTCTGAAGGGGCACTTTCTCCCGTCGAAGCATCTGCAAAAAGCGGAAATGCTACCTTAATGGGAACCGCCTCTTTGGTGGAAGATTCTGAGAGAGGAAATGTTCTGGAGATTATCAATGAAGCAGGTGCCAAAGGTGTAAATTTCCTGAGACTTCCGGAAGATACTTTCTCCACTGTTACAGAGCGAGGTTATTCTGTCAGCATGTGGGCCAAGGTTTCCGCAGACTCCTGGGAACACAGCGCTTTGTTTGAAGCAGACAACAGCGCAACTGCTCCCAATTATCCTATGACCCGTATCGGCGTCAACCTGATTGCCCGTATCAACGCCAATGGATACAGCGATGTGCAGGGCGAGCTGCTTACCAGCAACGGCGTCAGAGACCAGTGGGAACACATTGTCTATACGGTCAACCCTGACGGTATTAAAGTTTATCTTAACGGACAATTAGTGGGAGAAGAAAAAAAGAACATCGCCTCCTGCTTTGATGATTCTAATGCAGCCAGCATACAGAAGGCTGTAAACGTATCTGTTGGAAGCGGATTTATCTGGAATGATGAAGACCTGCGTAATGGCCGGTTTGACGATGTTCAGATATATGATGGTACCCTTACCGCCGGAGAAGTCCAAAATGCCTATCAGGAATCTGTGGCAAATTAAAGTTTTGTGATAAAAATCTAAGCTGCCCCATAAAACATCAGAAAGAATACTGATACGTTTTATGGGGCAGCTTCTAAAATTTATTTTTTAATCTACAATTTCTATCTCCTGTTCACCCAGGTTTTCTACCGAGTAATTGCCTTTTCCGCCGGTTACGGAAAGAAATACCTTATCTCCTTGTCTTCTGGCTGTAACCTGCATCATGAAATTACCCTTACTGTCCGGTATATCCACCTGACACTGAACTCCTTCTTCAAACTGGGATACCACCAGAGTCACGCCATCTGAAAAATCATATTCCGGCTGCTCCTGATTGTTTCCCATAGGCAGCACACAGTTTGGCCGCAGCATAAGAGGCAGAGTATGATAGTCGTGTACTTCCTTCTGCCATGCACCTCCCTGTTTTTTCTCCTTTGTCAGCAGATTCACCCAGGTTCCCTTAGGCAGGTAATATTCCACCTGTCCGTCCTCCCGGAAAATCGGAGCCACCAGAAGGGAATCTCCCATCATATACTGCAAATCCAGAGTATCGCAGGCTCTGTCCTGAGGAAAATCCAGGAACATAGGCCGGAGCATAGGGGTTCCTTTTGTATGGGCCTTTACCGCCTGGCCGTAAAGGTAAGGCATAAGCCTGCATTTCAGGTTTACGAACTCCTTCAAAATCTGGCAGGCTTCCTCGTCAAAGAGCCAAGGCACCCGGTAGGAACCGGAACCGTGGAGACGGCTGTGAGAGCTTAAAAGTCCGAACTGGCACCATCTCTTATAGATATCCGGGGTAGCCGTACTTTCAAAACCGCTGATGTCATGGCTCCAAAAGCCGAAGCCTGACAGAGACAGGGACAGTCCTCCCCTGAGTGTCTCCGCCATGGAAACATAGGTTGCGGAGCAGTCTCCTCCCCAGTGAGCCGGGAATTTCTGTCCGCCCACAGTGGCAGAACGGGCGAAAAGCACTGCCTCTCCCTTTCCTCTTTCTCTTTCCAGAAGCTCAAAGACCGTCTGATTATACAGATAAGTATAATAATTATGCATTTTCACCGGGTCTGAATTATCGTAATATACAACATCCTTTACGGGAACCCTCTCTCCAAAGTCTGTTTTAAAGCAGTCCACACCCATATCCAGCAGCTTTTTCAGCTTTTCCTGATACCAGGTCACTGCATCCGGGTTGGTAAAGTCCACCAGAGCCATGCCCGGCTGCCATAAATCCGTCTGCCATACGCTTCCGTCTTTTTTCTTTATCAAATAGCCTCTTTCCATTCCCTCCCAAAACAGAGGTGATTTCTGTCCTATATAAGGGTTAATCCAGACGCAGATTTTCAGGCCACGGTCATGATACCGCTGGAGCATTGCCTTGGGATCCGGGAAGGTCTTGGGATCCCAGGTAAAGTTACACCACTCATAAGCTTCCATCCAGTAGCAGTCAAAATGGAAGACATGAAGAGGAATATCCCGGTCCGCCATGCCCTGAATAAAGCTGGAAGTCGTTCCTTCGTCATAGCTGGTGGTAAAGGAGGTCGTAAGCCACAGGCCAAAGGACCAGGCAGGCGGCAGGGCCGGCTTTCCGGTCAGGCAGGTATACTTCTCCACAGTTCCCATAGGGGAGCCTCCGGAAATCACATAATAATCCAGGCGCTCTCCTTCCACAGAAAACTGAAGCCTTTCCACCTTCTCGCTGGCGATTTCATAGGACACATCCCCCTCATTGTCCACCAGAACACCATAGCCCTTGCTGGTAATATAGAAGGGAATATTCTTATAGGCAATCTCGCTGGCCGTTCCCCCGTCTTCATTCCACATATCCACTGCCTGTCCGTTTTTCACAAAGGGAGTAAACCTTTCGCCCAGGCCATAGACATATTCTCCCACGTCAAGAGAAAGCTGCTCCAGCATATAGGCTTTTCCTGTTTTCTGGTTATACATATGGGCCAGATTCCGGAAGCTGGATTCCGTAAGGAGGGTTTCTCCTTCATAAAAAGCCATTTTATAAGCATTTGGTGTTTTGTCTATCACTGCCTTTAAGGAACCGGTCTCATAAATCAGCTGTTCTTGGGTTTCCCAGATTTCCACCTGGGTATCCTCCTGGTTTATCTCTGCAAAAGGCCCCTGATAGAGGGCTCCTGCGTGATGAACTGCAGATACCTTGATAACTCCCTTCATAGGGCTTGTCAAGGTCACGGTGAGCATAGGGATGTTTAAGCAGTCCCCTCTGTCTGTAATGTGCTTTCCCGGCAGATACAGGGTAAGGCTCTTGTCATCCGCCCTGTGTCCTCCGTATTCCACAGCATATGCAGGCTTCATTTCCTCTCTCAGAAGCCAGTATCCGTTTGTAAATTTCATCCTCTTAACCTCCTGTCACGAAACTATCCTTTTTTCTTCCTCTGCTGTCTTCTGTACAGCGGCTGCTTCCTGTGGTTCATGCTTTTTCAGTACCCGTTCCAGAAAGTCTGACATGACAAAGGCCACCGGACCGGGTGCAAGCAATATCAGAATAGGAAACTTCCATAAAATTGCCCCTGCACAAACCAGTACCAGAAGCAGAGCCAGGGTAGTGCCGAAATAACGCACCGTCATATACATAGCCAATTTTATCAGCCACCCGCTGCTCATGTCAAACCGGGCCAAGGCCGGAAATACATAGCAGCTTACCGCCAGAATAAACACAGAGACAAGGGCATACACACAGATAAAGAAAAGTCCCACATATCCGTCGGTTTCCTTCATGAGGATTCCGATATTCAAGTGCATAGCCAAAGTAGCCGCCACCACCAAAATCCAGATAAAAGTTCCCGGAACCAGATTCTGCTTAAAGGAGCGGAAAAATTCCCTGGCTATATACCCGTTGTTCTTTTTGATACATTTCACCACAGCGTAATATAAAGCTGTAGTGGAAGCTCCTATTGTCACAAGGGGCAGACTGCAGAGAATCCACAGAAATCCCAGAGCCATTACATCAAAAAGCTTATCGCAGATATTTACAAAGCTGCCTCCATATCCGAAAATATTTCTCTCACTTTTCTTTTTATCCATGTGCAACACCCTTTCTATTCTTTACAGTTCTTCTAAAGTACCAGCCTTTGCAAATACCGGAAGCTGGTCCAGGGGAGCTTCCACGGTAATCTGGCAGCCTCCCTGGTACTCTCTGTTGTCATTGATGTTTCTCCAGGTGCCCTGCGGCAGATATACCTGTCTTTGTCTCTGGTTTTCATAGAGGATAGGCGCCACCAGCAAATCTGGACCCAGCATATATTCATCCTCAATCTCCCAGGCTCTGGTATCCTGGGGATAATCATAAAATAATGGACGCATTACAGGGGTTCCCTTTTCATGGGCTTCCTCCATAAGCTCCTTGATGTAGGGCTTCATACGCTGACGCATATGAATATATTTTTCACAGATTTTGTATACCTCTTCCCCATAAGTCCACACTTCATTTTCTGCACCGCTGTTGTGTTTTCCTCCTCCGGTGGTGCCCAAAGGCGCTTTAAAAGGTTCCCTGTAGCCGTGAAGGCGCATAACCGGGCAGAAAGTTCCGAATTCAAACCAGCGCACCAGAAGTTCATGGAACTTTTCATCATAAATATTTCCCCCGTGGAAGCCTCCGATGTCC
>CABSEJ010000017.1 GCA_902476765.1 uncultured Blautia sp.
ACCTATGACCCTCTGCTTGTAAGGCAGATGCTCTCCCAGCTGAGCTAAGATCCCGTTCTGTGTCAGCGCTATCAGCTGACTGCTTTGCTATTATATACTAATTTTCGATTAGTTGTCAACACTTTTTTTCAATTTCTTCCTTTTTCCTTTTTCCTTTTTAGTTAAATCCAGCCTGAAGCGTTGACTGCTCCCGCCTTATATATTCCCCTCATTTCCTATACCGGTTCGGCGTTGTTCCTGTTATTTTTGCAAATACCTTTGTAAAATAGCTGGGATTCCCAATCCCAACCCTTCCTGCAATATCCGCTATAGAATAATCCGTGGTTATCAGTAAGTTCTGAGCCCTCTTTATCCTCAAACCTGTCATATATTCCGAAAAGTTCTCTCCTGTTACTTTTTTGAACAGGTAGGACAGATACTGGGGGCTGCAATATACTTCTTCCGCCACTTTTTGCAGCGTTACCTCCTGTTCCAAATGCTCCTGCATATAGACAATGGACTTTCCGATAATACTATCTTTTGAAAAGGCATTTTCCCTGATTTTTTCAAATAAATCCTGGAAATACCCATTGACGCTCTCCAGCAGAGTGTCCAAACTTTCCTTTTTTCGTATGGTTATGTCTCTTTTCTCCTGCTTTTCTATTCCAGCCTTTTCCTCCAGAAAAGTATAGATAAGAGAAATCGTTTTATAAATTTCCTCAGGTCTGCAGTATTCTTTTTTCAGTTCTGAAAATAATTCATGGATTAACAATTTTGCCTTTTCGATATGATTTCCTTCCATTTGCTGAATAAATTCTGTGAAAAAGGCAGACGTATTGATTTCTCTGTAATTCACTTCAATCTCTTCACACAAAACAGCACCTTTTTTCTTATAAAAATTATAAATCTCTATGATTTTTTCCATTCCTTTTTGTATTTCCAGAACCTGGTTAAATCCGGAAAAAACAGTCGAACCATATACAGCGCCCCCGGAAAGATTCCATAGAGCATCTAAAAATTTTCTTCTTTCATTTATATTTATACAAACATTCTCTGTATTTCCTAAGACAATCCAATGGCTGCTGCTGGAATCCATCCACAAAAGTTTTTCCATCTGTTCTCTTGCCAAAGCTGTCACTTCAGCTTTCTTCTCCTGAACCTCAGGGAAAATATGGATAAGAATTAGATTTTCTTTTCTTAATCCGATTTCCAATTCCTCCATATTCCTCACAATTTCCGTCTCATAGCATTTAGCTGTCAAAAGTCTTATAAAAAGATTTTCTTTTAATTGCTCCAAATAACTGTCTATGGTTCTCGGCCTTTGATATTCCGACTGTTTTTCCTGAATTTTCTCTTTTAATTTCAACAGCAGCGCCAATAAATTGTCACAATCCAATTCTGCTTTCAAAATATATTCTGCTGCCCCTGAATGCAGTGCTTCCTGGGCATATTTAAAATCATCATAGGCTGAAAGGATGATAATCTGTATGTCCGGATATTTCTTTAGCAGCTCTTTTGTCAATTCCAAGCCATCCATAACCGGCATACGGATATCGGTTATCACTACATCCGGCACCTCCCTTTCACAGACCTCCATGGCTTTCCGTAATTTTTCTCAATACGCTCCACTACATTTCTAATACCGATTCCATTTATACCTCTTCCCTGTTTTTGACACTGCAATATCCGGTCAATAGTTTCCTTATCCATTCCTTTCCCATTATCTGTAATTTTCACCTGCAGAAATTCCTGAACCCTTGTTATAGAAATACTTATTTTTGTGGTGCTGTTTATCTCTTCAAACCCATGGAGGAAACAATTTTCTAAAAAAGGCTGTATCATAAACTTCATGATTTCATAATACTTTAAATCCTTTTCCATATGAATGTCAAAGAAAAAGTCCTCATATCTGAGTTTTTGTATATAAATATAGCTGTTTAATATATTTACTTCATCCTCCAGAGTCACCGTCTCCGAAGAATCTGAAAGGGTATGCTGCATGATATCCGCCAAAGCCGTTAGTGCGGAGGAAGCCTCCTCTCCCCGTTTCATCCGAAGCAGCATTTTCACCGCATTTATGGTATTGTACAAAAAGTGGGGATTTATCTGTGCCTGCAGTGCTTCGATTTCCAGCTTATGCTTTTGCTGCTCCTTCAAAAGTGTTTCCCGCTCCAGACAATCTATCCGATTCACCATATCATAAAACTGCTTTGTAAGATTTCCAATCTCATCCTGGCCCACCTCCGAAGGAAACTGCAATTCCTTAATGCCTTCTTTTACCTTCTGCATATCTCCATGAAGCTTTTTTACAGGTGCCAATATACTCTTATTTAGATAGTACAAAACAAAAGAAACTGCTGCCAGTACGCCTAAAAGACAAAAAATACTGATTTTCCACCATTCTTCAAAGCCCTGCATGATACTGCTTTTCTTTACAGAAGATACCAATTCCCAATTCATAGAATCAATAGGAACAAAAAGATGAATCCATACTTCCTGTTGGTCTCTGACTTGAAAGCTCCCTTCTTTTTTCTGAAAATCCATATTGTTCAAAATCTGTTTTTCCCGCTCCTTGGACTCCATGGAATCATACAAAATCTCTTTATCCTCGGCACAGACTGCTATCTGACTCCCCTCCTCAAGCAGCATGTCTGTCACTTCCATAAATTCCTCCAAAGAGGAGCCTACAATAACGCATAAGTCTTCTTTACTTCCTATTTGTCTGTATTCGTTATAAAAATAAAAATATTTTTCTTTCTCCTGGGTTTTATAGCTGTTTCTTACTTTTGCATAGCGGTATGCTCCTGATTTATCTAAGTTTGATATATCTTTGCTTACGGCCTCAGTCTGGGGAACCTCATAGTCCCAGGAATAATACAAAATTCCCTGCTTTTCATTAAACAGCACGATTTGATAATCTCTTCCGCTGTTTTGTATGGTATCTGTAAAGTCCTGCATGGTCTGATAAAGTTTTGTGTAGTAATAATGCTTTTCATAAGTATCTGTACTTTTGGCCATTTCCTGTATATACTTATTTACTGCCGAGCTATTGTAAATTAAGTCACTGAGATTCAAAACATATTCTGCCTGAGAATCCAACCTCTGAGCAAACACTTTTAGAGCGCTCATGCGGCTTTCCACCGCATTGCGCTCAATAATCTGTTTCGAAACCCAATAGGTAACGGATAATATAATAAACACAACCCCAAGAATCACATAATAAGAAAATCTTATTTTTCCTTTTATCGTTTGACAGAACTGAATCCTGTCTCTTATATTAACCCACTTCTTCTCTGTCATACATCATCACCACATATGGATGGTTTACGTCATATTGTGTCAGAGGCCTTGGATTTTCCACCCTGCCAATAGAACGTACTTCTCTTCCTTTGATTCCAGTAACGCTGTCCCCTAATTCTCTTCGGCATTCTGCTGCGGCTTTTTCCAATTTCTCAGCCTCTTCAGGATATTCCTGATATACATTTATCGCTTCCCCCATATCCTGGGAAATATGATATAAAAGCTTCACCGGCTTTCCTTCCTTTGCCACATGGAGCTTCCACTGTTCATTTCTGACAGCCTCTAAATTTCCCATCAGATAATAATAAAATAACTTTCTGGGGCTTTTTTCCCCATTTAAAAGAAAATCTGTCAAATCCAGTCCGTCTGTCTTTTTCTCCGGCTGATAGTTTGCACCTGCAAGTTTCCCGAAGGTTCTGAAAAAATCCAAAGAGGACACCAGGTCATGGGATACTCTGGGAACAATATGATTTTTCCAGTAGAAAATACAAGGCACCCTCTGTCCTCCTTCCCAGGTGGTTCCCTTTTTCCCTCTCAAAGGTCCGTTGCTTCCTCCGTGGTCCCCTCTTCCTCCATTGTCTGATGTAAAGACTATAAGGGTATTTTCTTCAAGACCCCATTTTCTCAGCTCCCATAAAATGACCTTTACAGACCAGTCAATGGCCTCCACGCAGGCTCCATAGTCGCCATTACAGGATTTTTTCACAAATTCCGCCCCTGCATACAAGGGCAGGTGTACATGCATATGCGCCAAATAAAGGAAAAAGCTGTTCCCTCTGTTCTCCTTTATAAACTCCCTGGCTTTCTCTGCATACCGCTCTGTCAGGTTCCTCTGGTCCGGCTGCTCCTCTATAATATCTTTTCCTGATAAAAGGGGAAGGGGCGGATTATCCTCCCTTGTTATCTGCCGCCCCATGTCATTGCTGTAAGGAAGGCCGTAATATTCGTCAAATCCATGCTCCAAAGGCAAAAACTCCGGCTGGTCTCCGCAATGCCATTTTCCTATGATTTTTGTTCTGTATCCCACAGATTTTAATACATCTGCAAATGTGGTTTCTTCTTTGCTCAACCCTACGCCTTGACCTGGAAACAACACCCATTCTCCTTCAAAAGACTCAAATCCTATTCTGGGCGGATAACATCCCGTCAGCATAGCGCCTCTGGAGGGGGAGCAGACAGGAGAGGCCATATAAAAATCTGTCAGCCGCAGCCCGTTCTGTGCCAAATAATCAATAGCCGGCGTCCGATTTACTTTAGAGCCATAACAACCCAAATCACCATACCCTAAATCATCGCAATTTATAAGAATAATATTCGGTCTTTTATCAACCCTTGATTCCACTTGAAACCACCCCTTCTACAAAATATTTCTGTGTAAATAAGAAAAGAATAACCAAAGGCAGCATAACAATTGTGGTTCCTGCCATCAATAAATTCCAGTTGGTGGATACTTCTGTAACAAAGGTATTCACCAAAGCAACCTGAACTGTCCTCATATTGTCTTTGCTTATCATAATCAACGGCCAAATATAATCGTTCCAGGTTTGTGAGGCTTTTAAAACTGCCAATGTAGCTAAAATAGGTTTACTAAGAGGCAGATAAATCCTGCTGTATGCCTTCCATCTGGAACAGCCGTCAATCTTTGCAGCTTCGTCCAGGGCCTGGGGTATATTCATATAGAACTGCCTGCACAAAAACACACCGAAAGCCCCGGCTATGTAAGGTAAAATCAATCCGGCATGGGTATTTATCAGCCCTGTCCCACCTTCTCCCCATATATTATTTCCGCCTAAAAGAGGGATTTTTTTCAGCTGTATAAATACGGGTATCATGGTCACCTGTCCCGGTATCATCATACCAATCATGGCCAGAAAAAACAGTGGGTCCCTTCCTTTAAAGGGAATCCTGGCAAAGGCATATCCTGCCAGGGAATTTATTACTAAGCTGATTATAACAGTAATCACTGTAACTATCAGTGTATTTTTAAAATAAATTTCCCATTGGCCTCTCTGCATTGCTTCCGGATAATTAGTCATTGAAAGTGGGAACATCATTTTCTATGTCTACCAATTCCGCACCATTTTGTCTTGCAAAGGGAATAAAGGTGCTGTGTCCTGCCGAAGTAGGAATGGCAAATCCTGCCCGTGTTACGCTGTCTCCGTCTCTCACCGTCAGTTTTTCTGCATATTCCAAAAGCTCTTCCCAGGTTTCCGGCGCCTTATCAGGATCCAGTCCGGCCTCTTCAAACATATCTTTCCGGTAGAACAGAAAACTGGCGTCAATATTTACTGCAATTCCATATTTATGTCCGTCATAGCTTCCTACATCATAAGCCGTAGATATAATATCATCTTTCTCATCCCATCCCTCAATATACTCATCTAAGTTTGCATATTGGCCTCTGGAAGCTCTTTCCGCAATGGTGCTGATTGGGGCACGCACTATATCCGGAGCCATTCCCGATGCATACATGGTATTCAGCTTTGTTTCCAGCTCCTCGCCGAAGCCCACCTGTTCATATTCGATTTTAATATTGGGATGTTCCTTTTCATATGCTTCTATCAGTTCCTCATACACCTTCTGCACATTTTCAGATGTTCCTGCCCGGAGAAAAGAAAGTGTGATTTTTTCCTCCCCTGAATTTTTCTCTGTTCCAGAGTCTTCTTCCGAGTTTGATGAACACCCGGCCAAAGCACTGGCCAGCATCACTCCTGTTAAAAATAATACCAATGACTTTTTCTTCATGCCTTACCCTCCCATAAATAAAATAAATTTCCTGCTGCCTTATTTTTGTTAAAATTATATCCCCCTTTTTCTTCTGCTTCTACCAACCAAAATACGGTATTTTTTCCATATTTTAAGTTGTTGCAGCAAAAAAAAGAGAACAGCGCAGATTAAATTCTGCTTCACTGTTCTCTTTTTCTTTTGTTTTGGTAATATTTTCTGTTAAATCTGCTTATCTGCCTTTA
Organism: uncultured Blautia sp.; assembly: GCA_902476765.1. Classification (GTDB taxonomy): domain Bacteria; phylum Bacillota; class Clostridia; order Lachnospirales; family Lachnospiraceae; genus Blautia. The sequence goes on from CABSEJ010000017.1 coordinate 6,249, forward strand.
GCCGTCTTTTCTCTTCCTCCGCCTATCCCTAACTTTATAAGCGCAAGAATTCCCAGCATCAGAAGGATTCCCACAGGAAGGGCAATCCAGGCGGTCTTAACAAAGCCCGCCACAATATAGGTGACAAAGCTGACTGCCGCCGCTAAAATAGCATAAGGAAGCTGGGTGGACACATGATTTACATGGTCACATTGGGCCCCTGCTGAAGCCATGATAGTGGTATCGGATATGGGCGAACAATGGTCACCGCACACAGCTCCGGCCATGCAGGCAGAAATAGAAATAATCATCATGGTAGGGTCTGAATTTTCAAACACCTGCACCACAATAGGAATCAGGATACCAAAGGTTCCCCAGGAAGTTCCGGTAGCAAAGGCCAACAGACATCCGATAATAAAGATGATAGCCGGCAGGAAGTTCATCAGACTTTCAGCTGCAGACTTAGTAGCCATCTCCACGAAATCTGCTGCTCCCAGACTGTCTGTCATAGCCTTTAAGGTCCAGGCAAAGGTAAGAATCAAAATAGCCGGAACCATGGCTTTAAATCCTTCCGGAATACAATCCATACAAGAACGGAAAGAAAGCACTCTGCGGCACACATAAAAAATCACTGAAATCACCAGGGCAAAAAGACTTCCGATGGACAGTGCAATAGAAGCATCGCTCTGGGAAAAAGCTGTTACAAAATCTGTTCCGCTGAAAAATCCTCCGGTATACAGCATTCCGCAGATACAGCAGAATACCAGAACCACTACCGGGAATACCAAATCAATCACTTTTCCCCTGGAATTAGGAGTAATCTCTGCCTCTTCCTTATCCATCCGCTTTCCTGAAGTATAAATATCTCCCTTCATGGCATTGGCCTCGTGAACAGCCATGGGACCGAAATCCACCTTCATAAGAACAATGGCAAACATCATGACAATGGTCAGCAGGGCATAGAAGTTATAAGGAATAGCCTGAATAAAAATAGATAAACCATCCTCTCCTTCCACAAAACCGCTGACAGCCGCTGCCCATGAAGAAATAGGTGCAATGATACATACCGGAGCTGCCGTAGCATCAATCAAATAGGACAACTTAGCTTTGGATACATTGTGCTTATCCGTAATGGGCCGCATAACGCTTCCCACAGTAAGACAATTGAAATAATCATCCACAAAAATCAGAATACCCAGGATTATCGTGGTAATCTGAGCTCCCACCCTGGTCTTAATGTGGGTTCCCGCCCATCTTCCGAAGGCTGCGGACCCTCCTGCTCCATTCATCATACATACCATAGTTCCCAGGATAACCAGGAATATCAGGATACCCACATTATAGGCATCCGAAAGAACACTGATAAAACCGTCCTCCAGCACATGGACTACTGTTCCCTCAAATTCAAATCCAGAGTAAAACAGTGCGCCCACTAGAATTCCCACAAACAAAGAGCTATATACCTCCTTGGTTATCAGAGCCAGGACGATGGCCACGATTGGGGGCACCAGGGACCAGAAGGTAGCATAAACAGCCGGTTCATAAGCCGCCTCTTCTCCATCCGCTCCGAAAACCTGCACCACCCACAACAGGCTCATAAGAGCCGTCAAAACCGTTCCCGTAAGGAAAATCTTCTTTTTTCTTCTCATTTGTCTCTCCTTCCTCAAAATCTTATTGTGATACTTTTTGTTCTATAGGAAATTCAAAGAAATTTCCTATAGAAAAGAAGAACCATAAGCTTACGCCACAAAAGGCTGCGCTTACGGTTCTCTGCTCTCACAAAATACCTTCAGATGATAGCGCTCCACTTTCTGTGACAGTATACCGGATATTCTCCGGCATCCCAGAAGCCTGGGCCCGGGCAGCTTCAGCTTCTTCGGCGGATTTTCCTTTCCTGTCCTGCGCCTTTCCCTGAGCTTTATACAGAACCCTACTTTTAAAATCCGCACCTCTATCATACGATTTTTCTTTTTGTAATCATATCACCATTTTTCTATTCTGCCAATACTAATTTCACATTTTGTCAAGGTCTAAAAGTTTATTAAATTTTCTTAGGAGCCGTATATTGTTCTGCCTGGCTGAGAATCATTTTTAATAGAATTTCTGCAGATGCAGTATTCCCATGACAGATTGGAGGATTCTTGCTATGGCACTCAATAAGGTTGAAATCTGCGGGGTGACCTCTTCACGCCTGCCTGTTCTTACAAATGAGGAAAAAGAGCTGCTCTTTGAGCGTATAAAAAAAGGTGACATGGAAGCGAGAGAACTATACATTAAAGGTAACCTGCGGCTGGTACTAAGCGTTATCAAGCGCTTTTCCGGCAGCAGTGAAAATGCAGATGATTTATTTCAGATAGGCTGCGTAGGCCTGATAAAGGCCATTGACAATTTTGACACCTCTCTGAATGTGAAATTCTCTACTTATGCGGTTCCCATGATAATCGGAGAAATCCGCCGGTATCTCCGGGACAATAATTCCATCCGGGTAAGCCGCTCTCTGCGGGACACAGCCTACAAAGCTATTTATGCCAAAGAAAACTATGTAAAGCGCCACCTGAAGGAGCCCACCATTACAGAACTGGCAGAGGAAATCGGCATAGAAAAAGAAGAAATCGTCTATGCCCTGGACGCTATCCAAAGCCCGGTGAGCCTCTATGAACCGGTTTATACAGAGGGCGGTGACACCCTGTATGTAATGGATCAAATCAGTGACAAAAAAAACCGGGAAGAAAACTGGGTGGAGGATTTATCTCTGAAGGAAGCCCTGAAACGGCTTGGGGACAGAGAAAGAAAGATTGTGGAAATGCGCTTTTACGGGGGAAAGACCCAGATGGAAGTGGCCAGCGAAATCGGAATTTCCCAGGCTCAGGTAAGCAGATTAGAAAAACACGCTCTGAAAACAATGAAGTCCTACCTGCGGCCCTAATCCCCCTTGATACCAAACAGCCGTGCAGGTCAACAGCCTTCTAAAATTTTTGCTTGTTCCTTTCTTAAAAAAATTCTATAATATTTTATAGCTTAAATTATTTTTCGGGAAAGGACTGATATATTTGAAACAGGCAATGACACAGGACGAGAAATTTGTCATGATGACCACGGCTCCCATTCCGGGGCTTATTGGAAAGCTGGCGGTGCCCACCATAATCAGTATGCTGATTTCTTCTTTTTATAACATGGCGGATACTTTTTTTGTGGCAAAAATCGGCACCAGCGCCACAGCCGCTGTGGGAGTGGTATTTCCTGTTATGGCTGCCATCCAGGCCCTGGGCTTTTTTTTCGGCCATGGCTCAGGAAATTCCATTTCCAGGAAACTGGGGGCCAAGGACACTGGCTCTGCCCAGGAGTTGGCTTCTATAGGTTTTTTTGCGGCTATCCTTTGCGGCCTTATGCTGACCCTTGCAGGAGAATTTTTTCTCACACCCCTGTCTCTGGCTCTGGGCTCTACGGAAACCATACTGCCTTACACCAAGGAATATCTGGGCATCATCCTGCTGGGAGCCCCTTATATGACGGCCCAGCTGGTCCTCAATAACCAGCTCCGTTTTCAGGGCAATGCCTTTTTTTCCATGATTGGCATCACCTTTGGAGGAGTGCTGAATATCTTTCTGGACCCTCTTTTTATCTTTGTTTTCCATATGGGCGTAGGAGGTGCCGCAGCAGCAACTATTTTAAGTCAGTTTATCAGCTTTATCCTGCTGCTGATTGGCCAAAAAGCGTCTAAATGTATCCCTCTTAGAATAAGCTCCGTGAAAAATTTGGGACAGAATCTGAAAATCATTGCAGGAGGCGGCCTTCCCTCCCTGTTTCGCCAAGGACTGGGAAGCATAGCTGTACTGGCTCTGAACTGGGCAGCACATCCTTACGGGGATGCGGCCATTGCCGCTATGTCCATTGTATCCAGAATCACCCAGTTTGCTTCCTCGGCCCTTATCGGATTCGGTCAGGGCTTCCAGCCTGTGTGCGGCTTTAACTATGGGGCGCAAAAATACCAGCGGGTGCGGGAAGCTTTTTGGTTTTGTGTCAAGATTGCCACTCTGGCTTTGCTCCTCATAGGCGTCGCCGGATTTTTCTTGTCAGGCCATCTCCTTTCCCTGTTCCGCAAAGATGACCCTCAGGTTATTGCCATCGGCACGGCGGCCCTCCGGATGCAGTGCGTCAGCCTTCCTCTAACAGGCTGGATTATTATGAATAATATGATGACCCAGACCATGGGAAAAACCTTTCGGGCTTCCCTGCTGGCCGCTTCCAGACAGGGACTGTTTTTCCTGCCGGCGGTTCTTATACTGCCTCCCCTTCTGGGAATCCTTGGAATTGAATTGGCCCAGCCTGTGGCAGATTTACTTTCCTTTATTCTGGCTCTTATCTTAAACCACTCGGTTATGAGAGAACTGAAAGGAGGGGGGAATCCATGAGCAACCAGCGCTATCCCCTGGAACACAGTCCAGAAGACCGGCCAAAAGCCCAGCTTCTCTATGTAACCTGCGCCACCTCTGATATGGACTGGCACAGTATGGAACATTCCCATTATTTTGCAGAATTATTTTTTGTCACAGAGGGAGAAGGATGTTTTCAGATAGAAGGGGAAAAAATCTCTGTAAAGAAAAATGACCTGGTGCTGGTGAATCCGGATACCCCTCATACGGAGCTGGGAAACCGGGAGCATCCTTGGAAGTACATAGCTCTTGGAGTGGAGGGCGTGCAATTCTGCCACAGCCAGAGGGAAAGCCCCTACGCTTACAGCATCCACTCTATCAGCCGGAACAGCCGGGAAATTTTCTCTTATCTGGACACTTTAGTAAGAGAAATCCGGTATCAGGCTGCAGATTACAGCTTTGTATGCCAAAATCTAACTGAGCTTATCCTGGTGTATATCGCCAGAAATACCAACCAGAATTTTCTGGCAGCTCCAACCAGAAAGGCTTCCCGGGAATGCCGGATGGTAGAGCAGTATATCAACGAGAATTTTGCCCACGACATTACTCTGGAAACTCTCAGCACCCTGGTACATATCAATAAATATTACCTGGTCCATGCCTTTAAAAACTATAAAGGCATGTCTCCTATCAACTATCTGATACAAAAGCGGGTGGAGGAGGCCAGACATCTTTTAGAGGCCACCAATTATCCGGTAACAAAAATAGGGGAAATCACCGGCTTCTCCTCTCAGTCTTATTTTTCTCAGACTTTTCGGAAAATCACCGGGGTTTCCCCCAATACTTACCGGAAGGAACGGCAGTAATTTTGCCGCCTTCCGGTAAACCTGTCTGCAAAACTCATGCCTTACTCATGCATGATTTCACCTGGATTAAATTTCATACCACTTAATCTCGTTTGCCTCCAGATGGAGTTCAAAGCTGCTTCCGTCTCCCTTATATACTACTGTATCCTGTGGTTCGTAGGTATTGTTTACCACGCAGTATTTGCCGTTTTTCACATAGGCGTGAACCTCTGCATTGTAATTAGTGGAGAACCATTTATGAAGATTTTCTTCATCATGAGAAGCCCAGATAATAGCCCTGTAAAGCACACGGCTGTTTTCAAAGCTGTAAGGCAGACCGCTGATATATACACTTCTTCCCTTTCCGAATTCGTGGACAGCCATCTGCACCTCTTTTTCCTTCTGAGTGATAATGGTTGTTTCCGGCAAAGCGTAAATCGCTTTCTGTCCTTCTCCGAAATCCACCTCTCCTTTACAATCCTCTGTAATAAAGTGTTTATGCTCCTCCCAGTTGTACTTATCTACATTCAGAGTAAATCCTGTTTCCTTTTCCACTCCCATAACTCCTGCAAGCTGGAAGTAACGTCCCTGATGCTGGCAGGCTGTAGGCTCTCCTACACCGATAAAGCCGCCGCCATTGTAAATAAATTTCTTTACAGCAGCCACAATCTTCTCATCTGTCCAATTCTCTCCTCCTGTGTATGCGGTATATGCGCCTCCCACATTCAGCACCACGTCAATATCATCCAGAATATCCGGATTGCTGCGGATATCGTCAAAGCTGATAAATTTCACATCAAAAGGAGCACCGCTCAAAGCCTCGATAATGCCTGCGTAGGAATAATTCTCCTTGTGGTAAATGGCATGATGAACCATGTGATTACCCCAGGCTCTCATTTTACCCCAGCAGTTCAGCACAGCCACCTTCTTGATGCAGTAAGGTGTGGTTCCTTTGATGTTATCGTACAGAGTTCTGAATTCCTTGCAGACACTCTCCACATAGTCGATGAAATCCGGGAATTCCATAGCCAGCTTCAGGTAGCCGCCGTAGCCGATACGGTCAATGGGGCTTCTCAAAATGGCCCTTCTGGCTGTCACCCAGTTTATTTTTGCCTCCTTCACCGGGTCTCCCCCTTCGTGGAAGGTATCCGGGAAGAAATAGGGAAGGAAACGCCCTTCTGTATATTTCACACCTTTAATGTCGCTGATAAGACGGAGAGTAGAACCATTGCCCACACTGCCCACTACAGCATCCAGCCCAATGGTCTTAAATTCATCCATAAAAGGCTCCATGCCTATCCAGTGGTCTCCCAGGAACATCATGGCTTCCTTGCCGCACTCATGGGTAATGTCCACCATCTCCTTAGCCAGCTTAGCCACCTCTCTTCTCTGGAAGGCCTGGAAATCCTTAAATTCCTTGCTGGGAATCCGGTAGGTATTGTTCATATATCCCTGGTCAATAATGAATTCCGGACGGAATTTATAACCTGCTTCTTTCTCAAACTGCTCCAGAATATAGGGGCTTACAGAGGCAGAGTAGCCATACCAGTCCACATATTTCTCTCTGGCCAGCTCGTCAAAAATCAGGGTAAACTGATGGAAAAAGGTGGTATAGCGCAGCACATCTACATGAGGGTTATCCTGGATATATTTCCGCAGTCTCTTCATGGAAAATTCTCTTGTTTTAGGCTGGCGCACATCAAAGGTAATCTGTTTTTCGAAATTAGTCCAGCCGTTTGTCACTGCATTATACATATGTACCGGGTCCCACATAATATAGGCCAGAAAGCTTACCGTATAATCGTGGAAAGCTGCTGTATCATGGATAATCACGTCTCCTGTCTCACTGTCATATTCCCACTGGGACACAGGAACCACCTGCCCTGTAGTACGGTCAATAACCTCCCACCAGCGGGTAATATCGTCTCTGGAATTTACTTTCAGCATATCCGGGTATAAATGATTCATCAGATGAATCCGTAAGTCTCCCTCTACTGCTGTGTAGAAAGGCGTCATAATATACATCTGCTGGATTTCATCGGGATTTGCCTTTGCCCATTCATTGTCTTTTCTGGTTGTATAGTAAGTAGAATATACCTTTGCATCCACGTTTTTCAATTCTTCGGGATAGTCTGTACCATCACAGTCCCGGATAGCGTCCGCTCCCCATCTTTTCACCAGCTCCAGTGTCTCAGGAACCACATCTACGTCAGTGGGAATGGTAACACGCCCTTTAAAATTTGCTTCGCTCATGGCCTTCTCCTTTCATAAAACACGATGTTTTTGGATACCGGAGTCCAATACCTTTTACCCCGGTATCTGATTTGTTATATGTTAAGAATATACAAAATCCCCGAGAAAAGATAGACACATCTTGCTATAAAAGTTATATATATTGCTTTTTCCTGTTTTAGAGCAACAAAATTTCTGGAATACTTTACGTCAAAGAGGTTTTCTTGTTACATTCACCAGCATCTGGCTGCTTCTTGTCTCCCCGGTACTTTTGTCTGTAAGGGTTACGGTCAGAACTGTGGTTCCCCTGCTCAGCGCAGTGACTCTTCCGTCCTGATCCACAGTCGCCACCTTGGGGTCCTCACTTTCCCACTTTACATCCAGCACCGGCTCCAGATGGCAGACCTGGGCATCCACCGTAAAATTTCCTCCGTAAATATCCGCAAAGCTCTTCACATACTCCTGATTCTGGTCTGTAGTCAGATTCCACTGCCAGTTTTCTTCATCAAAATATAGCAGATGGCTTCCCACCAAATCAGAAATCTCATACGTCTCTCCCTTCCCGTCCGTAAGGGTTGCAGAGGTTATGTCCAGAAGAGCCTGAGCCTTGTCCTTTTTGTAATTGGCAAAGACCACACCTATATAGGACAGATCAAAATCATTGGTATCCTGGAGGGGAAGGACCATATGCATGGTATTATCCTCTGTGCGGAAGAAGTCGTAGGTCAAATCCCCAAACTGCCAGCCTCTTTTGTCTTCCTTGCCGCTGTAAAAGCAAAAAATACTGTACTCCTCAAATACATCCTCCAGATTTCTGGGATGCTCATAATCTTTAAGCAGCACCCGCACAGAAGTGGAAGTCTGCTCCTGAATGTTCATGATATTATCCTCCAGGGGAGAGCGTACATTTTTTTCTGTAAGCACTACAGAGTCATCGGTTTCCAGAGGAATCTGAGTCAGGTCTATTTTTGTATTTTCCATGGACTGCTCTTCCTCCTGGGATTTCATATACAGTCCTCCGGCCAGAAGAGTCACTCCTACCCCAAGGCAGGCTCCCAAAGCCAGATTCTTGGCCAGCCTCCACCTCCCCTGTCTTTTACTGCCGGAATTCTCCGGGTTCTCTGCTTCCCGGGGTTTAGAAGTAAAGCGAATGGTTCCGTTTAAAATTCCCAGAAGTTCCTGTATATCCTCCTGCATCTCTCCTATATTCTGATATCGGTTCTCCGGAAGAATTTCCAGCCCCTTTTTCAGAATCTCATTGACCTTTTCCCCGGTCTTTTCTTTCTCATGAAGCAACAGCCTGGAATAAGGGGAAACCAGCTCTGCGCTGTCCTTCAGCTCCCGGTCCTCAGGCAGTTTTTCCCCGGTCAAAATTTCATACAATACCACAGCAACCGAGTATAAGTCTGTCCAGGGCCCCAGCTCTTCTTTTCTGTGCAGCATAATTTCCGGAGCTGTATATCCCTTTTTCCCCAGATAATACTGGTACTCACTGTCAGTCTCTCTGTCCAGAGAATAGACGCTGTTAAAATCCAGCAGCAGCACTTCCTTGGGAAATCCCTTTTCTTCTTCCGGAGCCAGAAGAAAAATATTATCCGGGCTGATGTCCAGGTGCAGCAGGTGCAGAGAATGAAAAGCCGTAAGGGCTGTAAGCAGGTTTTTCACGCACTCCGCCGCCTCTGTCAGGGAAGGAAAGCCCTCTCCCTCCTCTAAAAGCTGAGAAAGCACTTTTCCCTTTCTGGAGGTAAGCACAGTATATAAAGTATCATTTGCAGAAAAAGAATCCACATTCTGGGCAATATGGCCGCTGCCTTTCTCAGACAATCTTAGATGAGCCTGATTTCCTAAAAGGAAGCTTTCTTTCTGGGATTCAAAAAATTTTTTCCCTTCCTCCTTTACTACCAGCCTCATATCCTCATCCCTGAAAATCCGGTTTTCCCCGTCCAGAGGGTATAATTCTTTAATCAATACGGTATGTACGTGCTCCGGCATCAGACTGTCCTCATAATGCGCCTGATAAACAATAGAATTGGAACCTGCGCTGACATAGGAATCAATCACATAAATACGTTTGACCCCGTCCAATTCATATCCTTTTGGCAAAGCCTGTCTCTGGTCCATAATCTCCTCCTTCATTTCCTTTCCTGTATTTTCTTTTTCCTTTTTTCTTCTGTTTGTTCCTCTTTGCTCTTCTATATTTTATAATACCTGTTTAAGCTTCCTCTATATAGGCAATTTTATCATTCTTTTGAAATAAACGGCAAAGCATACGCTCCATACGCAACCCCATGTTTTCTTCTTCCCCGGCAGCCCGGATAGCCTGGATGACCATATAGTCAAAAGGACTGTGAAGGTTCAGCAGGGACATGCCGCACTCCGTAAGCATAAGGTTGATTCTCCTGTAATGCTCCTTCACATAGTCCTCCCATTTAGCGTCTCCTCTCTCCAGCACCATCCCTTCTGTGGCGATATATAACAGCAACAGAGTTTTCCTGTCCACGTCCAGCTTCCTGTTTTTCATTTCATTGATAGTTCTGGGCGTAGGCCAATGTTTCTTAATCTCCTTTTGCAGTCTGTTGTATCGTCCAAGTTTCCTGCCGTAGGGTATACTCATCCGCAGATATTGCTCTACCACAGTTTCCACGCTGTATTCCCTTTCTTCCGGCAAATACGGATTATCATTTCCCGGCTTTGCCAGATATTCCAGCATCACCATAAATTTTCGGTATGCCGTATTGTGATGGATACCGAAGCTATCTCTTTTTTCTCTGAGAAAATCCAGCAGTTCCTCCTGGCTTCCCAGCCGTTTAAACTCATTCCTCATTGAGGCTGTCTTAATTTCCGGATTTTCTTTGTCCTGCTGCCTGCGGAGTGCCTGCTGATAAGCCAAGGTTCCCAGCAGAGGCACTTTTTCTCCCAGTAACCGGTCCGCCAGCTCTCTGGCATAGGGATAATCCTTCTTCACCCGAAGGCAAAAGGCGTAAATCAGCTCCCTGGGGTTCCGGTAATGGATTCCATTCTCCGCAGTGGCTCCCAGAATCATCCCTGCCTCCTCCTCTGTAAGCTGTAGGGCAAAACAAATTTTAAACAATTCCTCCCTGTTTCCCGGCTGATTTCTGTCGTGAAGCCAATTCCTGACCTTCCGGGAAATACCTGGTAAAGCAGGGCTATTCTCCGGTTTTTCTTTGTCCTCATACTGGGACAGTTTTTCCACCAGTATCCGGTGAAGATTTTCTTCTCCTCTATAAACCTCCCTTAAAAGCTTAGAAAAGCTCCAGGGCTTCACCTCTTTTTCCAGAAACTCTACAGCTTTCTCAACATCTGTTTTTTCTTTTTCCATTATCCTTTCTCTTCCTGTTACCTATATTCTACTTTTACCCTCAATTTTAAGGGGCTTGAACATTTTGTGCGCCGCCGTAATATCCCAAAACGGAATAGACCTGATTGCGGCAAAAGCATTTCCCATGTAGCTGCCAAACAGGCGCTGCCTCTCCCATGCTTTTATAAAGACACATAGATGATTTTATTATATCAAAAGACCGCTGTAGTGTCCGCAAACTTTTTTCCACGCAAAAAATTTTGGTAACTCTTCAGCCAGAACATATACCTAAATAGTCATACCTTTTACTTCATTTTGCAAAAAAGCAGTTATCCCAGGGCTTCTACCCTTATAGAATAACTGCTTTTTGTTTCTTCTGTTTGCTGCTTCTTTCTTTTTCTGCCCTTACTCTGTCAGCATTTCTCCGTTTTCCACAGCCTTTATCTGCGCTTTAATACTGTCCACGCTCTCCTGATTTGGCTGCATCACATAAAGTGCGGTTGCCGGCATGGAGAAGCAGTACTGACTGTCTCCTGTTCCTTCTGCTGCCATGGTTTTGATGGTCCAGCCGCCGCCGGTATTAAGCTGGCTCTGAATCAGATTCTGAATCTGTTCCATGGACATATTGGTTTCTACGCTGTCGCTGACCTGAGAGATTAAATCAGGTGCTTTAATCAGCATTTCCGGAGTAATCATCTTCTCAAACATAGCCTTAATGACAGCCATCTGGTTCTTTCCTCTCTGATTATCTCCGCCGGAAAGACTGTATCTTTCTCTTGCAAAAGCAAGAGCCTGTTTTCCGTCAAAGTGATTCAATCCCTGCTGTACATTGATAACAACCCCACCGTCACCATTGGTGGTGAAAGCGTATTCGGATTCCACGTCCACACCGCCCATAGCATCTACCAGAGTAATGAGAGAAGTAAAGTTCACTCTTGCATAGAATGGAATTTCCACATCATATAGCTGCTCTAACGTTGCCATGGATTTGTCCACACCGTAAATTCCCGCATGAGTCAGCTTATCCTTGCTGCCCTGGCTGACGCCGGGTATCTCCACATAATAATCTCTTGGGGTGTTGGTCAGCAATATCTGCTTTGTCTCCGGATTTACCGTAGCCATAATATTTACATCACTTCTGCTCTTGGTGCTGACCGGCCCGTATACGTCAATACCGCTGATATAAAAATTAAAGGTTTCGTTCTTTACGTTAACCTCTGCTGCTTTTCCCTGAATGGCAGCATCGGTATCGCTTTCACTTTCAATACTGTACTGGGCAATAATCTTAACCTGGCCCTGGAAATTGTCATACACTTCGTCCAAAAGTCCGGAATAACCTTCGTTATAGACAATAGCCTGTACACTTCCGTCCAGCAAAGCTCCGGCCTGCTCGTTTAAAGTCTTATATTCTGCAGTCATAACCTCTGTGCCGATTTCCTCGTTTACCTTCTCCATAGCCTTATCTACATCGCTGCCGTCCTCTGCATGCTGAAGGCCATAGATATAATCGGCAGTGTCCTTTACCTTTTCCGCAGGGTCATTGCTTCTGACTGCCACCAGCATACTGTCTACCTGTTTTCCCAGGGAATCGCCGCTAATATCCTGGACCGCATTGTGGGTTCTGAACAGGTATACAGAACCAAAGACCAGAACCGCTGACATCAGGATACTAATCAGCTTACTGACAATGGCCTTTCCTCTGGTTATCACCTGCAGGGTAAATAACAATGCAGCAAATATCAAAAGAATGGCTGCCAGCCCTGCCACATATTTGGTAGGAATCATACCCAGCCTCCATACAAATCCAAGGAAGACCAGGGTCAGAAGAATCTGTATGCCTACCAGGAATTTTCCCACGGTCCTGAAAACACGGTTTATACGCCTGCTCTTCTTTTTTGCCGAGGTTGTCTTCGTTCCACGCTTCGTATTCTCCATTTTGCTTCTCCTTTATTACTGTGACCATAAAAGATATCCTATTTGTTTGTTCTTTTTAGGCATTTCATTCTTTAATATAATATATTATTTTCTAAAAAGCAACCTTATACGGGAGATTCCTTTCTTGTTTCCGTTTTTTCTCTTTTCCTCCCTTATTGGTTTTCTGATTTCCCGCTATTATTTATAGAACTTTCTGAACATTTATGATATAATATATATATTACAAAATAACAATTGTTTTCCGGATTTAGGCATGTACCAGCCCATGGCTACAGGAAACAGCATGGTTTCGATACCCGTAAAACAGGAGTAAAGGAGGGATTTTATGGCTCATCGTATTATCACCATTAATCGTATGTACGGAAGCGGAGGAAGACTTTTAGGAAAAGCTCTTGCTGAAAAACTGGGCATCGGCTTTTACGATAAAGAGCTGATTCGGCTGGCCAGTGAGGAAAATCAGATTCCCTATGAGGAGCTGGTTAAAGTAGATGAAAAAAAGGCAAGCCAGTGGCGCCTTCCTATTAAAGAGCAGATGCAAATGCAGCCGCAGTATCATTTCCATCCCATGAATGACGTACTCTTTGAAACCCAGTGCCGTGTTATCCGGGAGCTATCCCAAAAAGAAGATTGTATCATCGTAGGAAGATGCGCCAACTATCTTCTGCAGGATAAATGCTTCAGCCTTTTTGTATATGCTCCCTTTGAATACCGGGTGAAGTCTATTATGGAACGGCTGGGCCGGGAGGAAAAAAGCGCCCGGGCACTGGTGAAAAAAATGGACAAAACCAGAAAAGCCTATTATGAATTTTTCACCGATGAAAAATGGAATGACCTGAGCAACTACCAGATGAGTATTGATACCAGTCGCTTTGAACAGGACTTTCTTCTGAAAATCCTGGCAGAGGTATATGATACTCTGTAAAATGTAAAGGGCAACTAATCAGCCATAAGTGAAGATTTAGCTGCGTAAAAGCAGCGCAGACTGCAAATCTGAGCTGTATGGCAGAATGGTTACTGTAAATGGCTTTAATGAAATAAGTCAAATACCCCAATGCAAGCATGTCTGCTTGGCTCGTTGCCTGCGGGAATAAAAAGGGGGCTGCCCCATGAAACATATCACATGGATTTTCGTTTCATGGGACAGTCCCCTTTATGGCATAGTCATATTTTTACAGGTAAGCTTTGATTTTCTCTATCATTTCTTCGTATTCCGCCTGGCTTAAATATTTTTTGTCCGGATTCATCTGGAAAACACCGCCCCATTCATCTTGTCCCTTATACTTTGGAACCAAATGCATGTGAAGATGACAGCCGGTATCTCCATATGCACCATAATTCAGCTTGTCCGGATGGAAAGCCTGGTGAATGGCGTTGGCAGACCTGACCACATCCGCCATAAAGCGGTTTCTTTCCTCCTGGCTGATATTGATAATTTCGCTTACATGGTCCTTGTAAGCTACAATACATCTTCCCGGCTTACTCTGCTCCTTAAATAAGATAAGCTGGCTCACATCCAAATCGCAGATAAAAATTCCAAACTTGTCTAAAAGCTCTCCCCCTGCGCAGTATGCACAATTCATATCCTTCATAGAATCCTACCTCCTTTTTTTCTTCTTTCATTATAGACATTTTCTCCGTAGTATTCAAGAAAAAACAGGTCCCCCTAAAAAATTGGACAAATCCTTCCTGCATCTTTATAATAAAAGCAGCTTCTTTTTTATAAGAATGAAAAGCATGGCTGTCGCATTAAGCGAATTTTGAAAATACTTATACATTGAAGGAGGATATATGATGAACGAAATTATAAAAAGCCTGATAGAAAGGAAATCCGTCCGGGCTTTTACTGACCGGCAAATCTCTTCCCTGGACAGAGAGCTGATTCTAAGGGCCGCCATGGAAGCTCCCACAGCAGGCAACCAGCAAATGTATACCATCCTGGACATTACAGACCAGAAGTTAAAGGATACACTGGCCGAAACCTGCGATAACCAGCCCTTTATCGCAAAAGGAAAAATGGTGCTTATCTTCTGTGCAGACTTTCAGAAATGGTATGACGCCTTTGTCACAGCAGGCATAAATCCCAGAAGGCCAGGAGCCGGGGATTTTCTTTTGGCCGTACAGGATGCTGCCATTGCAGCCCAAAATGCAGTAACTGCCGCTGAAAGCCTTGGAATCGGCTCCTGCTACATCGGAGACATTATGGAACATTATGAAATTCACCGAAAGCTTTTCAAGCTTCCGGAATTTGTCTTTCCTGCCCTTATGCTGGTTTTCGGTTATCCCACACAGCAGCAGAGGGAAAGACCTAAGCCCCAAAGAGCGTCTCTGGATTTTATTGTCCATGAAAATACTTACCCTAAATTTACGGAAGAGGATTTAAGAAAAAACATAGCGGCCAATACCGGAAACCTGGATTTTAACCAATGGATGGAGAGATTTTGTCAGAGAAAATATCATGCAGATTTCTCTCTGGAAATGAGCCGCTCTGTGGAGGCTGTGCTGAAAAACTTCAGGGAATAGCCTTTAAAAATCCGGTTCCCTCGCCTATCCATCCCCCTGCCAGCAGATGGGCTTTCATATTTCTCTGCAAGGACGTGTCTTCCGGAAGCTGTTCTGGGGACAGGTCCTTTCTTTTATATACCCATTCCATAAAGCTTTTGTTCTGTTTATCTACTTCTGTAATCTGGAACATGTCCTGAAACTTCAGGATTTTGGAATCTTCTCCTAAAAGTTCTCTTAGAGCCGGACTTAAAAGCCAGGAAGTACAGGTGTAGGGAACTGCCGCATAATCTTTGTCATATGCTTCAAAAAACTCTGCGGACTGCCGGATAGATTCTGTCAGCTTCTCTCTGTCCAGCACCGCATCCGAAGGAATATGTACGGACAGCATTTTCTTTCCGTCCTGGACTACCTTTTCATACTCTAACTGGCCGATACGGAAAAGCTGGAGAGAAAGCTGTCTCCCGGTCCAGAAATCCCTATCGAATCCCCATACACCGTAGCTAACCTTATGTTCACGGACAAACCTGGAAAAGCATTTCATAGTGTCTGCGAAAGTCTTTTGGGAAATCCCCTTTTCTTCATATTTTTCCAGGGAATAACAGGCGCCTATAAGCATTGCACAAAGCATTTTCATTCCTCTGTCATCCGGAGCCAGAAGTTTTTTCAAATCCAGCCTTGCATCTCTCCATTCCTGACAGATGGTCAGCTTTTTGGCCAGTGTTCGGACAGCGGGAGTATCCACCTCTCCCAAAAGAGTCTCCAGCTCCGCTGAAACTGCTTCCTCCATTTCCAAAATTTTACACATCTCCTGAATTGTTTTCATGATGCCCTCCTTATATTGTCCTGCATCGTTGTCACGCTAAACTTGCTGCCGTTCCCGCTCCAATTCTCTCAGTCTTTCCTCGGCCGGCCGCATACTCTGCTCATAGTTGTCTATTTTTTGGTTCAGACGGTCCAGAGACTCCTGCATCTCTTCCATACGCACCATAAGCTGGTCTCTCTGGTCAATAAGCAGTGCCTTTCTGGCTTCCCTGGTTTCGTCTCCCTGCTGGAAAAGAGCCACATATTCAATCAGGGCTTCTATCTGCACTCCTGCTTTTCTCATACACTTCATCAGCTCCACCCAGCTACAGGATGCCTCATCATAATTGCGTATCCCGCTTTTGTTTCTGGGCACAGGCGGTATCAGGCCAATCCGTTCATAATACCGCAGAGTGTCCTGGGAAATATCATATTTTTTGCTTACCTCGGCTATGGTCATAGGCTTACTCCTCCCGGTTTTTCTTTTACTTTTCTGCTTTTATTTTCTCCTGTTGTCAGCATACACCTTAAACCGCACTCCAGGTCAAGCTTTTTCGCCTAAGGTTTAGAACTTTCCAGAATAACTCATTACTGTTCACTCGTATCTCGTAAACAGTAATAATACCTCAGCCTTTTCTGTTTTTGTGGTATATAATGGAAAGTCCTTTTAAAAGCAGGTTATCGTCCAGAATCACCTTTCTTCTGCAATAGGGAACTATCCGCTTGGCCAGTCCGCCGGTTGCTACCACTGTCACCTTTTCTCCCAGCTCTTCTTCCAGGCGGTCGATAATACCGTCCATGGCAGCAGCGCTACTGTAAATAACTCCGCTCTTCATACATTCCACTGTATTTTTTCCAATCATATGCTCCGGAGCCTCCAGGCTGATGCCTCCAAGCTGGGAGGCGTGGGCGGTAAGCGAATCCAGGGAAACTCCGATACCCGGATAAATCATGCCCCCCAGATAGTTCTTATTCTTGTCTATAACACATACTGTATTGGCCGTTCCCAAATCAAAAATCAGCAGGGGAACCGGATATTCTGCAATTCCCGCCACAGAGTCCACCACTAAATCGCTTCCCAGCTGAGCTGGATTGTCAATGCGGATATTCAGGCCGGTCTTAATGCCTGCTCCCACTACCAGCACTTCTTTTTTCAGTATCTTCTCCACCGCCAATTTGGCTGCTCTTGTCACCTGAGGAACCACGGAGGAAATAATACCCCCCTCCAGTTTATCCATTTGAATATGGTAGATGTCCAATACGTTTTTTATATCAATGGCATATTCCAGTTCTGTTTTGGTATGAACAGTAGAAAGGCGCTCCACGAAAAGGCATTCCCCTTTTTGGATACAGCCGATAACTATATTGGTATTTCCTATATCAATCGCCAAAATCATATACAAAACCTAATCTTTCTCTGATAGTTTTCTTCAGCAGCACTCTCCCGATAAGAAGAGTCAGGATACCGGCCACAATAGCTTCCGGAACTCCATTAATGCCGATAATAGATAAAATAAAGCCATAGACCGCCTTTACAGTAACTCCGTTGGCAGCTGCATAAGACTGTCTGAAAAATACGAAAATCAGATTCATGACCAGAAGTGTATTCACAAGGGCCCCTGAAACCCCGG
Organism: uncultured Blautia sp.; assembly: GCA_902476765.1. Classification (GTDB taxonomy): domain Bacteria; phylum Bacillota; class Clostridia; order Lachnospirales; family Lachnospiraceae; genus Blautia. The sequence goes on from CABSEJ010000017.1 coordinate 23,866, forward strand.
CTAAAATCAATCCCACTGAGGAAACCCCGGCGCTTTTTTTCAGCTTCCTGATTCCCTTATACACATAGTAGGGCACCACGCCCACCAGGGTTCTCGGAATAAAGCAGATAATCACGCTTCCGATTCCTCCGCTGTATTCGCCCAGATTATAGAAAGGGGTAAATACGAAGGATGTAACCGTAGGATTCATGGTGTTATTGATAAAGCTGGTAAGCCCGAAGAGAAATCCAAGGGCCGCTCCTTTCTTCGGTCCCAGAAGCAGAGATGCTATGATAACGGGCACATGGATAATCGTGGCTCTGGTAAAGCCCAGAGGAATATATCCGAGAAAAGGGGTAAAAGCCATGATTATAATAATTGCCCCGAAAATTGCTGTCTGCACCATACTTCTGATTTGTTTTCTTTCATCTGCAGGATTCTTCCTGCCTGTCATAGAATAATTGTTCTGATTGTTCATCATTGCCTCCTTGTTATCGTTCTGTTTTTAGATACAACACCTTTTGGCAGGGAATATTCCCCTCTTTTACTTTTTCTGTATCTGCTGCTCCATAGATAAAATCTGGTCCAGAATCCTTCCGGCTGTCTCCTCCTTTGACAATTTAGGGAGTGAAACTTCCTTGGATTTTGTGATTATGGTTACCACATTGGTGTCATTGGCAAATCCTGCCCCTTCCACCTTCAGGTTATTAGCCACTATCATGTCCAGATTTTTCTTTTCCAGCTTTTTCCTGGAATTTTCCAGCATATTCTCTGTTTCCATGGAAAAGCCGCAGAGAAACTGGCCCGGAGTCTTATGTTCTCCCAGGCAGCCCAGGATGTCCTTTGTCCTCTCCATCTCCAGACTAAGCTTCCCTTCTGATTTCTTAACCTTTTCGCTGCTGACCTCCTTGGGCCTGTAATCCGCCACTGCAGCCGCCTTGATAATCCAGTCCGCCTGAGGCGCCCTCTGTATCACTGCCTGGTACATTTCCTCTGCCTCGGTTACCGGAACCACCTCCACAAAAGGCGGCGGTGAGATAGACACCGGACCGCTTACCAAGGTAACCCGGGCTCCCCGCAGCATAGCTGTCTTAGCCAGGGCATATCCCATTTTTCCCGTGGAATGGTTGGTAATATAACGCACCGGGTCTATAGGTTCCCTGGTAGGCCCTGCGGTTATCAGCAGCCTCTTTCCTGCCAAATCCTTAGGGCAGGCAATCTCACGGAGGATATGCCAAAGCAGCAGCTCCGGCTCCGGCATTTTACCCTGTCCCGTATCCCCACAGGCCAGATAGCCGCTGGCCGGACTGACAATTTCGCAGCCATAGTGTTCCAGGGTTTTCAGATTGTCCTGGACAATGGGATTTTCAAACATGTTGGTGTTCATGGCCGGAACCACTATCTTCTTACACCTGCATGCCATGACCGTGGTGGTCAGCATATCATCCGCAATGCCGTGGGCAATCTTGCCAATTACATTGGCAGAGGCGGGAGCTACCATGACTACATCCGCCTGCTTGGCCAGAGCCACATGTTCCACGCTGTACTGAAAATTTCGGTCAAAGGTGTCTATGAGACACTTATTGCCGGTGAGAGTCTCAAAGGTGATGGGATGAATGAAGTTTTGGGCATTCTCCGTCATCAACACATGGACTTGAGCGTGAAGCTTTACCAGGGCACTGGCAAGGGAAGCGATTTTGTATGCCGCAATACTTCCGGATACTGCAAGCAATACTGTTTTTCCTTTCAGCATTTTTCTTACCCCTTTTCTATTAGTTTCCGCTCTATTATAGGGGATAGTGTAAAAAAAAGCAAGGATTCCATAACTTATATATAAATACAGGGTGCCGGAAATCCGACACCCTGCGGGGCCTGACCAAAGCTACGCTCTGATACTTCTATCCTCTTTTTCTTCTGCCCAGGATTATTACTGTGGCTGCGGCAGCCAATCCCAATACCATGATTCCTCCGTAAAGCAAAACAGGGGTTTCATCTCCTGTTTTTACACTTTTACTTGTAGAAGATGTTTGGGCAGTTTTGTTATTTCCGGTTACTTTGTTGCCGGCAACAGGCTGAGGTTCTTTTTTATCCTGACCGGACTGGGAGTCTCCATTTTGTCCGCTATTATTTGTTCCGCCCTGGCTGCCATCATTTCCTCCGCCCTGGCTGCCATCATTTCCTCCGCCCTGGCCATTGTCTGGGTCGGGATTTTCCGATGGATTCTCACCCTGGGTAACCTCAAAATCTGCTGCTCCAAAGAGACTGAAGGAATCTGTCTGGAACACAATACCTGCCTGGGTATTGGCTGAAGGAATCTCATTGACAGAGCCTCCGTGCTGATGGTAAAGCTTTACGGATTCTCCAAAGCTCTCTGGCTTGGGCAGAGTAACCGTCACAAGATTTCCTGTCTCAGGCTGGTATTCCTTTCCTTCTTCATCTACCAGCTTAATATCATAAACCCGGTAATCCTTTGCTCCTGCATTGTTCATATAAGCCGTCAGCTCTCCATAGGCCTGGGCAAATTCCTGGGAATCTGCTGTCACAGCCTGAGTCACTAAACGGATATTCTCCGGTATGTTTTCTGCAGTTGCCTGAATACCTGTACTTTCATCTACCTGGCTCCAAAGGGTTGATGGGGAAGCCGTGGGCTGGAAAATTTTATAGGGAACCAGAGGCGGTGTCACTCTCCACACTGTACCGTCTGTCCGCAGTGCATTATATCCGCCATAGGTTCCGGAAATTTCTTCCACAGAAGTAAGAATCTTATAGCCGGACTCAGTTCCGCCAATCCACAATTCTTTGTTATTCAGAAGAAACGCTTCCATGCCCAGAACACATTTCACATCTCTGGCCACCAGTGAGCATGTTAACTGGCCATCTGTGTAGCCAAGCTGATAATAGTCATTTCCCTTGACATAATAGACTCCGTAGTCTCCGTCAATTCTGTCCACGTTTTGGTCGATGACAGTTCCGCCGGATGTATAATAGGTTCCGTTGGAAATATAATTTCCATCCTGGCTGAAATCGCTGACATTATCCGCAACTTTGCTATAATTTTCTTCCTGTTTTCTCCACAGGGTATTATCTACATCCAGAATAAAGGAACCTTTTATTTCCTTAATAGGCTTCTCCAGCTTATAACCGGTCTGTATCAGGCTTCCGCCGTTAAGGAAATAGGTAGCAGAGCCGTCTTCCATATAGATGATATTTCCGTCTACAGTAGAAACACCTCCAAACAGCTCTAAATCCTGTGGTCTGCTTTCTCCTTCTTCATAGTAATACTTCCAGTGGTGATAGTTTCCGTCTTTGTCAATATAGCCGGTAGAGAACAGCTGCTGGATTTCATCTGCTATCTTCTTAGGCTGTCCGTAACTGTCATTCTCAAAATCCTTTTCCCAGTAATAAAGATTGCTGTTTTCGTCCATAGCAGCCAAATCCATGCCTCTGTAGTTTCCGTAATATACTACACAGGAAACGTAATTCCTTACCTTTATGTCTCCGGAAATATTCTGAGGTTCCTCACCTGTAGTATTCCAGATACCTCCTTCATAGAGAATGTTATCTGTATTATTGTCCGGAAATTGGGGGAGTTCATCTAAATCCGGATTCTCCCCAACCTCCTCCGGAGCCTGGGAAGCTCTAATGGTAATCTCCTTCACCACATTTCCCACAGAGGCCTTCAGCGTAGCTGTACCCGCATTTCGCAAACCAATCTGGCAAGTGTTTCCCGTGTACTGAGAAGTAATCTCTGCAGTCTCATTGGCCTCCATGGAATACTGAATTACATCTAAGGAAAAAACTCCTTTAGGCGCCACTTCGACACTGCTGCTGAGAACCACCTCCACCGGCTCATAGCTTATATATTTCTCAAATATCTGAGCTGCTGCCGGGGCGCTGGAGCTGACAAACACATACTGCAGTTCGGTTCCCTCCAGAACATCATCCGGCACCTGGGAAATAGGATTCCCGGATAATTCCAGTGTACGCAGAGAATCCATGCTGCTCAGCTTTGGAATACTGCTGATATTGTTATTGCTTAAATCCAAAGTATATATTTTCTTCAGATTCAGCACAGGTGACATATCGGTAATACTTCCGTCGTATACCCAAAGGCTTGTAAGATTCACTGCATACTGAAGGCCTTCCAAAGAGCTTGCTCCTGAAAAGCAGCTTAGATAGTTAAGCCGTTCTAAAACCTCTTGGGTAATAGGAGCATCAGCCTCCAGGCCCAGAGTGTCACGGATAGCCCCTGCCAAAGCAGCATCCGGAACCAGATTCTCTCCTTCTGCCAGAGTGTCGGTATCCTGATTTAAAGACTGGGCATCAATACCTGCATCCAGACTCATGGTTCCTAATACTGTGGATAAGGCATTGGTGTCTTCCTTCTTCTGACCGTCTTTATCTGCGGTCTCTGTATCCTGGTCAGCCTTATCTCCGGTTTCTGACTTTTGTCCTCCCTGGCTGTCCTCAGACTTGGAACTGTCTTTGTCTCCGGTTTCTGTATTCTGACCAGACTTATCTCCATCTTCCTTCTTCTGGCTTCCCTGGCTGTCCTCCTGGGACTGCAAGCTGTCTTTCTCTGTGTCTGCTGTCTTCTTGTCTGTAGTTTCTGATTTCTGCTGTTCTGTCTTTTCCTGGTCTTTTTTCACCGATTTTACAGAGGTCTTGCTCTGCACGCTGTCTCCCTTCTCTGTGTTTTCCTGCTCCTCTTGTTTTTCCTGTACAGCGCCGCTTTCTGTTTGAGGAGCAGCGTACAGTACCCCGGTGCCAGATACTGTAAGAGCTACTGCCAAAGCAATGGCCCAAACCTTCTTTGCTTTCATAAATCTTTCCTTTCTTTTTCCATTTCCCGGAACCTGCTATTCCGGGCTGCTTTCTTTTCTGCCCTCCAGTTGTTCCAGATACTCTTCCAGCTCCTTTGGCAGAGTAAACTGAGGCTTATCCTGAATTCTGTAGGCCAGCGGGGTAGTCCTGTCTTCCAGCTCTTTCAGCATATCCCTCACTTCCAGCATAGCCTTTCTGCACAGCTCCATATTCCGGGCATCTCCCTGTTCTGCACTTTTGGTATAGCCCTGGGAGAGCATTTGAATATAGGCCCTGTACTCTTCCATCTCATAAGGTTTCAGGGCAATAGCCTGCTTTTGCTTCTCTGCCCCTTCCTCATAATCTCCCTCCCTGATTGCAAGAAGGGCACGGGTACTCCAGGCCGCCGCCAAATGGGAGTTGTTTTTTCGTATCTGTCGGGAAACAACATCCGCCTCTTCTATAGAATCGGTGTACATCAGAATACGCTCTGCCGGGTCTGTATAAAAGGGAAACATTTTCAGAGCCTGTCTGTCTCCTCCAAAGTAAAAAAACAGACATACCAAAGAAAAATATCCCCAGACACCTGCCGCAGCCAAAGTTCCCCCAAAGCCGGCGCCTTTGTGGAAGACCAATTCTTTTCTCTTTCCCTGCTGCAAATTGAAGGCAAGCAGCAGCAAGAAAAACACGGCCAGGAACTGTAAATCAAAATCTACTGTTCCTCTCAATCCCATGAGTATCACCAGCACACGGAATACAGGAGGTTTTTTTCGGGCAAAAGCTTCTTTTACTATCAGAATAAGAAAAAGAAGGCCCGGCAGAATTCCTCCGTCCAGCATAAGCTGCAGATAATCATTATGTATATACCGCACTTCATAAACTCCGGTCTGATAAAGTCCCTGGAGAAAAGAATAGCCCCTCCAGCCGCAGCCCATAGGATAATCCATAAGGATTTTTATTCCGTCCTGCCAATACAGAAGCCGCCCCAGCAAAGTGCTGGAGCTCAGGGAAGAGGTGAGAAATCTGCCGATATTCTGAAAGTCCCCGGTAAAGGTCACATAGGCAAAAGCCCCTGCAAAGGATATCAAAAGCAGCCCTCCATGGAGCATCCGGCAATGCTTTCTCACACTTCCTGCCAGAAGAAAAAGCAAAGCCAGAAAAAACACGGTCCTGCTTCCGGTCAACAGGATTCCTACATACAGAAAGCCCAGTTCCAAACCATATCGCAGCCTGTCTGTTTCCTGGAAATACAGCACCGCCATCCCCAGGAGAAAATACAGAGCCATGGTATTGGAATATTGGAAGCTTCCTCCCAGTCTTCCGGAAAGGAAAAAAAGGTCCTTTCCAAAGCCTGTGATATAAGCTCCCATGCTTATGGCCAGAATTCCTATGCCGCTTACCGGAACTGCCTTCAGCATTTTCTCGCATTGGCCTGCACTAAACTGCATGACAGTTATCCCAAACAGCAGCAAAACCAGACCTCTTAAAAAACCCAGAAAGCTCATGCCTCTGTCTATGCCCCAGAACATGCCGCCTCCATAGCCCAAACAGAGCAAGGCCAGCACCAGAATAGGAAAATTTCTGTAAAACACAAGCCTTCCTCTTCTCAGTCCCAGCCACAGCAGTATGCCTAAAAGCCCCAGTCCGGCCAGATATGCGCTGAATTCATAAAACCCGCCGAAAAGAAAGGCTGTTATTCCCAGGAAAACCTGCATAACTCTGATTTCCTTTTCTTCCTGCTGATTTCTTTTCTCCGGCACCTCTCTCTTTTCCGGCTGTATCCTTTGCTTCTCTGATATTCTGTTTTTCCTGTTTCTCTTTCTCATCCCGCCTTTTCCTCTTCTGAAAGTTTGGCACCAGATTCTATTATCTGGTAAATGTTGTATCCGGTTTCAGCATACCAAATTCCTTTGCCCTGGTTTTCCAACTTTTTTCCGCTTTTTTCCGCTTAGAAAAAGTGTTGACAAATCCCTTGTCTCCCCACTATAATGGTTACAATAACTTTAACGGAATATCACAGAAAAATGCAGTGACAAGGAGGAGTACATAGCCACCGGATGCCAAGAGAGAGGACGGCTGGTGAAAGTCCCCGTGACGGAGCTATGGAAGTAGCCTTCGAGCAGTGGCCCGAACCGCAGGTTTCCTGCACAGTAAGCGCCAACGTCGTTTCCACGTTACAGGAAAACAATATAGCTGGTCTGTATTGAGTGAGTGCAGAGATTTTTCTCTGAAATTAGGTGGTAACACGGATATATTCGCCCTAAGCTTTTTGGCTTGGGGCGTTTTTGTATCGGAAAACAGGAGGGATATGGTATGAAACAGATTACGGGAAACAAATTATTGGTAAAAGCTTTGAAGGAGGAAGGGGTTGACGTACTCTTCGGCTATCCGGGAGCCTGTACCATTGACATCAGCGACGAACTATACAAACAAAACAATATTGATATTATTCTCCCCCGCCATGAGCAGGCTCTGGTACATGAGGCGGACGCCTATGCCAGAACCACGGGAAAGGTAGGCGTATGTCTGGTAACCAGCGGCCCCGGCGCCACTAATCTGGTAACCGGCCTGGCTACTGCCAACTATGACAGTGTACCCCTTGTATGCTTTACCGGACAGGTGGCCAGATATTTAATCGGAAATGATGCTTTCCAGGAAGTTGACATTGTAGGCATCACAAGAAGCATCACCAAATATGGGGTAACTGTCCGCAGGAGAGAGGATTTAGGAAGAATCATAAAAGAGGCTTTCTACATCGCCCGCACCGGAAGACCCGGACCTGTACTGATAGATTTACCTAAGGACGTAATGTGCGAACTGGGAAGCGCAGAATATCCGAAAAGCGTTAATATTCGTGGCTATAAACCTAATACCAGCGTTCATATCGGCCAGTTAAAAAAAGCATTGAAAATGCTCCAGAAAGCCAAAAGACCTTTATTCCTGGCAGGAGGCGGTGTAATCATCTCACGGGCAAACGAAGTTTTCACCCAGGTTGTAGAGAAGACCCAGGTGCCTGTTGTCACTACGGTTATGGGACGGGGGGCTATTCCCACTAATCATCCCCTGTTTATCGGAAACCTGGGAATGCACGGTGCTTATGCTGCCAATATGGCTGTAAGCAACTGTGACCTTCTGTTTTCCATTGGAACCAGGTTTAACGACCGTATTACCGGAAAGCTTCACGCTTTTGCCCCAAATGCCCAGATTGTGCACATTGACATTGACACGGCTTCCATTTCCAGAAACATCCAGGTAGATGTTCCTATTGTTGCAGACGCTAAAGAGGCCATCACTAAAATGACCGAATATGCGGAAGAATTAAATACAAAGAAATGGATGGAAGAAATCCGGGGCTGGATGGAGGAGCATCCCCTCACCATGAAATCCAGAAAGCTTATGAGTCCTCTGGATATTATCGATGAAATGAACCGTCAGTTCGATGACGCCATTATTGTTACCGACGTGGGACAACATCAGATGCTGGTTTCCCAGTATGTGGAAATCACCAATAAGAAGCAGCTGGTAATGTCCGGCGGACTTGGAACCATGGGCTACGGCCTTCCGGGAGCCATTGGCGCCAAAATCGGAAATCCGGATAAAACCGTAATTTCCGTATCCGGCGACGGCGGAATGCAGATGAACATTCAAGAAATGGCCACCGCAGTTCTGGAAGAGCTTCCTATTATTTCCTGTATCTTTAACAACGAGTATCTGGGTATGGTACGGCAGTGGCAGAAACTATTTTATGGCAAACGCTACGCCATGACAAACTTAAAAGCAGGGGCCCTTTCCCGCCGCACTAACGGAGAAGAATTTCCTGAGTATACCCCGGACTTTGTAAAGCTGGCAGAGAGCTACGGCGCCAAGGGAATCCGGGTAACCAAGAAAGAAGAAATCAAAGCAGCTTTTGAAGAAGCAAAGAAAAACACCAAAGCTCCTACTATCATTGAGTTCATCATTGACCCGGAGGAAATGGTGTATCCTATGATTAAACCGGGCGGCACCCTGGAAGATATGGTTATGGATTGTTAGGAGGATTTCAGATATGGAAAAAGGAATGAAAAAAAGATGGATTTCTTTATATGTAGAAAACCAGGTAGGTGTCTTATCAAAAATCTCAGGACTGTTTTCAGGAAAATGTTATAATCTGGACAGCCTCACCGTGGGAACCACAGAAGACCCCACAGTATCCAGAATGACAATAGCCACGGTCAGCGACGACGAGACTTTTGAACAGATAAAAAAGCAGTTAAACCGCATGGTAGAAGTTATCAAGGTTATTGACTTTACCGACATATTTGTCCGCATGAAGGAAATCCTGTATATTAAAGTAAAACGCTGTACAGCGGCTGACAAGGTAGAGCTGTTTCAGATTGCCGAAACCTTCAAGGCCAGGGTAATTGATTACGGAAAAGACAGCCTTCTTCTGGAATTCGTACAGACTGCCACCAAAAACGACGCAGTTATTAAGCTTATCAAAGAAGAATTCAAGACCATTGAAGTGGTCCGTGGCGGAAGCGTTGGAATTGAATCTATCAGTATGATGGAAAGATAAATACAATACCTATGGGGCCGTCGCATTAAGCAAAATGTTTAATGCGGCAGCTCCTTTTTCTATCTTTTCTATCAAAAAAAAAACTGCCACATTAAGCTTCTCACTTAACGCAGCAGTTTCGTTTTCTGTCCTGTGTGTTTTTTCTGTTCATTTTCCGGTCCGTCGCTTCCCTCAGTGATTAGTATCTTCCGTAAAATCTACCGTTCCAGTTTGCGTCAAGGCCTTCAAAATAGATAGCGTTTTCTTCAATGTATTTTGCTACTCTTTCGATAAAAGTCAGTTTCTTTGTTACATTTTTGTCATTGTTTGTTTTACTCATCATAAAATCTCCTTTTTTTCATTTTCTTGTTTTCCTGTTTACAGCTATATGTTATCATGTGTAAGGAAAGATTTTTAGATATGTTATTGACTGTTTTTGTGTCATAATTGACTTTTTAGGAGGTTTTTCATATGAAACAGGCTATATATAAGCATCTCTACGCCTTGGAAAATTCCAATATTGCTATCCGCTATCTTACCAACCGGGGCTCCTACTTTCCTGCCCACTGGCATCCTGCTATTGAACTGATTTATATTTTAAACGGAACAGCAGAATTTACTGTAGGCGGCCGGAAATACACTTTAGTCCCCGGTGAATTCATTGTCATAGACTCTAATGTTATCCACGAATCCCAATGTGCCTTGGCTTCTATGGGCGTATATATCCATGTATCCCGGGAATATCTGGAAACCTTCGTGGATACTCCTGTGTTTCCGGAAATAAACTGTTTCCGTGAAACCATGACAAGGGAGCAGCTTCCCTATTATCTGGAAATCTGCAAGCTTTTCAAAAAGCTGGTTCCTCTCTATATCAATCAGCCCTTAGCTATGAATTTATCCAGCCAGGCCATTACCATGGAAATCTGTTTTCAGCTTCTGAATCATTTTTCTGTTAACCAGCCTTCTCTTGCTGTTCCGGGCGCAGCCAAAAACCAAGAGCGGATGAAAGAAATCCTTCTTTATATAGAAGAACATTACAGGCAGCCTATTTTACTGGAGGAAATTTCCGGCCATTTTGGTCTGAACCGGGAATATTTTTGCCGTTTTTTTAAACAGCAAATGGGAATCAATTTTACCCGCCATGTAAACCTGGTTCGTTTGTCCCACATTTACCATGAAGTAGTGAACACCGAAGATCCTATTATGGAAATCATAGACCGGAACGGTTTCAGCAATTATAAACTTTTCCATAAATTATTTCGGGAAATCTACGGCTGTACTCCCAGAGAAATCCGGGCCGGAACAGAAATAGCAGAAAAAAATAAAGACTAGTGTACTGACACGTTCACATTTCAACAAATGACTTGCCGGAATTTCCATCT
>CABSEJ010000018.1 GCA_902476765.1 uncultured Blautia sp.
CTCTGAGAAGGTCAGAATCCTTACACAGGCAATGCAAGACGACTTGCTTCCGGGAGAAGCGTGGATAAGATGCATACTCGGTATGCAGCAGGAAGAGGAGGAAGAGGAGGAATAGATGATGAATGAAATACAAGTGGTTGTAAACCAGAAGCCGGGAACTATCCATCTTAACTATGAGGACATTGAAGCTATGCTGCGTAAGACACTGTCCTTCTATAAAGGGGCGGTGGTTACAGAGGAAGGGAAGACTGTCGCCAAAAAAGAAGTCGCATACCTTAGAAAACTGAAAAAAAGCATAGATGACAGACGAAAAGAAGTAAAAAAGGAATGGAATCAGCCTTATGAAGAGTTTAACGCAAAGGTGATGGCTCTCATGTCCATGATTGATGAACCTATCATCTTAATCGACCAACAGGTAAAGGCTTTTGATGAGAAGCAGCGCCGGGAAAAGCGGGAAAAAATCCGGGACTTGTACGAAGAGATTGCAGGAGACGCAAAAGAATACCTGTCCTTTGAACGGGCCTATCAGCCTTCCTGGGAAAATGTCAGCACATCCATGAAAAAGGTCCGGGAAGAGCTTCAGGCAAGAATCGACACGGTGAACAAAGATATTTTGACAATTAGCTCCATGCAGTCTGAAGCTGTGCCAGAGGCCTTGAGCATCTACAAACATTCTCTGGATGCTATGGAGGCGGTCTGGCACATCAATCAGTACGAGGCACAGAAGCAGAGAATTCTGGAGCTGGAGCGGCAGAGAAAAGCGGAAGAGGAAGAGCGCCGGAGACAGGCGGAGCTGGAACGGGTTCGTGCAGAAGAGCGGAAACGTATCGAAGAAGAGGAGCGGATACGCAGAGAAGCCGAAGAAAGAGCAGCAGAAAAGTTTAATGTCCATGCAGGGGAGATGCAAGAGGAGAAAGAGCATGAAGCGGAAGTATTGGAGAAAGAAGCAGAGGGATTTTCTTTGGAAGAGACAAAAGAAGATGAGGAGCTTCCTTTTGAGCAGCCTTCTACGAAAACCGTTTTTTACAAGGTGGTAGCCACCCCGGAAGAGTTGGAACAGGTAGAAATGGCTTTTAACAGCCTGGGAATCTATTTTTCAAGGAGGGACGCTGAATGAGGACAAATGACGGCATGATACATATTCCGGCAAGGAAAAAGCAGCCCATTGAACAAGGCTCCACGGTGCGGCTGTCCAGAGAAGCATACAATGCACTGGTGGAAGTTTTTAACGAGTCCACCATGTCCATGAGCCAGATTGCCTCTACGATTATTCTGCAGTCCATGGACCGCATTGTGTATGACAAGGAGGAAGGATGATGGAAAAACTGGGAATCTACAAGGCGATAGCCGGTGTGATAGCGGATATCGGCACTGTGGGAAAAGATAAAATAAACAAACAGCAGGGCTTTAAGTACCGAAGCGTAGATGATGTCTATAGCGTTCTTAATCCAGCACTGGCAAAAAACAAAGTTTTCATCCTTCCGGAAATTCTGGAGCAGAGCAGGGAGACGAGAACGAATAAGAATGGAACTCAGATTACCTGGGTGACCTTGAAGATAAGATACACGATTTTTTCGGATGACGGTTCTTTTGTGGAGACTGTCCTGCTGGGAGAAGCCATGGACACCGGGGATAAGGCTATAAATAAAGCCATGGCTATTGCCTATAAGTACCTGTGCTTCCAAGTATTCTGTATTCCTGTAGAAGATATGGAAGACCCGGATGCGGAACGGCCGGAGCTGCAGGGGGAGTGCGTAAAGGGAAACAAAGAAAGCCAAAAGAAGCCGGACACAAAGAAGCAGGAGCCGCCGAAGGAAGCGTCTTCAGGGGAAGCTCCGGCAGACGAGGCCGCACCCATGACGGAACAGATGTACCAGACACTGCTGAGAGAAATGGAGCGAACAGGGGTGATTGAAAAAGTAATCCTGGGAAGAAAGCAGCTGAAAGACAAGAAAAGAAAGTCCATAAAGGAGTTTGACATAAGCGATTTCAAATACGTCATGGATATATTTAAGAAAACCCCGGACAAGCCAAAGGAGGAAGCGGACAGTGAATAACGTGAGTTTAACAGGAAGACTAACCAGGGACCCGGACGTCCGGTACACAGACGGGGGAAGCAGCATTGCCCGTTTTACTCTGGCGGTTGACCGGAGATATAAGACGGAAAACGGCCCGACAGCGGACTTTGTGAGCTGCGTTGCCTTTGGAAAATCCGCTGAATTTACAGAAAAATGGTTTAGTAAGGGCATGAAAATGGAACTGACCGGCAGGATTCAGACCGGCAGTTACACAAACCAGGAAGGGAACAAGGTGTACACCACGGACGTTGTGGCCGAGCAGATTGGCTTTGGAGAAAGCAAGAATGCCACACAAGGACCTGTCGGCGGCGGACGGCAGGAACCAGATGGATTTGGGGCCGCTGATGCAGACGGTTTCATGAACGTGCCGGACGGCATAGATGAGGAGCTGCCGTTTATTTAAGAGGTGTGATGAAGCATGATAATACAGATTGACAGCAGGGAAAAGACCAGGGCCATTAAAAAGATTGTGGAGGAGTTTGACCGGCAGGGAATCAAGCACCCGGTGAGCAAGCTCCTGGTTGGGGATTACATGAATTATGACAACCCACGGCTGATTATTGACCGGAAACAGAACCTGACGGAATTGTGCGGAAACGTCTGCCGGGACCATGCCAGATTCCGCAGGGAACTCCTTCTGGCCCAGGAAAACGGCATACGGCTGATTATATTGGTGGAGCATGGAAAGGGCATAAGACAGCTCTCAGACGTCATCTGGTGGGAGAACCCCAGGCGGTGGAAGCGCAGGCGGAACTTTCAGACAGGGAGATGGGAGACTGTAGAGACGAAGGCTATGCAAGGGGAAACCCTGTACAAGATTTTATGCACCCAGGAAAGAAAATATGGGGTAAAATTCCTGTTCTGCGACAAGGAAGAAACGGGCAGGGAAATCGTCCGGCTCCTGGGAGGTGGGGATGGATGACGAAGGAAGAAATCAAAGAGCAGGTCAGCATGGGCATCGTTCTGGCACGGTATGGGTATCAACCTAACCGTGCCGGATTCATAAACTGCCCATTTCATAATGGAGACAGGGATGCTTCCTTGAAAGTATACGGGAAAGACTACCACTGCTTTGGATGTGGAGCCCATGGAGATGTTTTCAGCTTCGTCATGGGGATGGAAGGCTGTTCTTTTAAGGAGGCCTTTCAAATCCTGGGAGGGACATACGAAAGCAATGGATTTTCTTCAGACCTTGCCAGATACAGGGCGGAGAAAAACAGGCTCATGCAAAAAAAAACGGAGCGCAGAAAGCAGCTGGAACTGGAGCTGAATGTGATAAAAATTTTTTTGTACAAAGACTGGATAGAAAAGGCGGAGCCGCTGTCCGAGGTCTGGTGCGATTGCCAGAACGCTTTGCAGATAGAATTGTATCATAATGAGATTTTACGGGAAGGGAGGTGTATGGATTGGTACCCCTTGGAGAATTGACAAAGGAAAGCATATTGGAGGAAAAGATTTTTACCGAGATTTTCGAGCAGGAGGATGAAATCCGAAAAGCGAGGCTTATCCTGGCACTGGAAGACCGGGCGGCGGAACTTGGGGTCAAGACAAAGTTTGGAGACCTCCTGAAAGCCTACAAAAAAGTCTATCAGGAAACCAGGAAAAAGCAAGAGCGGTCCGTGAGCCTGGTGGAGAACTGGACCAACTTCACGGACTGCCCTTATGGCCGGATGCAGTGCCGCTCCTGGATTGCCTCAGATGATGGAATATGTTTATACAATCCCAATACCGGAATGACAGACATACAGGCCTGCTATCATCCAATCCTTCCCGTGGAGCGCCTAAAAAACCTGGAGACGGGGGAGGAACAGTTAAAACTGGCTTACCAGAGAGGAGGAGCTTGGGAGGAGCTGATTGTTCCGAAAATCATGGTGACATCCGCCTCAAAGATTGTGAATCTTTCCAGCAGGGGAATAGCTGTCACTTCAGAGAACGCAAAGTTTCTGGTCCGTTACCTGGCGGACGTGGAAAACTCCAACGGGGATTACATAAAGGTCCAGTATTCCAGCTCAAAGCTTGGCTGGGTCCGTGATGGATTTTTGCCCTATGATACAGATATTGTGTTTGACGGAGACGCAAGATTTAATCAAATACGAGATAGTATAAAGGATTTTGGCAGCCGGGAAAAATGGTACGACCACATCAAAAAACTCCGAAGGTTAAAAAAAATTGAGATAAAACTCCTTTTGGCCGCATCCTTTGCCAGCGTGTTGGTGCAGATGGTAGGGGGATTGCCTTTTATCGTTGACCTGTGGGGGGAAACGGGAGGCGGAAAAAGCGTAACCCTAATGGTGGCCGCTTCCGTTTGGGCGGACCCGGACGAAAACGCTTACATAAAAGATTACAAAGGTTCAGAGGTCGGGCTGGAGGTCGCTTGTGACCTTTTAAACCACCTTCCGCTTATACTGGACGATTCCAGCAAAAAGAACCGCAAAATAGAGGACAACTTTGAGGGGCTGGTTTATGACTTGTGTTCCGGGAAGGGAAAGACAAGGTCTAACAAGGAGCTTGGCCTTAACCGGGAATGTCATTGGAAAAACTGCATTCTGACGAATGGAGAAAAACCCCTAAACTCTTACGTGACGCAGGGCGGAGCCATCAACCGTATCCTGGAGCTTGAATGCGAAAAAAAGGTTTATGAAGACCCTATAGAGACGCTGGAGCTAGTAAAGCAAAACTACGGCCATGCCGGTCGGGATTTTATACAGGTGTTAAAAGCCATAGGCCCGGAAGAAGTCCAGAAGATTCAGAAAGAATTCCAAGAACAGCTTTTTGATGAAGAAAAAATGGAAAAACAGAGCTTGTCCCTGTCAATCATACTGGCTGCAGACAAGATTGCCACAGACTACCTATTCAAGGATGGGGAATGCATCTGTATAGAGGAGGCGAAAAAGGTACTGACGGACCGTGAAGAGATTTCCGACAATGAGCGCTGCTATCAGTACATCCTGTCAGAAGTGGAAATCAATGCGGCGAAGTTCGACCCTCTCAGCCAGACCGCAGAGAAGTGGGGCTGCATGGAAAACGGCTACGCCATTATTTTTGCAAACATCTTCGACAGCATCTGCAAAAAAGGCGGCTTTTCAAAAACAGCGTTTCTGTCCTGGGCGGAGCGCCAGGGACTTCTTCAGGTGTCTGATGGAAAAAAGAAGAAACGGACAAAAAGCCGGAGAATTGACGGCCGGGTGGCCAGATGCGTTTTTTTAAAGCTCGACGGAACTCCGGAAGAAGACCAGGACGGTTTCATGGATGCCGGGGAGTACGCAGAATCCAAACAGGAAGAGCTGCCTTTTAAGTAGGTGTAACACCGTAACACCTGAAACACCGGAAATTTCTGTTTATATATAAGAGGATATGGATGGATATTTGAGATTTTTATTTCCCTTAATGAAGAAAAATGGGTGTTACAAGTGTTACAGGGGTTACAAATGCGAAAAAACATCAGGTTTATGCGGATTTCAAGGAATTGCGAGAAAGTGTTACGAACACAGAGAAAAGTGTTTCGGTGTTACGAATTGGAGGGATATTGTGAACAATAGAATAATTCGACAGATAATATATGAAATATGCAATCAATTTTATATGCGGATAAAGGATGAGACGGAATGGGAAGCCGTAAACAGAGTCTCTCAGGAATACTATGAACAGTATAAAGCGGTTCCGTTTGCCCTGGATTTGATACGGGCGCTGGTCGCACAGTGGTGCAGGGAAAACGAGAAAAACATGGAAGGAGAGGTGGAAAAATGCTGCACATTATAGAGGATTATTACTGCCAGCCGAACAATTACGGCTACACTGTCCTGCGGAAAGGCAGGGAAAAAGACGAAAACGGCCAGGAGAAGGAAACCAGCACTGCACTGGGGTACGTTGGCAGCCTAAAGGAATCTTTGGAGCTAGTGTTAAAAGATTCCGTCCAGAGAAAGGTATCCGGTGCGGATATTGAGCTAGGAGATGCTTTGCAGTACATCAGGAGCCAGACCAACAGGATTTTAAGAGCAATGGAAGGTATAGAAGCATGATGGAAAGAAATAGGGAGAGATGAGACATGGATAAAAAGAAACTGATAGTAGGCCACAAATACCTCCGCCGCAGAGCAGCCACCTACGACGGCAGAATGGTAGAGGCGGAGAGCTGGCTGGAGTGTGTGCAGATAACTCCGGCTGGGGCGGTGTTTTACGGAGAAGCAGGGATGGAGAAGCTTACGAGCGAACAGATTCGAAAAGAGATAATCCAGGAGGCAACATGAAATACATAGCATCATGGAGTGGCGGCAAAGACAGCACTGCCAGCATTATCTTGGCACATGAACATGGAGAGCCGCTTGACCTGATAATCTTCTCCGAGGTCATGTTTGATAAGAATATCAGTGGGGAGTTGCCGGAGCATATTGATTTTATCAAGAACAAGGCGATTCCGGTATTTGAGAGCTGGGGATATGAAGTTAAAATCCTACATTCAGATAAAACATTTTTAGACTGCTTTTATCACATAGTGCAGAAATCACAGAAAAATAAAGGGAAAAGGCAAGGATTTCCATTCCCAGGGATGTGCAAAATAAATGACAGATGTAAAACAAAACCCTTGGACAGATATTTCAAGAATTATCCCGGGGAATATACAAAGTATATCGGAATTGCAAAAGATGAGCCAAAGAGGAAAAAGAGGATAAATAAAGCTGATAACAAGGTTTCGCTTCTGCAGAAGTACGGTTATACAGAGCATATGGCATTTGACCTGTGCAAGAAATATGACTTGCTATCCCCGATATATGAATTTGCGCCCCGTGGCGGCTGCTGGTTCTGCCCGAACGCCAAATACAGGGAATTAAGACACCTTCGGACAGAGCATAAGGATTTATGGGATAAATTACTTGTGCTAGAGAAAGAACCTAACTTGGTCGGACATAAATGGAATACTTTAGCTAATATAGGTATCTGCGACTGGGAAGAGCGTATACAGAGTGAAATCATAAAGGAGGCACGGAATGTCGAAAAATGAAAAAGTAGAGAAGAAAGAACCGGAACGTATCTGATATGCGGAAAGTCGATTATAGGAGAAAAACCGGAGTACATAAAGACCAGGAGAAGAACAGAGATTTATCTGCATAGGAGATGTGTGTCAGGAAGGAAGACATGAAATGGAAGGACAAATAACCCTAGAAGAATGGAGCCATAACAGACCAAGCCACATCTGCGGCTGTGCAGACTGTATCTGTGAGAAGTGTCTCTATTGGTGGTCTTCTAGGTGCAAGCAAAACGCAAGAACTGGCGAGAACTGCAAAAAGAATATTGGTGGGTAGAGGGATATTACGTTTATGAATACTGTAAAAATGTGCATTGGATTTTAAGGAATGAGCCATCTACCTGTCTTAATGCCGGAACTAAGGTAGGAAGATTAGATTTTATCTTGAAAACATATGAAATCGACCCAGAAACCCTCTGCCAGTACACTGGGCTGAACGACAAGAACGGTAAGCGGATTTGGGAGAATGATATTGTTACATGTAACCGCAGGGAAAAAGAGGCAAAATATAAGGTTGTTTGGGACAAGACATATGCGGACTGGAGAATCGAAAAAATAAATGGATTAGGCATTATGCCGATATGCATAGAAGAGGGAAATATGCCTGTATTTGGAAGACATTACAAACGTATTGGCAACATTTTTGACAATCCGGAGCTGTTAAAGGAGGTTTGACATGTTAGAAACAAATAAAATTGCGGACATTATGAAAATCCTTGTTGAATATTGTGGAGATTGCGGAGAAAGGTAATGGAAATGGAAAATAGATGTATCTCCTGCGGCGATATAATCCCGGAAGGGAGACAAGTGTGTGAAAGATGTATGAGAGGAGGAGCAAGATTGAACAAAGAAGGATACCCAGACCCAACAGCGGAAGCAGCAGTACATAATGCCGGCAGAATCCCAAAGCATATCCGGAGCATATACCGAATGCTGAATGCGGCAGCAGGTGTTTCCGGTTTGGAGATTATAGGATTACGGGATAAAGAGACAGGAAAAGAATACAGGAGGTGATTCCGTTGGTGAAAAAGAGGCTCAGGGATATGACTTGGGAAGACTACGGAATATCGAAGAACCGGTACAAAGAATTAAAAGCATTTTGCTTGCAATATGACGAGAAGAAATCAAAGATTAAATACGGCTTGTCTGCTACGCAATATGACGGACAGCCCAAAGCACACAACACAGGAAGCCAGGTTGAAAACCAGGCAATAGAAAATGAAATCTATAAAAAGGACTGCGCTATGATAGAGGAGGCGGCAATCAGGGCGAATCCTGAAATATGGAGATACATAGTAAAATCTGTCACGCTGGGGCTTCCGTATGAATTTATAGAGTATGATGAAGAACAGGGAAAGATTCCAATGTGCCGGAGAGATTTCTACGGTGTGAGAAAAAAATTCTATGGAATTTTAAATCAATTAAAATTGGACCACAAATTGACCGACATTCCATGATATTATGGTACTAGGTTAATCCGAAAGAAACGGAGAACCTCCTTAAAAGAATGGCAGCAGGGCCAGAAACGGTCTTGCTGTTATTACGGAACATGCCAGATGTATGCAAGACTAGCCGCACTTGCCCTGGGGTGCAACTCCCTAGTGTTCCGATTCTCCTATATGGAGATACTCCCCCCCAATATATTCTTAACGAAACTCTCTGTAGAAATGCAGGGAGTTTTGGTGTATTATAAATAAAAATGTGTTTGGTAGGTCCTGTAATGAATATAGCAAATTATCTAAGTAATTGTTTATTTCGATACCGGAAATTAGAAGGGGAACAAGTTGAGAAGAATATTGATGCTCTGAAAGCAAATAGATTATATTTTTCCAAACCTCAATATTTTAATGACCCTTATGATAATCTCATGTTTGTTAATATAAATCAAATGATTCAGGAAATGCGTGTGAATTTAGGTTTATTTATGCCCTCATATGTAGAGGGGTTGAAGAAAAGGGATTTACTTATGGGGTCATATAGTGATTTCTTATGGAATTCTAATAAAAAGGATAGATTTATCCAAGAATATGAGGGGGCTGTTGTACAGTCTATCAATAAAATAAAAGAACAGACAAAGAATAATTTAAAAATAATTTGTTTTTCAGAAAATGCCTTGTCAATGCTAATGTGGTCGCATTATGCAGGAAATCATCAAGGGTTTATTGTAGCCTATGATAGAGAAATTATTAAGTGTGCGAAAATATATGATGAGCATAAAATGGAACTTACAGAAAAAGCCGTGATAGCGCCAGTGAAATATAAAAATAAACGTGTAGATATGACGGAGGCTATACATAAACATATAAATAAGCATATATTTCCAGGAGAATTAGACGTTAGAAACATTCCTGAATTACCACAAAAAACTCTTAAAGAATTTGTTACTACAAAATCTTTAGAATGGGAATATGAAAAAGAAATCAGAATGGTGCCAAGAATTATAGACATAACAAACGAAAGCCCATTTAATTATATTGAGTGCATACCCAAAGCAATAATTCTAGGAAGCTGTTGTAAAGAAAAATATAAAAACGAATTAGCACATATAGCTAATAAAAAAGGAGTGTCTATTTTCCAAGCATGTATTGAAGATTCAAAAAATCAATATGAATTAAAGTTACGGGAAATATAAGGAGGCACCCACACCAGGGTGCTTTTTATTTACAAAACGACGAAAAGGAAGGTGAGGTGATTGTCACGAAGACCTGATAAAAGAATAGACGAGGCAAAGCAGATGTTCTTACAGGGCATGAAGTTAGTTGAGATTGCAAGTCAACTAAATCTGCCGGAAGGAACTGTGCGTAGCTGGAAGAATAGATATAACTGGGATTGCAACGTTGCAAATAATAAACGCAACGTTGCGGAAAGAAAACGGGGAGGACAGCCTGGCAATAAAAATGCCACCGGCCCTCCTGGAAATAAAAACGCAGAGAAGTATGGATTCTTCTCCAAGTATCTCCCTGAAGAAACCAGGGAGATTTTTTCTGCCATTTCTGAGGCGGACCCTTTAGACCTTCTCTGGCACCAAATACAGATTGCTTATGCTGCCATTATCCGGGCCCAGAAAATTGCTTATGTAAAGGACCAGGAGGATAAGACTGTTGAAAAAGTGGAAGAAAAAGAAGGCAACGTGTTTGGAGAGCGCTGGGAGGTGCAGCAAGCCTGGGACAAACAGAATGAATTTTTAAAGGCCCAAGCTAGGGCCCAGGCAGAACTGAGGTCCCTGATTAAACAGTATGATGAAATGCTGCATAAGAACTGGGAGCTTGCTTCTGAGGAACAGAGGGCTAGGATTGATGTTCTTAAACAAAAAAGCAGCAATCTACAGGAAGAAGAGGACGGTGTGACGATAATCAATGACGTGCAATGAAGTGAAAATATCAGAACTCATTATTCCAAAATATCATAGCATATTTAACGATAAGCGCACCCGTCATATCATTCTGACATCTGGAAGAGCTGGCACAAAGTCCAGTTATGCGGCCATCCGGGCGGATTATCAGATTGTGGCAGATGCTCATAGCTCGGTGGTAGTTCTTAGAAAACATCACAATAAGCTTCGAAAGACTGTATACAAAGAAATGCTGCGAGGAATTGGCCGGCTGAAGATTAAGAAAAAAGCCTTTACAATTACCAAGTCTCCAATGGAAATCAAATACAACAAAACAGGAGCTACAATATATTTCTCCGGTTCTGACGGTATTGACGATACGAAAGGCATCATAGATGAGGATAAGCCTATAAAACTGGTAATCCTGGATGAGCTTACAGAGTTTTTTGAGGATGGAGAGGGCGAAGACGAGCTTCAGAACATAGAGGCAACCTTTATCCGTGGCAATGACTCTGGATTCCAGATGATTTACCTGTATAACCCACCAAAAAATCCCAATGCACCTATAAACCAGTGGTGCAAAAAGATGGAGCAAAGGCCGGATTGTGTCCATATCCACACAGACTACCGGGATGTGCCAGAGGATTGGCTGGGAAAAGACTTGGTAGAATCTGCAGAGCTTATGAAGCAACTGGATGAGAAGCAGTATAACTGGGTATGGCTGGGACTTGCTACGGGTGTAGACGATTTAATTTACTATATGTTCTCTGCCCAGAAGCATTTATACAATGCAGAAGAGTATCTAGATGAAGAAAAGAAAGCTATCGGAGAAATCGGTATAGGTGTGGACTACGGACAGAAAAACCCAACGGTATTTGAGGCCTTCGGCATAGATTATCAAAGACAGGTGCTAAGAGGCCTTGATGAGTATTATTACAGCGGCAGGGATGAGGGAAAGCAGAAATCTCCGTCAGAATATGCCCAGGACATGAAAGGTTTTTGTGAAAATCTGGAAAAGGAATACAATCGTGTGGTCAGTTATATCTACATAGACCCTTCGGCAGCAGGACTGATTGAAGAGATACGGAGAGTTGTCCCTCATATTCCGGTAGTTCCGGCACAGAATGATGTGAAACTGGGCATTAGCCGGGTGCAGAAACTGTTTTCTTTCATGAAAATCTTAATCAGCAGCAAGCAGCCAATGCTTATAAAAGAGTTGGGGCTTTACCAATATGATGAAAAGAGTATAAAAAGAGGAATTGAAATTCCTGTAAAGGAGAATGACCATTGCTGTGACGGCAGCAGGTATCTTTGTATGGGAATGTGGAACTTGATTCAATATATGCTTCCGCCAATAGAAAGGGGTGATACAAATTGATACAGTACAGCAATATACAGAAAGCCATGGGAGTGGACATTGCAGTATCTCACAAGATGGCGAGAAAAATTTATCAGTGGTCAAAGATGTACATCAATGAAGCACCATGGCTGAATGATGAAGTGCGGAGCCTGAATCTTCCGGCAGCAATATGCTCTGAAATGGCAAGGCTTGTTACCATGGAGTCAGAAATCAGCATTACCGGAAGTGAACGGGCGGAATACATAGGAGGCAGCCTGAAAAATTTCTTCAGTGAACTGATAAATTATACAGAGTATGCCTGCAGTGCTGGGGGGATTGTGTTTAAGCCATATCTGTCCGGAAAGGGAATCGAAGTGGACATAGTGAAAGCAGGAGATTTCTTTCCGGTAGAATTTGATAGTGCAGGAGATGTGACAGCGGCAATCTTCCCGGAATTTAAGCGACAGGGAAAGAATCTTTATATTAGGTTAGAGTATCAGGCTTTGAAAGGAGATACTTATACTATCATCAATAAGGCATTTGTCAGCAGAAAAGCGTTGGTAAAAACAGATAACATTATCAACCTGGGGCAGGAAATAAGATTAGAGGAAGTAGAAGAATGGAAAGACCTGGAGCCATATGTGGAATTGCATGGGGCAGACAGAAAGCTGTTTTCATACTTTAAAATTCCTCTTGCGAACAATATTGATACCAGCTCGCCATTGGGAGTGTCCGTGTTTGCAAGGGCAGTCAATTTAATCAGAGATGCGGATGAACAGTATGGGGCGACTCTTTGGGAATTCCGAAGCAAGGAAACAGCAATCCAGGCAGCAGACGAGTTTTTCCGCAGAACCCGTTCAGGTGAAGTAGTGCTGCCGAAAGGGAAGGAAAGATTGTACCGGGCTATGGGGCCGGGAATTTTGGACAGCAAAGGCAGTCCGTTTTTTAATGCCTATTCTCCGGAAATCCGTGACCAGAGTTTTTTTAATGGATATAACCGGATTATCCAGAAGATAGAGTTTAATTGCGGACTTGCTTATGGAACCTTGTCAGACCCACAGGTAGTAGACAAGACAGCTGAGGAGATTATCTCCAGCAAACAAAGGTCTTATTCTACGGTTAAGAGTATACAGAGAAGCCTTGGAAGCGCTATAGAGAATCTGGTAGCAGCTATAGATGCCTGGCTGACTATAGACGGTAATATCCAGGAAGGAAGAATAGATGTTTCCTGTAATTGGGATGATTCCTTAATCGTAGATAAAAAATACGAGACAGAGCAGCTGAGGGCTGATTACAGTATGGGGGTGATTAGTGCGGTGGAGTATCGAATGAAGCGGTTTCATGAGACCGAAGAGCAGGCCATAGAAGCCCTTAGAAAGATTGCGGAGTTTGACCCGGAAGCTGGGGCAGGTGAATAATTATGACACCGGAACAAAAGGGAAGCTTGTCTTTGCAGGTGGAAAAGCTGTTCTATGACCTTCAGGACCGTATATTTTCAGACATTGTTCGGAGAATAAAGAAAACCGGGAAGATAACAAGTACGGCCGATTATCAGATTCAAAAGCTGCGGATTCTGGGAAACAGCACAGAATTTATTGAACAGGAGCTAAAGAAAACGCTTGATTTGAGCTACCCGGAAATATGGGCGCTGTATGACCAGGTGGCAGAATGGGAATATGTGCGGTACAAAGATGCATATGAGCAAATCAATGGGAATTTTGTTCCACTGGAAGATAATGAGCAAATTCAGCAGTGGTCTCAGGCAATAGTAAGCCAGACAAACAATGAGATTAAAAATTTGACACAGTCTTTGGGTATGACTGTAGACATGGGCAGAGGGAAGAAAGTCTTTACTCCCTTGGCGGAGTATTACCAGAGATATCTGGACAGAGCCTGTCTGGATATTGTTACAGGAGCTTTTGATTACAATACAGTTCTGCGGCGAGTAGTCAAGGAAATGGCTGCATCCGATATTAGGATAGTGGATTATGCTTCTGGCTGGAGCAATCGTGCCCCTGTAGCGGCCAGAAGAGCAATTATGACGGGAGTTTCCCAGTTAAGTGCCAAAATAAATGAACAGATTGCCAGGGAGCTGAAGACAGATACCTATGAGGTGACTTGGCATGCCGGACACCGGCCTTCCCATTGGTGGGGAGGAAATGTATATACATACCAGGAACTAAAGGATGTTTGCCATTTGGGTGAGGGAGACGGGCTTTGTGGGTGGAATTGCCGCCACAGCTATTTAGTATTCATCCCCGGATACGCGGTCAGAACTTACGCACCAGAACAGCTCCGAGAACTGGAAGAAAAGGAAAAAAGAAGCATTCAATACCAGGGTAAAAGTTATACTCCTTACGAAGCCTCTCAAAAACAGCGGCAGTTAGAGACCAAAATGAGGGAGCAGAGAGCAAACGTAAAGTACCTGAAAGAAGGCGGTGCGGCATCAGAAGATGTTATGGCGGCTAGAGGGAAATATCTTAATACACTCCATCAATACCAGGCTTTTTCAAAGAAGATGGGGCTTCCAGAACAAATGGAAAGAGTTTATATGGACGGATTGGGAAGAGTAGCTCCGGGAAGAAGTCTAAAAAATTTGTTTTCAAGCCAAAAGAGTTCTGGTAAAATAAAAGAAAAACTAAGAATACCGCAAGTCCCAGCCAGTAATATTTCTAAGAAAGTAGAATCTGGAGAATACTCATTGAAATTAAGCACGCAGCAATATGATAAGCATATATTTGGGACAAAGAAGTATGTAGAGTATAGGCAGTCCAGGGAGGCAAAAGGCGGAAATCCTCAAAGCCATATTACAGTAAGTGCCACAGAAGTTCAGGAAATCATCCGAAAAAAACATGGTACAGGTATCGTGAGAGTAGACAGAGCAGGAAATCCTTCTAATGTTGAGCTTATAACTTGCGACAAAGTAATTGGACAATATTATGCAAAAGGAGAATTTCATGATACGAAGAAAGCAGCTCTCCATTATTCGAAGAAAGGCACGCATTTAGTTCCGATTAGAGGTGACAATTATGATTAACATATGGGATTATCAGGAAATAGAAGGAAAAGTAAAGGTTACCTGTATAGACGGACAGGTAATTATTGGAAATATGGGTGATGTCAATGATGCAGAAGACGAGGCCGAGGGCGGCTTAACAGAAGACAGTATTGATATTTATAAAGATGGGAGGATTATATGTATCCCACAAAGTGAGATAGCGTCTATTGAAGTGTTATCAGACGAATATTTAAAGTAGATACCACCAGTCATAAATGGCCGGTGGTATTTTTATACCCATTTTTAAGGAGATGGCAATGATGTTAGAGAAACAATATTTCGGCGAAGAGAGGACTATTGAGCTTTCAGAGAGTGAGCTGTGGAGCGTGATAGAGGAAGCAAAAGCAGCGGCAAGTGAGGAGCTGTTGCGAGAAAACAAAAGATTAAAGGAGATGCTGAAATCTGTACGCACAATTATAGAACTCATAATTGACGAGTAAAAACGGAGGATTGTTAAATCCCTTTAAGACGCAGGAAAAAGCGTCTTGTTTTTTGTCCGAAACCCTTATGACATTAAAACTACCGGGATAATCCCCCTTGCGGCATGGGAGAAAAACTGCCGAACCCAGAGGAAGACACCTCACATAAAAACGCAGGAGAAGAGAAAGGAGAACTTATGGAATTAAAGGAACTTTTAGGTGATGAGCTGTATGGTCAGGTAGAAGCAAAAATCAATGAGCATAACGAAGGAATCGAGGATAAGCTCCAGCATGTCCGTTATGCAGACCTGTCTGAAGGAAATTATGTGAGCAAAGAAAAATACCAGACGGCGACATCAAGAGCAAAAGGCTTAGAGGAACAGCTGTCTGAAGCGAATAACACCATTAAGTCCTACAAAGACATGGATATTGAAGGAATTAAGAAATCTGCTACTGAGTGGGAAGAAAAGTACAATACGGAAACCCAGAAATTAAACCAGCAGATTGAGGCTGATCGGAAAAGATTCGCAGCAGAAAGATTCATGGATGGACAGAAAATTAAGTCTCCATTATCAAGAAAAGCAATCCTTCAGGATTTCCTGGCAAAAGGTCTGGAATTTAAAGACGGAGCCTTTGTAGGTGCGGAAGAGTACATGAAGAGTGTCCGTGAAAAGTACCCAGATGAATTTGAGCAGGAAGGAAAGCCTGAGAAGAAAGCCTGGGTAAGAGGAACCCGTGGCACCTATAAACCGGAAAGCAAGTCAGAAGAAGAAGCTTATCTGGAAAAGAAGTATGGCAAAAACAAATACAGAAAGTAAAGGAGAATAGAAAAATATGGAATATGGCGGATATAACGTAAACGAGAAATATGCTCCTATTGTGGAGCCGAACTTTTATTTTGATTCAATCTTTCAGCCTGGCCTGACATATAGCGACCAGTTTCAGGGAGATGCAGAAGGCGCAGGGGCGGTTAAAATCTTTAAGCTTGCGGCGAAGAATGCGAAAGAACCAAAGACTCCAGCCTCTGATTTTACACACGGGACAGCAGACAATGACCTGATTACGCTGCTGATTAACAATGCACAGCAGGAGTCTACAAAGATTTATAATGTGCAGGCTCAGGCAGTTCCTTATGATATGGCAGACGCTCACCTGTCCCAGTCTGTACAGGTCTGCCGTGAAGGCTGGCAGATGTCCGGCCTTGCCTGCCTTGTGCATGAAGGCACTGCATTGACAGACACAACGGCAATTACAGCTTCGAACATCAAGAGCAAGATTATCGCCGGACGTAAAGCCATCAGAAAGCAGAAAGCTTCTGCAAACGTGGTTTTAGCTTCTGTAGACACTTACAGCGCCATGCTGGAGGAGGCTGGGGATAAATTCACTCCCATTGCTAATGATGAAATGTTCCAGACCGGGCAGGTGGGAAGATACCTGGGTATGATTTGGATTGAGTGTAACATGCTGGATTTGACCACAGCCGCAAAATATTTTGACTACACCGGAACCCTTCGGACGGAAGACCTTTCCAAGATTGAGTACATCATGTACGACCGGAGAGGTTTCCATATCGTAGACCTTCTGGACATGGCAAGGCTGAAAGACTCTGAAAACTTTAATGGCACTCTGGCCCAGGTAGAAATCGTATCCGGTTACCGCTTGGGAGATAAAAACTACGCTGTAATCAAAAAAAAAGCGTAACTGATTCCGGCGAAAAAGGAGTAATCGGAATAGGTGAAATTGGCAAAGCAAAAGTAGGAAATAAGGAATAGAGGTGATGCTATGGCTTACACAAAAAATACCTGGAATGATGGAGACGTCATTACAAAAGAAAAGATGAACAACCTGGAAACAGGAGTAGAAGATGCCAATAATGGGATTCCGTCTGCCGCCACAGCACAGAAGGCCGGACTGGTAAAGCAGGCGGCGGCAGTACCGGAGGCAGCAGGAGAGAATGTGACGGCTGCTGAGTTTAAGGCGCTGCTGGATTCCCTGATTGCGGCCGGCATTCTGGCAGGAGCTTAGGAGGTAATGCTTATGAACCAGGTGGATTATGGCTTTTACAAAGAGGTTTATGCAGGAAATATCATTCCAGATGAACTGGCTTTTAAGCAGCCGGTTTTAAAGGCGAAAATTCACCTGGAACACTGCCTGCACAGAGAGCCCAAAGAAGAGGAAGAGGAGCGAGTAAACCTTTGCCTTTGTGAGCTTGCGGATTTGATTTATCAGGAGGATTCTATCCGCAGCGAACATGGAGGCATGAAAGTTCAGTCAGAGAATACAGACGGATATTCGGTGTCTTTTGCTTCTGGAGAAGAAGAAACTTTGGACAAGAAGCTCTATGGAGTTATACATAGATACCTTTCCAGAACAGGGCTTTTATATTTAGGAGTGAATTGCCATGCTTACAAATGCAGTGATTACGATTTTTAACCGGGTCCCCAATGCGGCAGAACGGGAATTTGTCTTCATTCCCCATGTGCTGACAGATGTCTGGGTCCATACATCCAGAAAAGTTGTCACAGAGCAGGGAGGACTGACTAGCAATCCCATATATAAAATCCGGATTCCTTTTCCCAGACCAGGCTGGCTTCCTCCGGAAGTATATGGAAAGGGAGCGGATTCTGGGAATTCTTGGACGGTCAGAGAAAAAGATTTATTCATAGTAGGTGCATGGCCTGGAGTAAACGTTAAAGGAATCGAAGATATAAAGAAAGAGTTCTCTGGAACAGTGGGGGTTGTCCTCAACTATTCAGAGAACTTTTTTGGTTCTTCCAAACACATACGGATAGAAGGTGGAGATTGATGGGAAGCAGAGTAAAGTTGCAGATAGACCCTACAGATAAAATTTTACTGCGGAGAAAGCTAAATAAGAACGGGGAGGGGCAGCGGTTCTTCACTCATGAAGTGCGGAGACTGTCTGTTCCTTATATCCCAAGGCTTACAGGAGAACTGGCCGAAAACTCCGTTACAGAAACTGCAACAACCATAACCCACAATACTCCATATGCTAGGCGGCAGTATTACGAACATAAAGGGAACGGCCTTAAAGGCCCTGAATGGGATAAACGGATGTGGGCGGACCGGGGAAAAGAAATTGTAAAGGCAACAGCAGATTATTGTGGAGGAAAAGCAAAATGAGTGTAGCAGGAAAAATCAGGGATTTTATTGAAACCTGTCCTTTTTTAAAAGACTTTGAGGAAGCCACTTTTCCGGTGGTGAATATGAATCTTCTGGAAGATAATCCGACCATGTACAGTATAGAGGAGACACCAGCGGAACCTATTGTAAAGCGTTTTGCCAATGGCGATACCGTAAGACAGTATGTTTTCTCTCTCTGTTCCAGGGAATTGTATGGAAGAGCTGAGAATGAAAAGACGGCAGAATTTTATGAGAAGTTTGCAGACTGGCTAGAGGAATGTACAAAGGAAGGTCAGCTTCCCCTTCTATCCGGACAGCTGCAGAGCAAATCTATCCGGGCAACTACCAACGGGTATCTTTACGATAACCAGAGTAAAAGCTGCCAGTTTCGGATACAGTGTCAATTTATTTATTATAAACGGAGGTAAGGTATGAGAAAGATGAACTTACAGTTATTTGCAGAAACAAGCAAAGTCGGTGTTGTAGGCAGGTATCAGCACCCTGGTTACTTAGATATTTCCGGAGGAGGGGATACAGCCCGGTATGAGCTTCTTGGATTTGGTGTGACGCAGTTAGACGATTCCCCGTCAGCCCAGACCACTTCAAAGCGGTATGTGAACCAGAAATCGGCCACGCAGACCATTGGTTCTTATGAATGGACTGCACCTTTGGAGTTTGACTTAATCCGTTCTGAAAAAGCCATTGAATATATTGCGGATATTGGCGAGAACGAGAGAACCGGAGCAGAGGCAGAAACCAATTATGTAATTGTGTATCTGGAAAAGGCTATAGAAAGCCAGCAGGGAAAATATAAGGCAAAGAGAAGACGTGTGGCAATTGAGGTTGCAGAGTTCTCTGATAATGACGGTGAAATCCAGGGCTCCGGAAATCTTCTTGCAGTAGGAGACTGGGAGTGGGGAAGCTTTGACACTTCTACAAAAACATTTACACCGGATTCACAGGGGGAATAATTCCCCCTTCTGATAATGCCTTAGTCGGTAAGGGGACAATTGGAAAGGCAAAGATAGGGAAAGGAGAAACCTGAGAATGAAAATCAATGGAGTTGAGCTGAACTTTTCGCTTTATGATTCAGCTAACAGCGAAATGAAACAGCGGTATTTTGTAGAGTTAAGAAATATGGAGACCATCAGACAGGAGATTCCGGAAGGGACAGAAGGGCAGCAGATAGATTATTTATGCGGCAGGATTAAAGTGATATTTGACAACGTGTTCGGACAGGGAACAGGAGCAAAGGTCTGTGGGAAAGGCAATAACCTTCTTACCTGTATGGGCGCTTATGAGCAGCTTGTGTCAGAGCAGATTCGACAGAATGAAGAGTATGAATCCATTATGAACCGGATTAAAGAGAGAACGGGACAGGTGTTGAACAATGAATCCCTTGCTGGAAAAATTTCCTGAGAAAATCAAAATAGAGGATACCAAGTGCAGGATAAATTCGGATTTCAAAACAGTTTTATATTGTAATGCTCTTATAGAGAACATTCCTGAAGGCGAAGACATTCCAGAGGAAATACTGCTGGATATGCTGAAAGCTTTTTATCCGAAAACACATCTTTTCAAGGAAGAGCATTTGAGCAAGATGTTCTGGTTCCTCAGTTGCGGAAGAGAAAAAGAAAAAAGGAAGTTTCCAAGAAAGGCAGCAGGCATAAACAATAACAAGCCCTTTGATTTTAAAGAAGACGCAGATTTGATTTATGCCGGCTTTATCCAGCAGTACGGCATTGACCTTCAGAAGACAGATATGCATTGGTGGAAATTTATGATACTTCTGGAGAACCTGGGTGCAGAAACCCGTTTTTCAAAAGTCATGGAGTACCGGACCAGGGATATTTCTTCTAAAAAGCTATCCAAAGAAGAAAGACAGTTCTATGCGGCCATGCAAAAATATTTTAGTTTGGAGAACCGCCCCAGAGAATTAGATGAGAGGTCAAGGAAGATAGAAGATGCCCTGATGAGAGGGGAAGACATTACGGAATTGCTGAAACAGTGATGGGAAGGATACGGCGAAATGCTGTGTCCTATTTTTATATCTAAAATTCAACGGAAAGGATTGAAATTATGTTAGTAGAGATTAAAAGAATCAGTAAAACAGAGGTAACGGCAGTAAGCAGCTTGGATGTGGCGGAGACGTTTGAAAAGCGACATGCAGACGTGTTGAGAGATATTGAAGAGCTTGGATGCAGTGAGGAGTTTAGAGAACGCAATTTTGCACTCTCTAAATATTCGGTTGAAAATAACAAGAGAAGTTATCCGATGTACTACATGACAAGAGATGGATTTACAATTCTTGCTATGGGATATACTGGTGAAAAAGCCATGCGCTTCAAAGAAGCGTATATCAAGCAGTTTAATGCAATGGAAAAGGCTTTGCAAGGGAAGCTGATTGAGAGGGAAAAAGGAATCGCAGTCAGACAGTCACTTACAAAAGCTTTACAGCAGTCTACAGAGAATGAAAGAATGCATGGACATGCTTATTCCACGTACACCAACTGTATTTATAAAGTGCTCTTTGGTAAAAACGCAAAACAGTTGCGTGAAGATTTAGGAATCAGTAAAAAGGAGAATTTGCGTGATTATTTGTCAGCAGAGGAATTAAAAGCAATTCAATCTATGGAGTGCCTTGTCAGTGGACTTGTAGACTGTGGCTGGGGATATGACCAGATAAAAGCGTTCATACAGCAGAATAATACCATGTTGCAGATTGCTGCATAATTATTATTTAAGCTGAACGGGAGTTTAAATTGAGCGCTCGATTATAGAAGGGGGGCTCAATTTGATACCCCCCTTATCTCAATAAAATGTAAAAAAGATGGTAGAAGCATTTTAGGCGGCAGAAAAACAGGTATTTAAAGAATGAATATAACCACACCAGCAAAGTATGTGGTATAATCTTCCTATCTACAGAAGGAGGATTATGATTATGTACTGGATGGGAGTACTCTTAAGAGCAATATCAGCTATTTTATTTATATTAGGGATAATTATTTGCTTTTTCTCTGTAGGCATAGGTATTGTTATGATTGTGCTTGGTGTAATTTTTGGGAATATTGGTGCAAAGATTTTGGATGTCAATTCTAATATTGATATATCTAAAAGTGCCGAAAATATAGAGGTTGAAATTAAGAGCAATGAAAAGCCTGTAGTGTATCAAAACATAGACTATTCAGCTATTCCTTATGATTTATCAGCAGGATGGAGTCTATCTGACAATAGATTTCAGGCACTTACAGATATTTCCTATATGAATAGGTTCCTTATAGAAGCAAGGAGACTGGCAAATGTTAAAGAGCGATTAGAAATTTGTACAGAAGAAGTTTTGTGGGAAGGTGAATGCGTAAGTTCACTTGTGAAGACACCTCATACGCAGACAGGGAAAGTTCCTAAATATCCGGTAGAACTCTTTTTTACAACGAAAGACAGCACAGAGCTTGAACCAACAGATAATTATTTGGGACATATATATTATATGCAAGACGGAACTATCGGAAAAGCATGGGTAATGTGTTGGATAAAAAAAATAGGGTATCGTATAGATATAGGGCTTGTCGGGACTACACTAATTATAAAGAAAATTGAAAAGTATACTATTAATGGAAAAGAAGTAATGTATAAGTGGCGATAGGCATATACCATCTGTTTAGGCGGATGGTATTTTTATCCCCATTTTTAAGGAGAACATATGAAGTTAATTGAATATCGGGGAGAAGTCCTGTCATGGTATGCTCCTGACCTCCCCAAAAGAATCAGAAAACATGGCGAAAAGCTATGTCTAATGTTAGATAAGAATAAAAGTTTA
The DNA here is from genome assembly GCA_902476765.1 of uncultured Blautia sp. Classification (GTDB taxonomy): domain Bacteria; phylum Bacillota; class Clostridia; order Lachnospirales; family Lachnospiraceae; genus Blautia. The sequence goes on from CABSEJ010000018.1 coordinate 22,206, forward strand.
TAAAAATTTTATAATTAGACTACATCAATGTTTCGTCATGGATAGTATTTTTTATTGGTTTTCATGATAGCTGCAAACAAAAACACAACAGAAAAGCCAAAGGAATGAATAGAGGTATGATAAAAGTATCCTAAGAGCTGAAAAGTCGATTTATGAGTCGAATAGAAGCATATATTTCAGAAAGACACAGAAACAAAAAAAGAGTAAATACCCAACCGACCAAAGTTCGTGTTTACTCTAGGAAATAAGTTTACAATGAACCTAATTTCATTCTCATTGTAGCTTATTTCTGATGAAAAGTCAAATTTTATGGAAAGGAAATGAATTGCAATGAAACAGATTGAGCAGACAATTAGTAGTATCGAAGTAGCAGAAAAGCACAGGAAGTTGTTGAGAGATATAAGAAATTATATAGAACAACTTAACGAGACCAAAATTGGTCCCGTTGAATTTTTCCACGAAAATACTTATAAAGACAGCAAAGGAGAAGCCCGTCCCTGCTATGACGTCACAAAGAAAGGTTGTGAGTTTATTGCCCATAAGCTGACCGGAGTAAAGGGGACAGAGTTTACGGCAAGATATATTGAGCGTTTCCATGACATGGAAGATACAATCCGGCAGGGTATACCTCAGAAGGATAAGCCTTCCCGCAAAGAGAAACTTCCTTCTGTCAATCAGATGGTTAAGAACATCAAAGGGGCCCTTCATGACGCTGGAGTAGATTCTAAATACATAGCCGCTGAAATTGTCCGTATTTACTCCGACAATGGTTATCCAGTTAAAGTACCGGTTCTTTCGGATGTTCCTGTTTTGTGGGACTGTACCACTATGGCAAAAGAACTTGGTGTTTTATCAGAAAGCGGAAGACCCCATGACAAGGCAATGAGCGCCATTATTCAGAAGCTGGACATCTTTACGGAAGAAATTGTGAGGACGGCTTACAGCAGAAATGGGCATGACGGTGTCACTGTTCAGTATAAGGATAGTGTTTTGCAGAAAGCAAAGGACTGGTTGAAAGAGAATGGCTACCCTTCTATAATAGAATACCGGCTATCAAACGGTAACATCAATAAGTGCAAAGTTGTTTATTAGGGGGTGGCATAATTGAAAGATGTTTTCGGTAAGGAGATGCCTCCAAATCCCTATGGTATGAATGACACAATGAGAATGTTGGGCAAACAGTATGGAGCGCCAATCTTTTGGTGTAATGATGAAGTTCGAGAACAGATTGAACAGATTAACCAAGCAAGACCATATGAGTTTACAATTAGTGCGGCAGCCGATATATTCATGTTAGGATATATACATGGCAAACGTGCGGAACGTGCTAGGAGAAAGAAAACAGCATAAATAGCGGTAATTAGAACACCTGTCAAATGATGGGTGTTCTTTTTATAGAAATTTTTAAGGAAAGGTAGGTGAGGTGTTTGGCTGACGGAAAAATTGTAATAGAAACAGACCTGGACTCTTCCGGTATAGAGAGTAGGATAAAAAGGTTAGGAAGCATAACCACTAAAGGTTTAAAAGTAGCAACAACCGCAATAGCAGGAACCACTACGGCTTTGGGAGGAATCTCTGCGGCTGCAATCAAAATAGGTTCTGACTTTGAAGCTCAGATGTCCAGGGTAAAAGCAATCTCCGGGGCCACAGGAGACGAATTTGAACAATTAAGGGAACAAGCTATCCAGTTAGGCGCAGACACTGCATTTTCTTCAAAAGAAGCAGCACAAGGCATGGAGAACCTGGCGGCAGCAGGCTTTACAACTTCTGAAATTATGGATGCAATGCCAGGAATGCTTGACTTGGCGGCGGCTTCCGGTGAAGACCTGGCTTCCAGCTCTGATATAGCTGCTTCTGCTTTAAGGGGATTTGGGTTGGAAGCTAAAGACGCAGGCCATGTGGCTGATGTGTTAGCTGAAAACGCTAACCGAACAAGTTCTTCTGTGGCTGAGACGGGAGAAGCTATGAAGTACATAGCGCCTCTTGCCAGGGCAGCAGGAATCAGCATGGAGGAAACCGCAGCGGCCATAGGTATCATGGCAAACTCTGGAATACAGGGCAGCCAGGCAGGTACTACATTGCGAGGTGCATTGTCCAGGCTTTCTAAGCCTACAGATACTATGCAGATTGCCATGACAGAATTAGGAGTTTCCTTCTATGATTCTGAAGGAAAGATGAAATCCCTGTCTGAACAGGTAGGCATGATGAGAAAGGCCATGTCTGGCATGACAGATGAGCAGAAAAATAATTATCTGGTAACACTGTACGGACAAGAGGCTCTTTCCGGTATGCTAGCTCTGATAAATGAGGGCGAAGGAGAATTAAGCTCTCTGACGGAAGCATACAAAACCTGTGACGGCTCCGCAAAAGAAGCGGCCGAAACTATGCAGGATAATCTACAGGGTGCCATAGAGCAGTTAGGAGGCTCTGCGGAGAGCCTTGGGATTATCTTTTATGACAGTGTCTCAGGAAGCCTGAAAGAGGCTGTCCAGGTGGTAAATGAAAGTGTTGATAATATCACAGAGGCTTTCACAGATGGCGGCCTGGATTCCGCTATTCAGACAGCCGGAGATGAATTTGCCAATCTGGCAGCAGAAGCCGCTTCCCATGCCCCGGAAATGGTAGATACAGCAGTTGACTTTATCGAATCTTTTGCGAAAGGTATAGGAAAGAACAAGAAAAAGCTAGTGAATGCGGCTGGAGATATGGCGGAGACTTTGGCTGGCGGTCTTGCAGATTTGCTTCCTAATGAGTTAGAAAAGCCTGTAGAAAAGGCTATTGACGCTATCTCTAAATCCTTTAAAAAAGGAGGGCTTGAAGAAGCTGGGGAAACTGTGGCAGACACGTTTGACAATCTGATGGATATAACAGGAGATTTAGCAAATGTGGCGCTTCCACTGTTGACAAAAGCTTTAGATTTTGCCGGTGAAAACCTGGACCTTATAGCTGCTTCTGCAACAGCAGCTTTTACGGCGTTTAAGGGCTATAAAGTAATCACAGAAACTACTTCGGTGCTTAGTCAGGGAGTGAAAGTCTGGAAGACAGCTTCAGCAGCAGTAGACGCCTATAATGTGATACAAATGGCGTGTACAGCGCAGGGAGTTGTCTCTAATGCTACATTAACAGTAGGGCAAGCGGCAGTTGGAGTTTTAACAGGACGGGTCTCTCTTGCAACAGCAGCACAAACGGCCTGGAATGCTGTAATGGCGGCAAATCCTATTGGTTTAGTGATTACTGCGGTAGGGGCTTTGGCAGCAGGTTTAGCGGTATATGCTTTGACACAAAAAGATGTAGAGAGCGCTCAAGAGAAATTGAATGATTCTGTTGCTCGTGCAGGAGAAAGCTTTGAGGCTGTCGGCAATTCTATAAATACCTTTAGTGAAGGAATTCAAAATGCTGGTAGTATTTTTGATGGTTTTAATGACTCCATTATTGTGTCAAATGCTGTACAGGAAGAGATGGCATCTAAAATGGATGCTGTACAGGAAGAGATTACTCAGATTGCAAAAACAGCCACAGAAGAAAGACGAAGCTTAACAGAAACTGAAATACAGAGATTAGACCAGCTATTCCAACAAATGAATGAGCTCACAGCGCAAGAATTGTCTGTTCAACAGTCTTATGCTACAGCAGTTCGAGATAGTGCACAGTCACTGGCTATGACTTATGATGGAAATGCTCAGGAATATGCAGATGCATCACAGAAAATTATCAATTCTGCATACGAAACAAAAGATAATGTTGTAAACAAAGCATATGAGCAGATGCTGGAAACAAATGCCATTAACCAACAATTAGTTGGAACGTCAGCGCAATATACTCAAGAATGGTATCAAAATGAAGCAGCTGCAGCACAGAGCAGATATCAGCAGGCGGTAGATGCTGCAAACAAAGAATGCGGAGATACTCTTGCCATTATTCAACAAGGATATTCAGATAGAGCTACTGCAGGAATGGAATATCTCAATAGGGTTAGTGAGTCGAATGCTCAGGCAGAGCAGGAGAAACAAAGGCATGAAGAAGCGCTAAAGGGATTAGAAGAGACATATGCGGCACATGAAAATGATACAAAAACATTGAGAGAAGTTGCGGAGGCACAATACCATGTCAAGATAGCTGAAGAAAACAAAAAACATAAAGAAACCATGGCAGGTATATGGGACAGTATCACGAAGGATATGGATAATGAGCAACTAGAACAAGCAGGGATATGGCTGTCAATGATTGCTCAAACAGCTATGAGTGGAGGAGAGCTTTCAGAAGAAGCAAGAAAGACTGCAGGCAACTTCATAGACTCAATATCCGAGATGCCGAAAGAAACGAGGGAAAAATTCGAAAGTACTGTAGAAGGCGCCTTAGATGGATTAGGAGGATTTGACAAAATACAAGATAAAGCAGAAGAAGAAGGAATTTCTTTTTTAGAGGCTTTGAGTGAAGTACTTGAAGTCAATTCACCATCTAAAGCTGTTAAACGTATCTTCACTAGTGTAAATGAAGGAGCAGAAGCAGGTATTGATGAAAATAAAGAAAGTCTGTTTGAAAAAGGAAAATCTGTTATATCTGGCTTTTTACAGTCTTTAGGTGAAAGTGAACTTATACAAAAGGTTCATGATACAGGCGTTAAAATCATGAACTTTTTCGGCATAGGAATCGACAGTCAAAAAGGAACTGTAGACGCAAAATCAAAAGCAGTAGCGGACTCTTCCAATGCTCAGCTTGGTTCGGCTGATACATTTGGCACAGGGGCCATAAAAACCGGCGAGTATAACAGCGGACTTGAAAGTAATAAGGGAGCCATAGACACCACATCCCTGACAATTTCAGATTCCATGGATACGATTCTTGGTTCTGCTGACACAGAAGGGACAGGTTCCAGGAAAACCAATGAGTACAATATTGGTGTTGGAAGCAATAAGGGAAAAATAGACAATACTTCAGACGGGATAGCAAGTTCTTCTGATACTATACTTGGTTCAAAAGATACCAAAGGTACGGGTTCCAGAAAAACCAGTGAATATAATACGGGTCTAGTAAGCAACAAAGGGAATATTGATGGCACATCCCTATTACTTGCAAATTCTTCTGATGCCTTGATGGGTTCAGCGGATACCGAAGGAACAGGGCGTAGGAAGGGTTCTGAATATAACAGCGGCATAGGAAGTAATAAGGGAGCAATCAATACCACATCAAAAGGTCTGTCGGATACAGCCAACTCCGGGATGGGCTCGGCAGACACAGGAGCGACTGGCAGTAGGATAGGGCAGCAATATGTATCTGGTGTTGGAAGTCAGTCTGGTTCAGCGAATCGTGAAGGAAGTAATCTGGCAAGCTCTGCTGATTCTGGAGCCTCTTCGATAGATGGAAGCAGCGCTGGTTCGGGATTTGGTTCGGGCTTCGTATCTGGGATAAAGGGATGGATAGGAAGCGCAGTAGAAGCTGCGGCGAATCTTGCGGCCAGTGCTTTGCAAGCTGCGAAAGACTTTTTAGGAATCCATTCCCCATCAAGAGAAATGAAAGCTGTGGGAAAAGATTTTGGAAAAGGTTTTGAAATCGGAATTGGGCACGAAGAAAAAGACGTTAAAAAAGCGTCAGAAAATCTTTCAAAAATAGCCTTGGAGTCTATAGACCTTTCAGCCGTATCTTCCCGTATGCGTGAGGTTATGGATTTTAACACCGGAAGAATAACGAAATCATTCTCGACAGAATCAAACCTGTACAATCATCAGGAGATAAACCGGATTTTGCATTTGTCGGAGGATGACATTGTTCTTTTGGCAAAGACTTTCGGAGCTGTTGCCGGTGATAGGTTTGCAGATAACATGGAAGATATGAAATTTGAAGTAGGAAAAAGAGAGTTTGGCCGTATGGTGAGGGAGGTGTCGAAGTGAGAATCTACTATCAGACGGGGGCAGACAACAAAATTATAGACCTAGATAAACCTCCTTACTGGATGCAGACAGGAGATTTTTTAAATTATTCCTGGGATTATTCGTTGTCAGGAAAACGTATAAAAAAACTGGAAAAGACAATTCAGGAAAAGGAGTTTACCATAACTGTTTTTGGAAAAACAGAAACAGAATATGGGAAAAACGTAGATTCTTTGTATGAGGCTTTTGAAAAAGATGTAATCAAGAACATTCCTGGGAAGCTATATTTCGGAGAATACTACCTTCCATGTTTTATATTTGCCAGCGAGAAAGAGGATTGGGAGGGCGGCTGCTATTCCATGGATAATACACTTTCATTAGTTGAATATTATCCGCACTGGTACAAAGAAACCAAATACCAATTCCTTCCACAGACCGCTATCCCAGAGGGCCCTGGAGAAAATAACCCTGACATCTCCGGGGGAGTGTCCGAAGGGCAGACAATAGAAAACGGCGCCGTTCTCAGAGAGTTTGCCTTTGATTTCCTGAAACCGTCTAATCTGAAAGTCACCTATCCCCTTTTTGACCTGCCCTTTGATTTTGTGGGGACCTACGGCAGGAGAACCATTGAAAATGATTCTTTCGCAGAGTGCGATTTTGTCATGACCATATGGGGGTTTGTGGATAACCCAAGCATCCGGATAGGCGGCCATCCCTATACGGTATACGCTACCGTTTACGAAGGGGAGCGTCTGGAAATCGACAGCGCTGCCGGTACGGTGACAAAGATAGGGCGCTTGGGAGAAGAAATGAATCTGTATAATGCAAGGGAAAAACTATATTCCGTATTCCAGAAAATCCCTCCGGGAGTGCAGACGGTGAGTTGGCCGGGAACATACGGACTTGACATCTTAATAAAAGACGAGAGGAGCGAGCCAAGATGGAGTTTATAATCTGCAATGCAGAAAAAATGGAACTGGGAAGGATTCCGGATTCCGTTTCTGTTGACTTTGACATTGGAGACACCAATGACGTGGAAATTACTTCCGAGCGTGGCCTGCTGGATTTTGGCATGTACCTGATATGCCCTGGAACGGAATACGGCGCCCTGATAGAAGAGATGGATACCTGGACCAATGACATTGAAGAGAAGTGGCTGGGGAACGCTTTTCGGAAGTTCCTGCAGCAGTTCATCATAGAGCCGCCGGCAGGACAGGACTACAAGACTGTTTCCGGAGATGCCCATGACGTTATGCGGCAGGTTCTTGGCAATGCCTTTGACGGCCTGTTCACAGTACCCCAGGAACCCAGCGGCATAGATGTGGGGACATATCAATTTGAGCGGTATACAGACGCATTAAGCGGCTTTACAAAAATGCTGCAGAAAAAGAACGCAAGAATAAATATAGAGATTCAGCAGGGCGGCCCGAACGAGCCGTTTTTTGTTGCACTTTCTGCGGCGCCCATCCAAAACCTGTCTTCGGAAATCGAATATTCCCAGGACTCCAAGATTGCCATCAATTTGAAAGAGTCCAGACGGGGGATAAACCATCTGATATGCCTGGGAAGAGGTGAGCTGAAAGAGAGACAGGTAGTCCATCTGTATGCACAGTTAGACGGAAGTATCCTCCAGGACAAGCCGCACTATAGGGGCCTGCAGGAGCGCACAGCCATATATGATTACAACAATGCGGAAAGCCTGGAAGACCTGATTGAAAAAGGCATAGAGCAGCTCCGGGAGCTGATGGGGACAAAATCCATGAGCATGAGCATTCAGGAGATGGACCTGCAGATTGGGGACATTATCGCCGGAAGGAATTACGAGACCGGCCTGTATCTGCAGAAGCCGGTAGTCCAGAAGATAGTGAAGATGGAAAACGGAACAATGAGCATTGATTACAAAGTGGAAGGAGAGGAATGACATGGCGCTTAATTTAGTAACCGGCTATAAAGGCCGGGACCATGTGACAGCAGAACAATGGGCGGATTTTAACCGGGGAATTTACGGGGAATCTGCAATCCTGCCAGTGGGGAGCGAAATGGCCGTAACCATCCAGACGGCCAATCAGATAACCGTGAAAGACGGTGTTGCCGTATTTGACGGAAGGGAAGTCTACATCGGATATGGAGAATCGGAGAACATTACAATCCAGTCCGGAACCCAGGGGACCATGAGGAACGATATAGTGGTTGTGAAATACACCAGGGATGAGGAAACAGGAGTGGAGACAGCGGCTTTTGAGGTAGTAAATGGTACGCCAGTAGCCTCTAACCCCCAGGACCCGACCTATCAAAACGCAGACATCCGGACAGGGGTGTTTATATCCCAGAAACCTTTCTGTCGTGTCAAAATAAACGGAACTGCAATAGAGAGCATTGTGATGCTGGTGCCAGTAAAAGAATTTAATGATGTGGCATTCTCCGGCAGTTACAACGATTTAAATAACAAACCGACATCCATGAAGGCAAATGGCGGAAATGCAGACACCGTAGATGGAAAGCATGCTTCGGATTTGCAAAATTATAATAACCTTAGCAATAAGCCAACATTAGGAAATGCAGCTTCTAAAAATGTGGCTAATAACGTAACCACAAATGTTGAGGGAAGTGTGTTGGACGCAAGACAGGGAAAGGTCTTAGATGGTAAAATTACACAGCTCGATTCCAAATTGGAAATTTACAGCGAAATGGTAGGCATAACATTTACACCAGATGGTGCCAATAAAGAGTGGAGCTGGGGTAATTATCAGGTCCCAAGTGGATATTGTTTATTAAATGCCATCCTAAAAAATGATTCACTGCTGACAGGAAACTACCTGGGTATAGTCACGCAGCGCTATAACCAGCCTGACCGAGTAGTGTCTTTTTACATTAACTGGCGATACTCAGGGGTCTGGGAGGTCTTAATTACGCTTGCAAAAGAAAAGAAGCTTTCGTAATACATCAGTTAGAAAGAGAGGATAAGTATATGGAAAAAATGATTTTAGCAAACGGAGTAGAAATCGAAATCTTAGACGGCGCAAGCCTGGGAAATATTACAAGCGTAGTAGAGGATTATACCGGCTTGGCTGTATTGGCCGGAAAGCTTACCAAAACAAATTTATCCCATGTGCAGTTTGCGTCTGGGTCTGCTGTAAGTGCAGAATATTATAATATGATGCTTACAGAGCCAAACTACAGAATTACAGCCACAATAAACGGCCTGGAAGTATCCTTTGGCCTGCGTGAGCAGACGGAGGAGGAAAGGCAGCAGGAGAGCATACAAACGGCTATTGCATATCTCTCTGATGAGCAGGCTCTTACTGTAAAAGACCTGTACCCAGGTTGGTCTGGCAACAGTACAGATTATGCTGTGGGGGACAGGGTATTGTACATGGATAGCCTTTATAAATGCTTGCAGGCACACATCTCTCAGGATACCTGGTCGCCAGACACTGCTCCATCCTTGTGGACAAAAATCCTGCTCCCAGACCCGGAAGTTATCCCGGAGTGGGAGCAGCCGGACAGCACAAACGGATACTCCACAGGAGATAAGGTTGAGCACAATGGCAAAACCTGGGAGTCTTTGGTAGATAACAACGTCTGGGAACCTGGAGTAGAAGGAACAGAGGGGCAGTGGAGAGAAGTAACAGAATAAAGGTGGGATGACCATGATTATCGCAAATTTTTGTAAGGGAGACACGACAAAAACTCTATATGGCTTATGGCAGTGGGATTATGGACAAATCCTCCGTATACAGGGGCTTGACCTACCAACGGCGGTAGAAATCCATTTTTCGTTGCGGGACAAGGGTGGCGAGGCTGTTACCCGGATAGGCACCACAAAGGACGACATAACAGATGTAACTATTCCGGACAGCATGTTGGAGAATAACAGTAGTGCAGCGGATTATGTTATATATGCTTTTATCTACATAACAAATGAAACCTCTGGGCAAACGGAGTATAAAATTTCCATCCAGGTAAAAGCCAGGCCAAAGCCAGAGGCGTTTGACACTCCAGAAGACACAGAACTTTTCCGGGAAGCCATTGCCACTGTGAATGACTCCGCAGACCGGGCAGAAGCCGCAGAAAAAGCAGCGGAGGGGCATGCAAACAAAGCATCTGAAGACGCTGAAGAGACGGCAGCAAATCGAAAAGAAGTGGAACGTCTGGTGGAGTCTGTGTCCGGAATCGGAGAGGACGTAAAACTGGTAGCAGAATACAAACAGGCCGCCCAGACAGCGGCCCAGGATGCCGATACATCTGCCAAAGCAGCGCAAACAGCACAAACAGCGGCAGAAACAGCCAAAGAGGCGGCCGAGACTGCACAAAAAGCAGCGGAGACAGCGGCTAAAAATACCTCTGAGGACAAAACTGCCGTAGAGCAGGCCAAAGCAGAGGTCCAGACCATGCAGAGCCAGGTTGCCCAGGACAAAGCAAGTGTAGAGCAAACAAAAGCATCCTTTGAACTTACTGCCCAGCAGACAGTAGCGGACGTTAATAACGCTGGCCAGACCCAGGTAGACCGTGTGGAGGATACTGGGGACGCTGCTGTACAGGAGGTAAACACTGCTAAGACACAGGCTGTACAGGCCGTAAACAGTGCCGGAGCAGCCCAAGTGGAGGCCGTAAAGGCCGAGGGAGACACACAAGTATCCAGAGTGCAGGAGGCTGCCCAGAAAATAGTGGCAGACCGGGAGCAGATACAGCAAAATGCACAGGACGTTACGGATAT